>NZ_JAKEIO010000141.1 GCF_021474405.1 [Streptosporangium] indianense
CGAACCCGGAAGCTAAGCCTTACAGCGCCGATGGTACTGCAGGGGGGACCCTGTGGGAGAGTAGGACGCCGCCGAACAATTCTTGGGAAAACCCCGCATCTTCGGATGCGGGGTTTTCTGCGTTTAGGCTCGACCCATGCGCCACGACCTCGTGATCTTCGACAATGACGGTGTACTCGTCGACAGTGAGCCCATCTCCAACCGGTTGCTCGCGGCATACCTGACCGAGCTGGGTCACCCCACCACCTATGAGGAGTCCATTCGGGACTACATGGGATCCGCGATGCACCGCATTCATGAACTGGTCCTGGAGCGGTCCGGGCAACGGCTGCCGGATAACTTCGACGACGTCTTCCACGCACGGGTCTTCGCCGCGTTCGAGCAGGAACTGGTGGCCGTCACCGGGGCCTCCCAGGTGCTGGAGAAGCTCGCCGCGGACGGAGTGCCGTACTGCGTGGCGTCCTCGGGGAGTCATGAGCGGATCCGTGTGGCGCATCGGGCGACCGGACTCGAGCGCTGGTTCGACGAGGAGCGGATCTTCAGCTCGCAGGACGTCGGGCGGGGGAAGCCGGCCCCCGATCTCTTCCTCTACGCGGCCGAGCGGATGGGCGTCGCGCCGGAGCGGTGCGTCGTCGTCGAGGACAGCCCGCTGGGCGTGCGGGCGGCCCTCGCGGCCGGCATGGACGTCTACGGCTTCACCGCGATGACGACGGCGGAGAAGCTCGCCGGGGCGCGCCGGCTGTTCTCCGACATGGGGGAGCTGCCCGACCTGCTGCTGTGAGCCCGGACCCGGAACTCCGCAGAAGATGAACCGAATTCATCTTTGGCTGGATCTACCCACGGGTAGGCCGGGGCCCTACGCTCGCCGCCATGACTGATGTGCTGCGGCGCGGCAGGGCTTCGTTGACTGGCAGTTTCCTGGTGCAGGGCGTCGCCTTCGCCCTGCTCGTGACGAGGATCCCGGCCATCCAGGACCGCTACGGCGTTTCCGACGCGCTGTTGCCCGCCTTCCTGGCCGCCGTGCCGATCCTCGCCGGGGTCGGGAGCGTGACCACCGAGCGGCTGGTGAAGCGGGTGCGGCCGAGCCGGCTGCTGCGCTGGTCCCAGCCCGTGGTGCTGCTGTCACTGCTCGGCGTCGGCGCCGGGGACCGGATGGTCGAGCTGGCGGTGTCGCTCGCGGCGTTCGGGCTGGCCGTCGGGGTGCTGGATGCCTCGATGAACATGCTCGGGGTGAGCCTGCAGCGGTCGTACGGGCGCAGCATCATGCTCAGTTTCCACGCGGCGTACAGCCTGGGCGGGATCGTCGGGGCGTCGCTGGCGTGGGCGGGGGCGCATTGGCATCTGGCGTTGTGCGTGTCGTATCTGCCGGTCGTGCTGGTGCTGTTGCCCGCGGTGCTGGTGGGGAGCCGGTGGTACGTCGATGACGACCGGGGTGCGGTGACGGTCGTGGCGGAGCAGGCCGGTGAGGGGCAGACGCTCGTCTTCAAGCTGCTGCTGCCGCTGTGTCTGGTGATGACGGTCGCGTACATCGGGGACTCGACGGTCTCCAACTGGAGTGCCAAGTATCTGCAGGACGTGCTGGGGAGCTCGGAGCAGATGGCGACCGTGCCGTACAACGTGTACATGGTCACCACGCTGCTGGGGCGGGCGATCGGGGACCTCGGGGTGCGGCGGTTCGGGGCGGTCGCGGTGGTGCGGGGCGGTGCGCTGGTCGCGGCGGGCGGGTTCGCCGTGGTGGCGGCGGCGCCCGGGGCCTGGGTCGGGATGCTGGGGTTCACCCTGTTGGGGCTGGGGTTGTGCGTGCTGGTGCCGCAGACGTTCGCGGCGGCCGGGAGGCTGTTCCCGGGGGCTTCGGACGCGGCCGTGGCGCGGCTCAACGTCTTCAACTACGTGGGGTTCCTGATCGGTTCGCCGTTGGTCGGGGCACTCGGGGATCTGTGGAGCTATCGCGGGGCGATGCTGGTGCCGATGGTGTTGGTGCTGGTGACACTGGTGTACGCCCGGTCGTTCGCGGCTCAACCGGACCGATACGGTGGCGGGCATGAGCGGCCGCGCACAGCTGATGTGGGACGAGGCAGTAACGGGCTATGACTTCGGTCCGGGGCATCCGATGGACCCCGTCCGGCTCGCCCTGACCCGGAGACTGGTCGACGCCTTCGGGCTGGACCGTGAGGTGGATGTGGTCGCCGCGATGGCGGCCGGGGAGTCGACGCTGCGGCTCGTCCACCGGCAGGACTACATCGGGGCGGTGAAGGCCGCCTCGGCGGATCCGGCGGCGGCGGATCAGTCGTACGGGCTGGGGACGATGGACGATCCGGCGTTCGCGGGGATGCACGAGGTGTCGTCGTTGATCGCCGGGCAGTCGGTGGGGGCGGCGGAGGCGGTGTGGCGGGGTGAGGCGCTGCACGCGGTGAACTTCGCGGGCGGGCTGCACCACGCGATGCCGGGCGGTGCGTCCGGGTTCTGCATCTACAACGACGCCTCGCTGGCGATCGCGCGGTTGCTGGAGCTCGGGGCGGAGCGGGTCGCGTACGTCGACGTCGACGTGCACCACGGGGACGGGGTCCAGGCGGCGTTCTGGGAGGACCCGCGGGTGCTGACGATCTCGCTGCACGAGCATCCCCGGACGCTGTTCCCGCAGACCGGATGGCCGGAGGAGACCGGGGCGGACTCCGCGGAGGGCTCCGCGGTGAACGTGGCACTGCCGGCCGGGACCGGGGACGCCGGGTGGCTGAGGGCGTTCCACGCGATCGTGCCGGAGCTGATCGCCGACTTCCGGCCGCAGGTGCTGGTGACGCAGCACGGGGCCGACACGCACTTCGAGGACCCGCTGGCGCACCTGGCGGTGTCGTTGGACGCGCAGCGGGCGGTGCAGGTGGCCTGTCACGACCTGGCGCACGAGTACGCCGACGGGCGGTGGGTGGCGCTGGGCGGGGGCGGCTACGCGGTCGTGGACGTCGTGCCGCGGTCCTGGACGCATCTGGTCGCGATCGCGGCGGGCCGGGCCGTGGAGCCCGAGGCGACGATCCCCGAAGGCTGGCGGCAGGAAGTGTTCGCCAAGACGCGGCAGTTGGCCCCGGCGCGGATGACGGACGGGCGCTGGCCCGTCTCCTGGTCCGGCTGGGAACAGGGCTACGACCCGGCGGACCGGCTGGACCAGGCGGTCCTGGCGGCCCGACGGGCGGTGTTCCCCCTGCGGGGTCTGCTGGCGTGACGGGCTGACGCCGGGGCGGGCTGTGCAGGACTCGCGTACGGTCGGCCCACAGAGGCGGGGAGAGCCGCACCTGAGCCGCGAGTGGCGCCGCACCACTGCCGCGCCCCGCACCTCTGCCGCGCCGAGGCTCCCGGACGCCGTATCTCAGCCGCGAGCGACGCCTCCGCGCCGCCGCATCTCTCCCACCGCCGACGCTCCCGCGCCCCGCCCCTCTGCCGCACCGACGCTCCCGTGCCCCGCATCTCAGCCGCGAGCGACGCCTCCGGGCCGCTGCATCTCTGCTGCTGCCGCCGCCGACGCTCCCGCGCCGCCGTACCTCAGTCGCGAGCGACGCTCGCCGACCGTGGGCCGACCGTGCGGTGTTCGGCGGTTCTCGGGACACGCCGCGTTCCGGTCGCGCACGATCTGTCTGTGCTGACCACCGAAGCCCTGCGTGCGCATCTGGTGGGCGCGCGGCTTGCCGGGACCGTGGCCACCTCGCGGGAGCAGAGCCTGCGCAGTTACCGGCTCTTCGCCGCCCGGGACCCCCGGGTGCTGCTCGGGATCGATCCCGAAGGTGCCTGGCGGCAGCGCGAGTTGATCGAGCTGATGGCGGACCGGTGTGGCGTTTCGGCCGATTCCCGGCGAGTTTCCGGCCATGATGTGATCGACCCGGAGCGGACCCTGGCAGCGCTGGACGCCTTCGCGGAACGTCTCGCCGGGGCCGCCCGACGGGGTGCTCCCGTGCTTCTCGGCACCGGGCACCCGCACCGCCTGCTCGGTTTCTACGGCGCTCTGGCAGACGCGCTGTCGGCGTCTGGATGTGCCGTCCTCACCCCCGCGCAGGGTCGCCGTGTCGACATAACGACCCGGTTCGGCCTACGTACGTACAACCTCGACTACGTACGAGGAGTCGCGCTGGTGCGGACCCTGAATCCCGAACGCCCCGGTTGTGAGCCCGGCGCACATACGCACTCACCTCTCCCGGTTCGTACCGTGCTGGCCGCTTGTGCGGAGGCCGGCGGGCCCCTGCCCGAGCTGGTGATCGGGGATCATGGATGGGTCTGCGGTGCAGGTCAGTTGGGGTTCGAGGCCATCGGGCCGGCCGATACGGACGACCCGGCGCTGTTCGTGGGGGAGGCCGAGGGGTCCGTCTCGGTCGTCGTTCCACTTGATGACGGCGTGCGGTCCGATTACTACCTGCCGCTTACCCGCTACGTACTCAATCGGGCGTGTCTGTCACAGTAGGCCGCCGATGGGTGCACCTCTTCCCCACTCGCATCACTGGCCCCTACATTGGGGAGTGAGCACGCAGCGACGAAGAGTCACCGGAAGGGGAAGCCGGTGGCCGTCGAGTGCGGAAGGTTCAGGTGTGTCATGGCTGCAGCTGGCGAGAGGCCTCTGAACGAGGTTCAGTTCCTTACCGTGGCGGAAGTCGCCTCGGTGATGCGAGTGTCGAAGATGACCGTGTACCGGCTGGTGCACAGCGGTCATCTGCCCGCGATCCGTGTGGGGCGGTCCTTCCGCGTCCCGGAGCAAGCGGTTCACGAGTACCTCCGCGAGAGTTACGTGGGGGTGGAAACCGCCTGACGGCAGGGCCGGGGCGATCCCCACAGGGCACTTCGGGATCCCTCCGGCCTCCTCGATTACGACCTCAGCGCTCGGACGGGTAGGCTGGCCCCTCGTAGGTCGTATGGGCCCATGGCGCCCAAACACCGAGTGATGAGAAGTGAGCGAGGGTAGTCGTGGGCTCTGTTATCAAGAAGCGGCGCAAGCGGATGGCAAAGAAGAAGCACCGCAAGCTGCTCAAGCGCACGCGCGTCCAGCGTCGCAACAAGAAGTAAGTTCGCGACGCGCACGCCGCGAGAGCGTTGCTGTGGCCCCCCACCGAACGGTGGGGGGCCACACGCATGTCGGCGTCGGGCCGCCGTGGTGCCGGCGCCGGCTCCTGCGTCCGGCTGCTTCGGTCACTTCGCGCATCGGGCGGTCATCACAGAGCAACAACAAACCGCTAAGTTGGCCCCACGGGGGAACGCGGCCGGGGGCAAGAGGTTCTGGAAGGAAGGCGCTGATCTTGGGCAAGGTCGTGCTCGTGACCGGAGTGGCCCGCCAGCTGGGGGGCCGGTTCGTCCGGCGGATCCAGCGGGACCCCGACGTGGACCGGGTCGTCGCCGTGGACGCGGTGCCGCCCGAGCACCATCTGGGCGGTGCGGACTTCGTCCAGGCCGACATCCGGCAGCCCGGCATCGCGCGGGTGCTCGCCGAGACGGGCGCCGACACGATCGTCCACCTCGACGTGACGGGCACACCGCTGGGCAGCGGCAACCGGGCCTCCCTGAAGGAGACCAACGTCATCGGCACCATGCAGCTGCTCGGTGCCTGCCAGAAGTCCCCGTCCGTGCAGCGGCTGGTGGTGAAGTCCAGCACGAACGTCTACGGCTCCGCGCCCCGCGACCCCGCCGTGTTCACCGAGACCACCCCGCCCAAGTCCCTGCCCAGCGGCGGCTTCGCCAAGGACACCGTCGAGGTCGAGGGTTACGTCCGCGGCTTCGCCCGCCGCCGGCCCGATGTGGCCGTGTGCGTGCTGCGGTTCGCCAACATCCTGGGCCCGACCGCGGACACCCCGCTCGCCTCGTACTTCGCGCTGCCCGTCCTGCCGACCGTGTTCGGCTACGACCCGAGGCTGCAGTTCGTGCACGAGGACGACGTGATCGAGGTGCTGCGGCTCGGCTCGCACGAACCCCGGCGGGGCACCCTCAACAGCGGCACCTTCAACATCGCCGGCGACGGTGTGCTGCTGCTCTCCCAGTGCTCCCGGCGCCTCGGCCGCCCCACCGTGCCCCTGCTGCTCCCGGCCGTCACCTGGGCGGGCTCGCTGGTGCGTACGCTGGGGATGACGGATTTCTCGCCCGAGCAGATCCGGCTGCTCACGCACGGCCGGGTGGTCGCCACGGGCCAGATGCGCGAGACGCTGGGATTCCAGCCCAAGTACACGACCGCGGAGACGTTCGCGGACTTCGCCCGCAGCCAGGGCCCCGGACTCCTTCCGCCGGAGGCCCTCGCGGGGGCCGTCGACCGGATCGCCGGCCTGCCCCTCGCGGGCGGCGGACACTCCCCGACGCAGAGCGCCAACTGAGGAGCGCATCAACGATGGCGGACGCCAAGGTCATTCCGTTCGACGACGACCGGTCCCGGGGGAGCGCGGCGCAGCGTCCCCAGCGGCGCCGGGGCGCCGGGAACCGCCGCCCGGGCACGGAGTCCGTGCCGGTGCGTGAGGTGCAGCCCCTGCCCACCAGGGCCGTTGTGCAGGAAGATGTTCCCGTGACTTCCGATGAACAGCCGCCAGAGCCTTCCGAGGACGGCGGGGGCGGGCTGGAACGGCGGATCGCGGGCGGCCTGGCGTTCCTGCGCCGCCGCCTCACCGGGGACTACGAGGTCGACGACTTCGGCTACGACGAGGAACTCACCGACCAGGTCCTGATGTCGCTGCTGCGCCCGTTGTACGACACGTACTTCCGGGTCGAGGTGAAGGGCATCGAGAACATCCCGTCCGAGGGCGGCGCCCTGATCGTCGCCAACCACTCCGGCACGCTGCCGATGGACGGCCTGATGATGCAGGTCGCCGTGCACGACAACCACCCGGCGGGCCGGCATCTGCGACTCCTCGCCGCGGACCTGGTGTTCATGCTTCCGGTCGTCAACGAGCTGGCCCGCAAGCTGGGCCACACCCTGGCGTGCGCGGAGGACGCGTCCCGGCTGCTGGAGCAGGGCGAGCTGGTCGGGGTGATGCCGGAGGGCTTCAAGGGCCTCGGCAAACCCTTCGCGGACCGCTACAAGCTGCAGCGCTTCGGCCGTGGCGGTTTCGTCTCGACGGCGCTGCGCGCGGGGACGCCGATCGTGCCCTGCTCGATCGTCGGGGCGGAGGAGATCTACCCGATGATCGGCAACGCCAAGACGGTCGCGCGGCTGCTGGGCTTCCCGTACTTCCCGATCACGCCGACGTTCCCCTGGCTCGGGCCGCTCGGGGCGATTCCGCTGCCGACCAAGTGGACGATCCAGTTCGGCGAGCCGATCCCCACGGACGGCTATCCGCCGGAGGCGGCGGAGGACCCGATGCTGATGTTCAACCTGACCGACCAGGTCAGGGAGCAGATCCAGCACACGCTGTACAAGCTGCTGGTGCAGCGGCGGTCTGTGTTCTTCTGAGTCTGTGCGGGTGTACGACTTCGGGGCGCCCCTTGCTGAAGGGGCGCCCCGAAGTCGTCTTATGGTCCGCGTCTTGTGGTCCGCGTCCTCTAGCCCGCGTCTTCGCTGTCGATGCCCAGGCCGGGCAGCAGTCCGGGCAGGAGGGGCGGGAGCGTCACATCCGGCTCGGGGACGGGTGTGTTGCCCTCCGCGGACGGGGAGGTGCTGGCCTCGCTGCCCTTCGGCGGGTCGAGCAGGCCGCCGGTGTTGCCGCCGAGCAGGCCGTCGCTGTCGCTTCCGGACCCGGCCGAGCGGCTGGGGCTGCCGCTGCCGGTGCTGTGCTCGTCGCTGTGCCTGCCGGCGCTGTCGCTGGGGTGGGTCGAGCGGCCGGTGCCCGAGGAACCGCTGGGAGCGGACTCGGAGGCGCCCTGCCGCTTGCCGTCGCCGCCGCCGGTGGCCGGGGGCTCGGGCAGCAGGGAACGCAGCGGGGCGACGTCCTCCTCTATGGCGTCGAAGACGGACGACACCTCGCGGCTGACGTCTCCGAGCTGGACGGGCAGTCGGTCGCGCAGTTCGCTCCAGGCCTCGCGGTGGGAGCTGGAGAACGCGGACAGGGCCTGGAGGGGCCCGAGTGAGTCCGGGTCGCGCTCGTAGGCCTCGCTGAGCAGCCGGTGGCCCTCCGAGGCGTCGTGCCGCATCCCGGACAGGGCGCGGCGGATCTCGCCGAGGGACTCGTGGTCCAAGGGGCCGCTGCGGCCGCGCTCCATGAGCCGGCGGGCTTCGCTGAGCCGGGTGGAGGCGTGGTCGAGATAGACCCGGCCGCGCTCGTCCGCCCCGTCGGCGAGGCCGAGCTTGACGTCCTCGATGCCGCGCTTGAGGCCGTAGAGCGAGTCGCCGGGCAGGGCGTCCGAGCTGGCGGCGGAGACTCCGCCGAAGGCGCTGGCGGCCACCCCGACGCTGAGCCCGCCCGCGGTGAGGCCCTTGGCGAGCCGGGAACGCGGCCGGAACTTCTTCAGTGCCTGCGCGCGGTGCGCTCCGCGGGCCCGGGAACGCTGCTCGGGGACCGCGCCGTCCCTCGCCCCGCCGCCCGCGGTGCCCTCCTGCAGCATGGCCTCGAACGCGGCCACCAGCTGGGCCCGCTGGACGACCTTGACCTCCGGGTCGAGCTCCGGCTTGGGCAACGCGCCGAGCCCGGAGGCGAGCGCCAGATGGCGGGCCTGTTCGCTCGATTCCGCGATGGCCGGGGCCGGGGCCGATCCTTCGGGCTGCTCGGCCGCCGTGCCCTGCTCGGACTGCTCCTCCAGGGCCTGGGCGAAGGCGTTCGCCCGCCGGTGCGCCGATACGTTCGCGATCACTGGCGGCACCTCCTCTCGTCATGACGGTCGACTCCCCAGGGGGTCCTGAGGGTTGCACACCCTGACCACGACCGCACGATCGAGTGACCGGAGCCGACCAGGGGGTGACCACAGGGAGCCTGCATCCCGCACAACGAGCGGCGCGGCACTTGGGTTACGGACGTCGGCTGATCGGATGCCGAAGTCAACCGACTGTCACGGAACGTGAGTTGGGCGTCGCGGAGTGTGCCGGTCGGTCAGCGGGCGTCTTCCGGCAGGAGCCGCGCGAGGGTGCGGACGGCCCGGTACTGGAGCGTCTTGATGGCGCCCTCGTTCTTGCCCATCACCCGGGCGGTCTCGGCGACCGAGAGGCCCTGGAGGAAGCGGAGCGTCACGCACTCCTGCTGCTGGGGGTTGAGCCGCCGTACGGCGTCGAGCAGGGCGGCGTTGGAGAGGGACTCCAGGACGGAATCCTCGGGGGAGCGCTCGACCTCGTTGGCGTCGAGCATCTCGCCGGTGGTGACCTCGAGGCGGAAGCGGCTGGACTTGAAGTGGTCCGCGACGAGGTTGCGGGCGATGGTCACGAGCCAGGCGCCGAAGTCACGGCCCTGCCAGGTGAAGGTGCCGATCCTTCTGAGCGCCCGCAGAAAGGTCTCGCTGGTGAGGTCCTCGGCGGTCGCCTTTCCCCCGACCCGGTAGTAGATGTACCGGTAGACGGTGTCGCTGTACTGGTCGTAGAGGCGGCCGAAGGCGTCGGACTCGCCGGCCTGGGCGCGCTCCACGAGGTCCATCATCCGGGCGCTGTCGCTGTCCGCGGCAGGCCGGCGTGGGGTGGCCGCGCCGGAGTGGCGCCCTCGCCTGCCGACCGCGGCGCTGCCGTCGGCCAGTGCGTAGCAAGGGCCTACGGGCGCGGCGGCGGCGAATGCGGGGACGGCGTACGCGGTGGGGACGAAGCCGCGCAACAGGTCGTGGACCGTTGCGCGCAGCGTAGCCAGGCCCGAGGCGTCAACCCCGACGTGTGGGTACACGGGACTCCCAGAGGCAGAGCTTCCATCACGTGCAGTGCGGGACCTTTCACTCGTCGTAGCGACGGAGAGGTACCGGTTTGCGTCTGAGGAGAATAACGCTTCGTGCAGGCCCTGCTACACCGAGTTGCTCAAATCATCGATTACGTCGCTTCCGTAACCGATTGACACCGGATCAAGTGCCGCAGGGTGACCGGTTGTTGATCGGAATCCTTCGGATAGGGGCTGAGTCCAGGGCGTGTTGTGGCCGTGTGCAGCCAAGAGGACTGGACACGAGGTTGTGGGGGTACGCCTGTTGGATTTACGGCGACTGTCAGGCCGCAAACATCGCTGTCCCGGTTTGATCGGACCGTCAGCGGCGGCGGCGGTGCAGGGCGATTGCGGCCGCCGTGCCGCCCGCGACCGCGCCGACGCCCGCCGCGGCCGGGATGCCGACCTTGGCCGCCTTGCGGCCCGTGCGGTAGTCGCGCAGGCGCCAGTCCAGCTCCCGGGCGTGCCTGCGCAGCTTGCTGTCCGGGTTGATGGCGTAGGGGTGGCCGACCAGCGAGAGCATCGGGATGTCGTTGTGCGAGTCGCTGTAGGCGGCGCAGCGGCCGAGGTCCAGACCCTCGGCGGCGGCCAGGGCGCGTACGGCCTCGGCCTTGGCCGGGCCGTGCAGGGGTTCGCCGACGAGTTTGCCGGTGTAGACGCCGTCGACGGACTCGGCGACCGTGCCGAGGGCGCCGGTCAGGCCGAGGCGGCGGGCGATGACCGTGGCGATCTCGACGGGGGCGGCCGTCACCAGCCACACCTTCTGGCCGGCGTCCAGGTGGGCCTGGGCGAGGGCGCGGGTGCCGGGCCAGATGCGCTCGGCCATGTACTCGTCGTAGATCTCCTCGCCGATCGACTGCAGTTCGGCGACGCGGTGGCCCTGGACGATCGACAGGGCCGAGTCGCGGGCCTCCTGCATGTGCTCGGGGTCCTCGACCCCGGCGAGCCGGAACCACGCCTGCTGCCAGGCGAACTTCGCCAGCTCGCGCGTCTCGAAGAACTTCCGCTTGTACAGGCCCCGTCCGAAGTGGAAGATGGCCGCGCCCTGCATGACCGTGTTGTCCAGGTCGAAGAACGCGGCGGCCCGGTCGTCGCCGTGGACCGGGAACTGCGGTTCCTCGGTCGTGCCGGCGACTTCCTGGGTGGACTTGCGGGCTGCCTCCGCCGAGGCCTCGCCAGCCAAAACGCTCCGCGCCGTGGCGGAGCGCCTACGGGGAGTGAGCCATCCGAGAGCGGCCATGGCGTGAGCATAGCCAGTTCGTTCGGGGGTTCCGGAGCCGAGAGGTTGGGGGCGTGTGAACTCTCGGCAAGCATGTCGTCAAAAGACCCCCCGCGGGACGGAGGCGGCCGGCGCGTGGGCCGGGGGCTTCTCGGCGTGTTCCGCTTGTCCGCGGGCGCGCGACAATGGCCGACATGAGTCCCCTCTTCCGTCGCAGGCCCTCCGGTGACCGGCTCGTCACGCTGATCCGCAAGCCCGGCTGTCATCTGTGTGATGACGCACAGGCCGTTGTGGAGAAGGTGTGCGGTGATCTGGGAGTCGCCTGGGAGCAGAAGGACATCACCGAGGATCGGGAACTGCACGACCAGTACTGGGAGCAGATCCCGGTCGTGCTGGTGGACGGCAGGCAGCACACGTTCTGGCGCGTGAGCGAGGACCGCCTGCGCAAGGCGCTGACCGACTGATCCCGCCCGGTCAGCGACTGACCGATCAGTCCAAAAGAGGCCGCCGGGTCGCTTAGGATCGATGGTGGCTTGGTCTCGGGGGCGGGATTCACTGAGGAGAGTGTGCGGTTTTGCCCCCAGAAGACAAGGAGCGGTGGCGCTCCGGCACTGGTTCCCTGCGTGTGTGCCGGGGGCGCGTGACCCCGGTCACGTTGGCCGGGCAAATCGGACACCATCTTTGTGCACGCGTTCACAAAGACATAGCCTGCATTCGACGGGGCGGTCATGTAGGGACGTATGACCGCCTACAGCCCCGCTCTACCCGCAGGAGCACCGTGGCAACTGGCCGAACTCACCGACCGGCGACCCGCAGCCGAGGGATTCCCGAGGCCACCGTCGCCCGGCTTCCGCTGTACCTCCGCGCTCTGACCGCGCTGTCGGAGCGCTCCGTCCCCACGGTCTCCTCCGAGGAGCTCGCGGCCGCGGCGGGGGTCAACTCCGCGAAGCTGCGCAAGGACTTCTCCTACCTCGGCTCCTACGGGACCAGGGGTGTCGGCTACGACGTCGAGTATCTCGTGTACCAGATCTCCCGCGAACTGGGGCTCACCCAGGACTGGCCGGTTGTGATCGTCGGTATCGGCAACCTCGGCGCCGCCCTCGCCAACTACGGCGGGTTCGCCTCCCGTGGCTTCCGGGTCGCCGCGCTGATCGACGCCGACCCGGCCATGGCCGGCAAGCCCGTCGCCGGGATCCCCGTGCAGCACTCCGACGACCTGGAGAAGATCATCCAGGACAACGGCGTGTCGATCGGTGTCATCGCCACCCCCGCCGGTGCCGCCCAGGCGGTCTGCGACCGGCTGGTGGCCGCCGGTGTCACCTCCATCCTGAACTTCGCGCCGACCGTGCTGTCCGTCCCGGACGGCGTCGACGTGCGCAAGGTCGACCTCTCCATCGAGCTGCAGATCCTCGCCTTCCACGAGCAGCGCAAGGCCGGGGAGGAGGCCGCCTCCTCCGACGGCGGCGTCCCGGCCGCCGCCGCCCGCAGCGACTCCGCCGACCAGGGGCCCGACGGGGACATGCCCGCCGTGATGCCGGCATGAGCCTCCTCGTCGTCGGACTCAGCCACCGCAGCGCCCCGGTCAGCGTCCTGGAGCGAGCCGCGCTGACCACGGACGCGCAGGTCAAGCTGCTCCAGGACACGGTCGCCGCCGAACCGGCCTCCGAGGCCGCGGTGCTCGCCACCTGCAACCGCATCGAGCTGTACGCCGACGTGGACAAGTTCCACGCCGGTGTCGCCGAGCTGTCCACGCTGCTCGCCCAGCACAGCGGGGTCGGCCTGGAGGAACTCACTCCCTATCTCTACGTGCACTACGAGGACCGGGCCGTCCACCACCTGTTCTCGGTGGCCTGCGGCCTGGACTCGATGGTCGTCGGCGAGGGGCAGATCCTCGGCCAGATCAAGGACTCCCTGGCCCGGGCGCAGGAGCTGCACTCCGCCGGCCGCCTCCTGAACGACCTGTTCCAGCAGGCCCTCAGGGTGGGCAAGCGCGCCCACTCCGAGACGGGCATCGACCGCGCCGGCCAGTCCCTGGTCACCTTCGGTCTGGAGCAGCTGGCCCGGGGCGGGAACATACAGCGGTGGGCCCGGGGCAAGAAGGCCCTGGTCATCGGGGCCGGGTCGATGTCCTCCCTGGCCGCGGCCACGCTCGCGCGGGCCGGGGTCGCCGAGGTCGTCGTCGCCAACCGGACCTTCGACCGGGCCGAGCGCCTGGCGCAGATCCTCATGGAGGGCGACGACACGGACGTGGCGGCCCGCGCGGTACCGATGGAGTCGGTGCCGGCCGAGCTGACACGTGCCGACGTCGCCGTCTCCTGCACCGGCGCGACGGGCCTGGTCCTGTCGGCCGAGTCGGTCGCCGAGGCGATCGAGGGCCGTACGCCCGCGCCCTCGGCCGTGCCCGGCGAGGACGGTCCGGGCGGCGCGTCCGGCCCGGGTGCGCAGCGCAGTGGCCCGTCGGGCACCAGCCTCGGCAGCGAGGACGGCTGTCCCCTGGACCTGTCCGCCGTGCAGGGCACCGCCGGATTCTCCGTGCTGGGCGAGGCCGCCGTGGCCGGGATGGCCGCCGCCGACCTGGAGCAGCACGCGGCGTGGGTGGACAACGGCACGGTGGGCGGCGACCGGCGCGCGGCGGGCGCTTCGGCCCGGCCGGGACAGACCGGCACGCTCGACCCGGCCGCGGACACCGACGCCATCGCCGCCCTCGCCGCGACCGCCGCCACCGTCGGCCGGATCCCCGAGCGGCGCCGGCCCGAGCCGGTCGAGGAGCCGCAGCGGCCCGAGCCCGTGCTCTTCCTGCTCGACCTCGCCATGCCGCGCGACATCGACGCGGCCGTGCACCGGCTGGGCGGGGTGCGGCTGGTGGACATCGAATCGCTGGCGGAGGCCTCCGCGGGCGCTCCGATGGCTGCCGATGTGGACCAGGTCCGGCGTATCGTCTCCGACGAGGTCGCGGCCTTCGGGGCAGCACTGCGGGCCGCGCACATCACGCCGACCGTGGTCGCCCTGCGCACCATGGCCGCCGACGTCGTGGCCGGCGAGATCGCCCGGCTCGACGGGCGGCTGCCCGGACTCGACGACAAGCACCGAGCGGAGATCACCCAGACCGTGCGGCGCGTGGTCGACAAACTGCTCCACGCGCCGACCGTGCGGGTCAAGCAACTCGCGGCCGAACCCGGCGGCGCCGGGTACGCGGACGCGCTGCGGACCCTGTTCGACCTCGACCCCGAGACGGTGGCCGCCGTCTCCCGGGCCGAGGAAAGCACCACCCAGAGAGACCGAGGGCCGGCATGAACGACACGCGTGAGCCGCTGGGGCGCGCCGGCGCCGAGGGCACGAGCGCGCGGAGGCCCGAAGGGCTGAGCACGGTCGCATCCTCGGCACCGGCTGAGGCGCCCTTGCGGGGAGCGGATGCACAAGGGGCGCTGAGGCTCGGCACCAGGCGGAGCAAGCTCGCCATGGCCCAGTCCGGCCAGGTGGCGGAAGCCGTCAGCCGGGTGACCGGGCGGCCCGTCGAGCTCGTCGAGATCACCACGTACGGCGACGTCTCGCGCGAGCAGCTCGCCCAGATCGGCGGCACCGGCGTGTTCGTCAACGCGCTGCGCGACGCGCTGCTCGCGGGGGAGGTCGACTTCGCGGTGCACTCGCTGAAGGACCTGCCGACCACGCAGCCCGACGACCTGGTCGTGGCCGCCGTGCCGGTGCGCGAGGACCCGCGGGACGTGATCGTCGCCCGGAACGGCCTGAAGTTCACCGACCTGCCCTCCGGGGCACGCATCGGCACGGGTTCCCCGCGCCGCATGGCGCAGCTCAACGCGTACGCCCGCAGCCACGGCCTGGACATAGCGACGGTCCCGATCCGCGGCAACGTCGACACCCGCATCGGGTTCGTGCGCAGCGGGGAGCTGGACGCCGTCGTGCTGGCCGCCGCCGGACTGAACCGGATCGGCCGCGGTGACGAGGTGACCGACTTCCTGTCGGTCGACACGGTTTTGCCCGCCCCCGGCCAGGGGGCCCTGGCGATCGAGTGCGCCGCGGTCAACGCGGACCTCGTCGCCGCGCTCGCCGAACTCGACGACCCGTTCACACGGATCGCCGTGACGGCCGAGCGATCACTGCTCGCCGCCCTGGAGGCCGGTTGCAGCGCCCCCGTGGGCGCGCTGGCCGACCTTCCCCCGCTCTCGGCACCGCTCGAGCGGGGGGACCGCCAGGCCGACATGCAGATTGTCAAGGAAATGCGCCTGCGCGCCGTCGTCGGGACCACCGACGGCACGCGCATGGTGCAGCTGTCCACCACCGGTCCCGTGCCCGAGACGCACGACGGGGCAACGGCGCTCGGTCGCGAACTCGCGGCCCAGATGCTCGCCCAGGGCGCGGCCGGTCTGATGGGGGAGCGAGCACATTGAGCCCCACCACCCTTTCCGCCGGTCCTGAACACGGGCACGTCACCTTCCTGGGTGCCGGACCCGGAGATCCGGGACTGCTGACTCTGCGCGCCGTGGAGGCGCTGGCGAACGCGGACGTCCTCGTCGCCGAGCACGAGGTGCTCGACGTCGTACGTCAGCACGCCAGGCAGGGCGTCTCCGAAGTGCACACGGATCCGGATCCTTCCCAGGACCCGGCGCCGGGCACAGGAACGCCCCAGCTGACGGTAGTTGACGGCACGTCAACCACCGCCGCAGTCCCCGCGGTGCGGGATGCCGCACATCTTGTCATGGAGGCCGCGCGGGGCGGCAGGCGGGTCGTGCGTGCCGTGTCCGGGGACCCGGGCCTCGACACGTACGCCGCCGAGGAGATGCTGGCGTGCGCCGCCGCCGGGGTGCCCTTCGAGGTCGTCCCCGGCATCGCGAGCGCCGTCGGTGTGCCCGCCTACGCCGGTGTGCCGCTGCGGGACGCGCAGGGCGCGGACGTGCGGTTCGTCGACGCGCGGACGGCGTCGGACCGGTGCTGGACGGAGGTCGGGGCGTCGGACGGCACGGTCGTCGTCTCCACGACGCTGGACTCCGTCGCGGCGGCGGCCGGCGAGCTCGTCTCCGCCGGGCGCAAGCCGGACACCCCGATGACGGTCACCGTCGCCGGTACGACCACCCGGCAGCGCACCTGGACCGCCACGCTCGGCACGATCGCGCAGACGCTGAAGCAGGCCAAGGTGCTGCCCTCGCCCGACGGCGGCCGGCCGGTCATAGCCGTGGTCGGGGACCGTTCCGCCGCCGCCCAGCGCGACCAGCTCGCGTGGTTCGAGTCCAAGCCGCTGTTCGGCTGGAAGGTGCTCGTGCCGCGCACGAAGGAGCAGGCGGCTTCGCTCTCCGACCAGCTGCGGTCGTACGGGGCCGTGCCGCACGAGGTGCCGACGATCGCCGTCGAGCCGCCGCGCACGCCCCAGCAGATGGAGCGCGCGGTCAAGGGGCTCGTCACGGGCCGCTACGAGTGGATCGCCTTCACCTCGGTGAACGCGGTCAAGGCCGTGCGGGAGAAGTTCGAGGAGTACGGGCTCGACGCGCGTGCCTTCGCGGGCATCAAGGTCGCGGCCGTCGGCGAGCAGACGGCGAAGGCGCTGATCGCGTTCGGCGTGAAGCCCGACCTGGTGCCGAGCGGTGAGCAGTCGGCCGCCGGTCTGCTGGAGGACTGGCCGCCCTACGACCCGGTCTTCGACCCGATCGACAGAGTGTTCCTGCCGCGGGCCGACATCGCCACGGAGACGCTGGTCGCCGGGCTGATCGAGCTCGGCTGGGAGGTCGACGACGTCACGGCCTACCGGACCGTGCGGGCCTCGCCGCCGCCGGCGGAGACCCGCGAGGCGATCAAGGGCGGCGGCTTCGATGCCGTTCTCTTCACCTCGTCGTCCACCGTGCGGAACCTGGTCGGCATCGCCGGCAAGCCGCACAACGTCACCGTGATCGCCTGTATCGGCCCGGCCACGGCGAAGACCGCCGAGGAGCACGGGCTGCGGGTGGACGTGATGGCTCCCGAGCCGTCCGTGCACAAGCTGGCGGAGGCCCTGGCCGACTTCGGCGCGAAGCGCCGGCTGGCGGCGCTGGAGGCCGGGGACCCGGTGACACGGCCGAGCGAGCGGCGGCCGGGGGCGCGGCGCAGGCGCTCGACGACGTGACCGAACCTCACTGGCTGCGGCTACGCGGGCGTCACCGCGTGGCCGTAGCGCAGGAGGTTGTCCGGGTCGTAGACGGACTTGTCGTGGCGTAGGCGGGCGTAGACCTCCGGGGTCCAGGCGCGGGCGCGGTCCTGTTCGTCGCCCGGCGTGCCGTGGATGTTGACCATGGTGCGGCCCGTTCCGTACGGAGCCATGGCCGTGTGGAGGCGGCGCGTGGCCTGTTCGACGGCTTCGGCCACGGGCGGGGCGGGCATGATGCCGACCGACTCCATGAAGTACCCGGCGTCCCGGGAGCAGACGGCGTCCTCGACGGCGGACGGGCGGGCCAGTGCGCCGCCCATGTGCCGCAGGGAGGCCGCGAGGAGCGGGTGCTCGGCGCCGGCTCCGGGGCCGACCTGCTCCAGGAACGCATCGAGGGCGTCGGGGGTCAGGTCGCGCAGCAGAATGCAGCACTCGCGGGCCGGGAGCGGGTCCTGGGGTTCCATGTGGATGCGGTCCAGGTCCGTGTAGGCCATGTCCCCGACCAGGTCCACGGCCACGGGGGCGGCTGCCCGCAGCGGTGCGATCAGGGCCTCGCCCTCGGCCGGGTCGCCCGGCCACGCGATCGCGACCCGGGCCCAGAAGCCGCCGCGCAGGGGCTCGGGGATCTGGGGGATCGGCGGCAGGCGCAGCACCGAGAACATGCTGCACATCTCGTCCGGGACCGTACCGGTCCAGTCCGTCCAGGTGCGCAGCAGGGTCTCCGTGTGCTCGGCGTGCCAGTGGAGGCCGCCGCCGTAGAGCCGGGGGACGGGGAGCAGCTCGGTGACGAGTGAGGTGACGATGCCGACGTTGCCCTTGCCGCCGCGCAGCGCCCAGAACAGTTCCGGTTCGGCTTGGGGGTCCGACTCGTGCAGGTGGCCGTCCGGGGTGACGACCTGGAAGGAGCGGACCAGGTCGGCGGCGTAGCCGTAGGCCCGGCCGAGGACCGGGAGTCCGCCGCCCAGGGTGTAGCCGACGACGCCGGCGTCCGTGGAGGTGCCGCACAGGCCTGCCAGGCCGTGGGGGGCGGCCGCGGCCATGACGTGGCTCCACTTGGCGCCGGCGGCGATCGTGGCGGTGCGGGTGGTGGGGTCGACGTCGACGTCCGTCATGCGGGACGTGTTGATCAGCAGGCCGTGCTCGATCGGGTAGTTGGCGCCGTGGCCGGTGGCCTGGACGGCGACGGGGGTACGGGTGGCGCGGGCCCAGCGCATGGCGGTGACGACGTCGTCGGGGCCGGTGGCGCCTATCGCCACGTCCGGGGTGTGCAGGGAGGCCAGGTTGAAGCCGGTGACTTCGTCGGGATAGGCGGGGTCGCCGGGGCGTAGGACCGGGCCGTGGATCTCCGAGAGGGCGAAGAGATCGGGGGTGTGGGGG
>NZ_JAKEIO010000142.1 GCF_021474405.1 [Streptosporangium] indianense
CCGCTGTGTCTAAGCGACAGTCTGGGGGGTGGTGTCGGCGGTCGCGGGGGCCTGCGTCGTCATGTGGGGGTCTCCGTTCCGTCGGGCGCCAGGGTGTAGTCCGCCGGTGCCGGCTCCGGGTCGCGGGGGGTCGGGGTCAGCAGGTCCGCGACGTCCAGGACGTGATGGCCGGCCATCGCCGGGAGGCATCTGCCGAGGACCGGGCCGATGGCGGTCGCCCAGGCCCGCGGGATCGCCGACACGCCACGGGTCGCACCCGCGAGCGCTCCCGCCACCGCTGCCGTCGTGTCCGCGTCGCGGCCCATGTTCACCGCGGTCAGGACCGACTGCTCGAAGTCGCCGTCGGCCGCCGCGTACGCGCCGAAGGCGAGGGCGACCGCCTCGGGGGCCAGGTCGGTCCAGGGGTAGCCGCCGATGACGACCGCGGAGCGGACCGCGCGTTCGCCGCGGTGGGCGACGGTCACCGCGCGGCGCAGACTGCGGGCCGTCCAGGAGTCGTCGGGGACGACCGCGAGGGCCGCCGCCACCACCGCGTCCGACGGCGCGCCCGCCATCGCCGCCGCGACGCCCGCGGCGACGGCCTGCCCGCCGTGGATGCCCTCCCCGTCGTGGCTCACCGAGCCGTCGATCGCGACCAGCCGCGCCGCCTCCGCCGGGCGGCCCGCCGCGAACACCCCGAAGGGCGCCGCGCGCATGGCCAGACCGTCGCTCCAGGCGTGCCGGTGCTGGGCGGAGATCGGGGCGGCCAGGCCGCGGCGGAGGTTCTCCAGGGTGCCGCGTTCACTGAAACCGGCGCCCCGGAAGGGGCCCTCGTCGCGGTCGGCGATCCACTCGTGCCAGGCCGCCTCCACATGGGCGGGGGTGAGCGCGGAGCCGTGCCGGGCCAGCAGCAGGCCGGAGAAGATCGCGTACTCCGTGTCGTCCGTGCCGGCCGGCCTCTCGGCGACGTACCCGGTGATCCGGCCCCACCGCGCGCGGATCTCGGAGGGCTTCATGTTCTCGGCAGGGGCCCCGAGCGCGTCACCGACGGCCAGGCCCAGCAGTGCGCCCCGTGCCCGTGCGCGGAGCCCGATCGATGCCATGGGGCATGTGTCCCACTCCGGTGACTCGGCCGAGCCTCACGAGCCCCAGCATCACCCGGTCGACATCTGTGCGGGCTCATGATCAAGTGAGCGGCAGAGGGTAAACCCGCAGGTTAGCCCAGCCTTTCCTTGCTGGCGAGGAAGGAATCCGCGGCGTAGTTTTGGTGTTGTAAAACTCTGGAACATGTCCAAAACGGAAAACTGCGGGGAGTGGGGTTCTTTCCATGGCCATCATCGAGACCGAGGCGACGCTGCACGAGGCGCACCGGAACAACCACACGCACCGGGACGTGAACGGCGGCTGGCTGCGTCCCGCGGTGTTCGGTGCGATGGACGGCCTCGTCTCCAACCTCGCTCTGATGACCGGTGTCGCGGGCGGTGCGGTCAGTCAGCACACCGTCGTCCTGAGCGGGCTCGCGGGCCTGGCCGCCGGCGCCTTCTCCATGGCCGCCGGCGAGTACACCTCCGTCGCCTCGCAGCGTGAACTCGTCGAGGCCGAGCTGGACGTGGAGCGCCGCCAGCTGCGCAAGCACCCGAAGGACGAGGAGGCCGAGCTCGCCGCGCTCTACGAGTCGAGGGGCGTCGAGCCGGGGCTGGCCCGCGAGGTGGCCCGGCAGCTGTCGAAGGATCCCGAGCAGGCGCTGGAAATCCATGCCCGGGAGGAACTGGGGATCGACCCCGGTGACCTGCCCTCGCCCGCCGTGGCCGCGGTGTCGAGCTTCGCTTCCTTCGCGCTGGGTGCGCTGATTCCCGTCCTGCCCTATCTGCTGGGGGCGAGCAGCATGTGGCCGGCCGTGCTGCTGGCGCTGCTGGGACTCTTCCTGTGCGGCGCGGTGGTGGCGAAGGTGACCGCGCGCACCTGGTGGTACAGCGGGCTGCGGCAGCTGTTCCTGGGAGGCGCGGCGGCCGGTGTGACGTACGCCCTGGGCACCTTGTTCGGAACGGCCGTAGGATAGCGCGACCCGGACTTATGCAAGGGACTGCATAAGTAGTCGTTACTCGTTGGTTTCGGGTGTGCGACCACCGGGCATGAGCCGTAAGCGCTGCGGGCAATGACGCCTGTCGCGCACCCCTGAGCGGGCTGGGCGAAGACGCCCGTCCCGCCCCCCGGGCCGACGGAAGGCGATCTGACCCGATCGTTTCGTGCGGGCCCCCCAAAGCTTCCACTGCTGGTGCGGTACCCCCGCCGCGAACCCGCGGTGTCCGCATGTTGGAACGGATTATCCCGGTTCCCGAGAACCGCTCCATCATGTAACCTGCACGAAATTTTGCGATCACGCGAGGGCCAACGTCGTCCCTCGGCACTTTGCATATGCCACATGACGACGACGGGAGAGCCGATGCGTACGCCGCGCCAGCCGTCCCAGCATTCCGCGAATGGCCAGAACTGGTCCTTCATGGATGCTCGCCCTGCTGCGCAGGGTATGTACGACCCCCGCAACGAGCACGACGCCTGCGGCGTCGGCTTCGTCGCCACCCTCACCGGCGAGGCGTCCCACACCCTGGTCGAGCAGGCCCTGACCGTCCTGCGGAACCTCGAGCACCGCGGCGCCACCGGCTCCGAGCCCGACTCCGGTGACGGCGCCGGCATCCTGTCGCAGGTCCCGGACGCCTTCTTCCGTGACGTGGCCGGATTCGAACTGCCCGACGCCGGTTCCTACGCCGTCGGCATCGCCTTCCTGCCGGAGGAATCCACCGCCGACGCCGTCTCGCAGATCGAGACGATCGCCGCCGACGAGGGCCTCACCGTCCTCGGCTGGCGCGAGGTGCCCGTCGCCCCCCAGCTGCTGGGCGCCACCGCCCGGTCGACCATGCCGGTCTTCCGCCAGATCTTCGTCGGTGACGGCACCTCGGAGGGCATCGCCCTCGACCGCAAGGCCTTCGTGCTGCGCAAGCGCGCCGAGCGCGAGGCCGGCGTCTACTTCCCGTCGCTGTCCGCCCGGACGATCGTCTACAAGGGCATGCTGACCACCGGTCAGCTGGAGCCCTTCTTCCCGGACCTGTCCGACCGCCGCTTCGCCTCCGCGATCGCGCTCGTGCACTCCCGGTTCTCGACGAACACGTTCCCGTCGTGGCCGCTGGCCCACCCGTACCGCTTCGTCGCGCACAACGGTGAGATCAACACCGTCAAGGGCAACCGCAACTGGATGGTGGCCCGCGAGTCGCAGCTCGTGTCCGACCTGTTCGGCGGCGACGACAAGGCCATCGACCGGATCTTCCCGGTCTGTACGCCCGACGCCTCCGACTCCGCCTCCTTCGACGAGGTCCTGGAGCTCCTGCACCTGGGCGGCCGCTCCCTGCCGCACTCCGTGCTGATGATGATCCCGGAGGCGTGGGAGAACCACGACTCCATGGACCCGGCCCGGCGCGCGTTCTACCAGTACCACTCCACGATGATGGAGCCCTGGGACGGCCCGGCCTGCGTCACCTTCACCGACGGCACCCAGGTCGGCGCGGTCCTCGACCGCAACGGCCTGCGCCCCGGCCGCTACTGGGTCACCGACGACGGCCTCGTCGTCCTCGGCTCCGAGGTCGGCGTCCTGGACATCGACCCCTCCAAGGTCGTCCGCAAGGGCCGCCTCCAGCCCGGCCGCATGTTCCTCGTCGACACCGCCGAGCACCGCATCATCGAGGACGACGAGATCAAGGCCGAACTCGCCGCCGAGAACCCCTACGCGGAGTGGCTCGAGGCCGGCGAGATCGAGCTCGAGGACCTGCCCGAGCGCGAGCACATCGTGCACACGCACGCCTCCGTCACCCGCCGCCAGCAGACCTTCGGCTACACCGAGGAGGAGCTGCGCGTCATCCTCGCGCCGATGGCCAAGGCCGGTGCCGAGCCGATCGGTTCGATGGGAACCGACTCGCCGATCGCCGCCCTGTCGGACCGCCCGCGGCTGCTCTTCGACTACTTCACCCAGCTGTTCGCGCAGGTCACCAACCCGCCGCTGGACGCCATCCGCGAGGAACTGGTCACCTCGCTGCGCTCGTCGCTGGGCCCCCAGGGCAACCTGCTCGACCCGAACGCGGCCTCCTGCCGCAGTGTCCTGCTGCCCTTCCCGGTCATCGACAACGACGAGCTGGCCAAGCTCATCCACATCAACGCCGACGGCGACATGCCCGGCTTCAAGGCCGCCACGCTCTCCGGCCTGTACCGGGTGCATGGCGGCGGTGACGCCCTGGCCGCGCGCATCGAGGAGATCTGTGCCGAGGCCGACGCCGCCATCGACAACGGCGCCCGCCTGATCGTCCTGTCGGACCGCCACTCCGACGCCGAGCACGCGCCGATCCCGTCGCTGCTGCTCACCGCGGCCGTCCACCACCACCTCATCCGCACCAAGCAGCGCACCCAGGTGGGCCTGCTGGTCGAGGCCGGTGACGTCCGCGAGGTCCACCACGTCGCCCTGCTCATCGGCTACGGCGCCGCCGCCGTCAACCCGTACCTGGCGATGGAGTCCGTCGAGGACCTGGTCCGCGCCGGTACCTTCCTGCCCGGCATCGAGCCCGAGAAGGCCATCCGCAACCTCATCTACGCCCTCGGCAAGGGCGTGCTGAAGGTCATGTCGAAGATGGGCATCTCGACCGTCGCCTCCTACCGCGGCGCCCAGGTCTTCGAGGCCGTCGGTCTCGACGAGGCCTTCGTCGAGAAGTACTTCAACGGCACGGCCACCAAGATCGGCGGTGTCGGCATCGACGTCGTCGCCAAGGAGGTCGCCGCCCGGCACGCCAAGGCCTACCCGGCCTCCGGCATCGCCCCGGCGCACCGCGCGCTGGACATAGGCGGCGAGTACCAGTGGCGCCGCGAGGGCGAGCCGCACCTGTTCGACCCCGAGACGGTCTTCCGCCTCCAGCACTCCACCCGCTCCGGCAAGTACGACATCTTCAAGAAGTACACCGAGCGCGTGAACGAGCAGTCCGAGCGGCTGATGACGCTGCGCGGCCTGTTCGGCTTCAAGTCGGACCGGCAGCCGATCTCCATCGACGAGGTCGAGCCCGTCTCCGAGATCGTCAAGCGCTTCTCCACGGGCGCCATGTCGTACGGCTCCATCTCCCAGGAGGCGCACGAGACCCTCGCCATCGCCATGAACCAGCTGGGCGGCAAGTCCAACACCGGTGAGGGCGGCGAGGACCCGGAGCGGCTGTACGACCCGGCGCGCCGGTCGTCCATCAAGCAGGTCGCCTCCGGCCGCTTCGGTGTGACCTCCGAGTACCTGGTCAACTCCGACGACATCCAGATCAAGATGGCCCAGGGCGCCAAGCCCGGCGAGGGCGGCCAGCTGCCCGGCCACAAGGTCTACCCGTGGGTCGCCAAGACGCGTCACTCGACGCCCGGCGTGGGCCTCATCTCCCCGCCGCCGCACCACGACATCTACTCCATCGAGGACCTCGCCCAGCTGATCCACGACCTGAAGAACGCGAACCCGCAGGCGCGGATTCACGTGAAGCTGGTCTCCGAGGTCGGCGTCGGCACGGTCGCCGCGGGTGTGTCCAAGGCACACGCGGACGTCGTCCTGATCTCCGGCCACGACGGCGGTACGGGCGCCTCGCCGCTCACCTCGCTGAAGCACGCCGGCGGCCCCTGGGAGCTCGGCCTCGCCGAGACCCAGCAGACCCTGCTGCTCAACGGCCTGCGCGACCGCATCGTCGTCCAGACCGACGGCCAGCTGAAGACCGGCCGTGACGTCGTCATCGCCGCGCTGCTCGGCGCCGAGGAGTTCGGTTTCGCGACCGCTCCGCTCGTCGTCTCCGGCTGCGTCATGATGCGCGTCTGCCACCTGGACACCTGCCCGGTCGGCATCGCCACGCAGAACCCGGTGCTGCGCGAGCGCTACTCCGGCAAGGCCGAGTACGTCGTGAACTTCTTCCAGTTCATCGCCGAAGAGGTCCGCGAGATCCTCGCCGAACTGGGCTTCCGCTCCATCGAGGAGGCCGTCGGCCACGCCGAGGCCCTCGACGTGACCCGCGCCGTCGACCACTGGAAGGCGCAGGGCCTGAACCTGGAGCCGCTGTTCCACGTGCCCCAGCTGCCCGAGGGCGCGGTCCGCCACCAGGTGATCGCGCAGGACCACGGCCTGGAGAAGGCGCTCGACAACCAGCTGATCAAGCTGGCCGCCGACGCGCTCTCCGCAGCCGGTGCCACCGACGCCCAGCCGGTGCGCGCCCAGGTGGAGATCCGCAACATCAACCGCACGGTCGGCACCATGCTCGGCCACGAGGTGACCAAGAAGTTCGGCGGTGCGGGCCTGCCCGACGACACCATCGACATCACCTTCACCGGCTCCGCCGGCCAGTCGTTCGGCGCATTCGTGCCGAGCGGTGTCACGCTCCGCCTGGAGGGCGACGCCAACGACTACGTCGGCAAGGGCCTGTCCGGCGGCCGGATCGTCGTCCGCCCCGACCGCGCGGCCGACCACCTCGCCGAGTACAGCGTCATCGCCGGCAACACCATCGGCTACGGCGCCACCGGCGGCGAGATGTTCCTGCGCGGCAAGGTCGGCGAGCGGTTCTGCGTCCGCAACTCCGGCGCCACGGTCGTCTCCGAGGGCGTGGGCGACCACGGCTGCGAGTACATGACCGGCGGTCACGCGGTGGTCCTCGGCGAGACGGGCCGCAACTTCGCGGCCGGCATGTCCGGCGGTATCGCGTACGTGATCGACCTGGACCGTGACAACGTCAACGTCGGCAACCTGGACGCCGTCGAGCCGCTGGACGACACCGACAAGCAGTGGCTGCACGACGTGGTCCGCCGTCACCAGGAGGAGACCGGCTCGACCGTCGCCGAGAAGCTCCTGGCCGAGTGGGACACCGCCGTCGAGCGCTTCAGCAGGATCATCCCCAGCACGTACAAGGCAGTGCTCGCCGCCAAGGACGCCGCCGAGCGAGCCGGTCTCTCCGAGACCGAGACCCACGAGAAGATGATGGAGGCGGCGATCAATGGCTGACCCGAAGGGCTTCCTGAACCACGGGCGCGAGCTCGCCAAGTCCCGCCCCGTCGAGGAGCGCGTCAAGGACTGGAACGAGGTCTACGTCCCCGGCTCGCTGCTGCCCATCATCAGCAAGCAGGCCAGCCGCTGCATGGACTGCGGCATCCCGTTCTGCCACAACGGCTGTCCGCTCGGGAACCTGATCCCCGAGTGGAACGACTACGCCTACCGCGAGGACTGGGCGGCGGCTTCGGAGCGTCTGCACGCGACGAACAACTTCCCGGAGTTCACCGGCCGCCTGTGCCCCGCTCCCTGTGAGGCGGCGTGCGTGCTCGGCATCAACCAGCCGCCGGTGACCATCAAGAACGTCGAGGTCTCGATCATCGACAAGGCGTGGGAGACCGGGGACGTCGCCCCGCAGATCCCGGAGCGCCTCTCGGGCAAGACCGTCGCCGTCGTCGGCTCGGGCCCGGCGGGCCTCGCCGCCGCCCAGCAGCTGACCCGCGCCGGCCACACCGTCGCCGTCTACGAGCGCGCGGACCGCATCGGAGGCCTCCTCCGCTACGGCATCCCCGAGTTCAAGATGGAGAAGCGGCACATCAACCGCCGCATCGAGCAGATGCGCGCGGAGGGCACCCGCTTCCGCACGGGCATCGAGATCGGCCGCGACCTGAAGGCCACGGACCTGAAGAAGCGCTACGACGCGGTCGTCCTGGCCGTCGGCGCCACCACGGCCCGCGACCTGCCGGTGCCCGGCCGTGAACTCAAGGGCATCTACCAGGCCATGGAGTACCTGCCGCTGGCCAACAAGGTGCAGGAGGGCGACTTCGTGGCGCCCCCCATCTCCGCCGAGGGCAAGCACGTCGTGGTCATCGGCGGCGGCGACACCGGCGCGGACTGCGTGGGCACCGCCCACCGCCAGGGCGCGGCCTCCGTCACGCAGCTGGAGATCATGCCCCGCCCGGGCGAGGAGCGGCACCCCACCAACCAGCCCTGGCCGACCTTCCCCATGCTGTACAAGGTCACCTCCGCGCACGAGGAGGGCGGCGAGCGGGTCTACTCCGTCTCGACGACCCACTTCGAGGGCGACGAGGACGGCAACGTCCAGTGGCTGCACCTCACCGAGGTGGAGTTCATCGACGGCAAGCTGACCCCGAAGCCGGGCTCCGAGCGCAAGATCCCCGCCCAGCTGGTCACCCTCGCCATGGGCTTCACCGGCACCGACCGGGAGAACGGCCTGGTCGAGCAGTTCGGCCTGGAGCTCGACGAGCGCGGCAACATCGCCCGCGACGCCGACTTCCAGACCAACGTGCCGGGCGTCTTCGTCGCCGGTGACGCCGGCCGCGGCCAGTCGCTCATCGTCTGGGCCATCGCCGAGGGCCGCTCGGCGGCGCGCGGAGTGGACCGTGCCCTCGCGGGCGCGAGCGACCTGCCGGCACCGATCCGTCCCACGGATCGCGCGCTGATGGTCTGACACCCGCCCCTGATACGTCCCGTACAAAGGCGTACGGAACACTGACGGCGCCTGCCCCACAGTCCCCGACCGGACGCCTGGGCAGGCGCCGTCGCACGTCCTCAGCCGGTCACGCCGCCGTGCGCGTCCGGCCATACCCGGATGCTGGGGGCCGTGGTCCGCAGCGAGGCGGTCGAGGCCCTGCCCCCCACGATCCCCAACTCCCCGGCCCGGCCGACCGGATGGCCGAGCTGAGCGACGCGGTGGCCGTCGCGGAGTGAGATGATTCCGGCCATGGCCGCGATCAGTCTGAGCAAGGTCCAGGAGACCGCCCCCGCGCTGGTGAGTCTCTACAAGAACGCCGGGGTGTCCCTCGCGAAGCACGGGCTGGACGGGCTGCGGGCCGCGGTCTACCTCGTCATCGACTACTCCGGCTCCATGAAGCCGTACTACAAGGACGGCAGCGTGCAGGCGCTGGCCGACCGGGTGCTCGGGCTGTCGGCGCACCTCGACGACGACGGCAGCGTGCCCGTCGTGTTCTTCTCCACCGACGTCGACGCCGAGACGGAGATCGCCCTGGCCGGGCACGAGGGGCGGATCGAGCGGATCGTGGCCGGCCTCGGGCACATGGGGAAGACCAGCTACCACCTGGCGATGGACGCCGTGATCGACCACTACCTCGACAGCGGCTCCACGGAACCCGCCCTGGTCGTGTTCCAGACCGACGGCGGGCCGATCAACAAGCTCGCCGCGGAACGCTATCTGTGCAAGGCGGCCAGGCTGCCGCTGTTCTGGCAGTTCATCGGGTTCGGCGACCCGGGCAGCAAGCAGTTCGACTTCCTGCGCAAGCTGGACGAGCTGGCCGTGCCCGCCAAACGGGTCGTCGACAACGCCGGGTTCTTCCACGCTGGGCAGGACCCGCGGAAGGTTCCGGACGCCGAACTGTACGACCGGCTGGTCGGCGAGTTCCCGAAGTGGCTGGTGGCCGCCCGGGCCCAGGGGATCGTCCGGGACACCGGCAGCCGCTGACCGGCCCTCGCCCCCCTGGCCCAACCACCCCGCCCCTTGGCCCACGCCCCGTTTGCACGGCCGCGCCGCCGTGCCACGCTGGGAAGGATCCGACGGGGAGGCGACGACGTATGGGCGACGACGGCGCACGGCGGGTGTACGGGACGGACTCCGCCCGGCGGAGACCTCCCGCAGGCAAGGGCGAGAAGCTCGCCGACTGGGCGGACGGGCGGCTCGGGCTCTTCGCCCTGGCCAAGGCCAACATGCGCAAGGTCTTTCCGGACCACTGGTCCTTCATGCTGGGCGAGGTCACCCTCTACAGCTTCGTCGTGCTGATCCTCACCGGCGTCTACCTCACCCTGTTCTTCGAGCCCAGCATGCAGGAGGTCGCCTACCACGGCTCCTACACGGAGCTCAACGGCGTCCTCATGAGCAGGGCGTTCGAGTCCACGCTGGACATCAGCTTCGACGTGCGCGGCGGGCTGCTGATCCGGCAGATCCACCACTGGGCGGCGCTGGTCTTCATCACCGGCATGCTGGTGCACATGATGCGGGTGTTTTTCACCGGCGCCTTCCGCAAGCCGCGCGAGCTGAACTGGCTCTTCGGCTGGACCCTGCTGATGCTCGGCATCATCACCGGCCTCACCGGCTACTCCCTCCCCGACGATCTGCTGTCCGGCACCGGCATCCGCTTCGCCCAGGGCGCCATCCTGTCCATCCCGATCGTCGGGACGTACCTGTCGTTCTTCCTGTTCGGCGGGGAGTTCCCGGGCGAGGACATCATCTCGCGGCTGTACCCCGTCCACATCCTGCTGCTGCCGGGCATCATGCTGGGCCTGGTCACCGCCCATCTGATCCTGGTCTTCTACCACAAACACACCCAGTTCCCGGGCCCCGGACGCGAGGAGCGGTCGGTCGTGGGCATGCCGTTCCTGCCCGTCTACATGGCCAAGGCCGGCGGCTTCTTCTTCCTCGTCTTCGGCGTGCTGGCGGTGATGGGCGCGGTCGCCCAGATCAACCCCGTGTGGGCCTTCGGCCCCTACCGCCCGGACCTGGTCACCACCGGCGCCCAGCCCGACTGGTACCTCGGCTTCTCCGAAGGCCTGATCCGGGTGATGCCGGGATGGGAGATCAACCTCTGGGGGCACACGCTCGTCCTCGGCGTGTTCATCCCCTTCTCGCTCTTCCCCCTGATCCTGCTCGCCCTCGGCCTCTACCCCTTCCTCGAGGCGTGGGTCACCGGCGACAGACGCGAGCACCACATCCTGGACCGGCCGCGCAACGCGCCCGTGCGCACCGGCCTCGGCGTGGCCTGGCTGACCCTGTACGCGGTGCTGCTGATCGGCGGCGGCAACGACATCGTCGCCACCCACCTGCACCTGTCCATCAACGTGATCACCTGGTTCGTGCGGATCGGCGTCTTCGTGCTGCCGGTCGCCGCGTTCATCGTCACGAAGAAGATCTGCATGGGCCTGCAGCGCCGCGACCGCGCCAAAGTGCTGCACGGCAGGGAGACCGGCACCATCAAACGGCTGCCCACCGGCGAGTACATCGAGGTCCACGAGCCCCTCACCCAGGCCGAGCTGTTCACCCTCACCCAGCACGAACAGCTCCCGCCCCACGAGACCGGGCCCGAGGTCGACGCCGCGGGCGTCCGCCGCAGGATCAAACGGTCCGAGCGGCTGCGCGCCCGGCTCGCGAAGGCCATGTACGGACCCGACGCCCGCATCGAGAAGCCGACCGTGGAGCAGTACCAGGAGATCACCGGCGGCGACCACCCCCACTGACGGCCGCGGCCCGGCACCCGACCCACGACGCTACGGGTCGCACTCCAGCACCCACGACGTTACGTGTCGCACTCCAGCACGCTCCGGCACAGCGCACACCGCGCCCGGACCCGCCCCCGCACCGGCACCCTGATCCGCTGGTGGCACGTGGGGCAGGGGAACGACACCCGCAGCCGCCCGCCCCCGTCGGGGGAGAACGCGTACCGCACCCCCGGCTGCGGCGGACCCGCCGGCGCGTGCCGCCGGTCCCGCGCGTACCGCCGCCGCCCCGCCCACCCCGCCGCCGTCAGCGGAGGCTCCTGCCCGTCACGGCGGGCCAGCTCCCTCCCCTTCACGTACGCCGAGTACGCCTGCGCACTGGTGAACCACACCGACGGGTCCTCCCCGAAGAGCAGCGCCCGCTTGGCCAGCACGTACCCGAACTCCTCCGGCGTGAGATACCCCAGCTTCTGCGAGGACGCCCCGTCCTCCCGGAACGCGTCCAGCAGCAGCCAGCCCGCTCCCAGGTACGTCGTCACGGTGTCCGTCAGGATCTCGTTGTCCCGCACGCCCGGGAACGACAGGCCGAGCCGATGCAGGTACACGTGCGTCACCTCGTGCGCCAGAGCCGCGCCGATGTCCCGACGGTGGGTACGGAACCGGTCGTTCAACTCCACGAAGTACTCCGGCCCGGCCGTCAGCTCCACATTCGCCGCGTACCGCATCTCCCGGAAGCTCACGATCAGCCGGGCGTCCGGCAGCCGGTAGTGCCGCACCAGCTCGTGCGCCACCCGCTGCGCCCCCAGATACAGGTCGTCGGTGTCGCAGAACGCCACGTCGACGGGGAGCACGCTGGTCTCGAACGTCCGGACGGTGTCGTACGAAAGACGCCTGTACAACGCCGTGACGGCCGCCCGCACCGTCTCCAGATGCGGGTAGCCGTGCTCGACCGGCCCGTCGTTCGCCACGCCTCACCCCAAGACGCCCCTGAACCCGGTTCCACTGTACGAGGGCACACCCCGCCGCGGACGGGCCGCGGCACGGCGAAAACCGGTCGACGTCCCCACGCGACCCGCCGCCGCCCGCGCCGTTCCGGCACACTCCGGGCCGTGACCAGCGAACAGCACACCCCCGCGGGATCGCTCCGGATCGGCGGCCGGGACGACGACCTCGAGAGGCGGCTCGACGAGGAACTGACCGCCTTCAACACCGCCGCCGCCGACGGAGCCGTCACCGAACCCCTCTCCGTCTCCGTCACCGACGACAACGGCGACCTGGTCGGCGGGCTCACCGCCTGGACCTGGGGCACCCTGTGCTCCGTGGACCTGCTGTGGGTGCGCGAGGACCGGCGGCACAGCGGCTGGGGCGGCCGGCTCCTGCGCGCGGCGCAGGACGAGGCCGTCCGACGTGGCTGCACCGACATGATCGTCTCCACGTACAGCTTCCAGGCGCCCGGCTTCTACCCGAGGCTCGGCTTCCGGGAAGAGGCCCGCATCGGGGGCGTCCCCGGCGGCCACGAGGACGTCTACTTCCACAAACGGCTGACACCGCCGAAGGATGAGACGGCCCTCGGCGACCCGGCATGATCCCCGTAGGCTGACGCCCCATGACCACCAGCAACACCGGTTCCCCCGACGCCGACCCCGCCGTCCGCGCAGAGCTCACCCGGCTGCGCGACAGCATCGACAACATCGACGCGGCCGTCGTCCACATGCTCGCCGAGCGCTTCAAGTGCACCCAGCAGGTCGGACACCTCAAGGCCCAGCACCAGCTGCCGCCCGCCGACCCGGCCCGCGAGGCCCGCCAGATCGCCCGGCTGCGCGCCCTCGCCGAGAACGCCAAGCTGGACCCGGCCTTCGCCGAGAAGTTCCTCAACTTCATCGTCGCCGAAGTCATCCGCCACCACGAGCGCATCGCGGACGAGGCGCTCAACGGCGCCGCCCCAGGCGCCAACTGACTTCGCGCGCGCCCCCGGGGGAGTGACACGGTGGCCCGCTCGGGGCATGCTGCGCTGTACACAGCATGTCAGCTGACGAGCACTGCGCGTCAGTGTCCCGGACTACTCTGGACCTCCACGAGGGAGGGGCGTCGGGCCATGCCGTCGGATACCAGGATCCTCATCGTCGACGACCACGAGGACACGCTGTACGCGCTCGAAAGCGCCCTGGCCCCGCTGGGCTACCAGCTCAGCCGGGCCACCAGCGGCGACGAGGCGCTCAAACAGGTGTTGCGCGGCCAGGTCGGCCTGCTGCTGCTCGACGTGCGCATGCCGGGCGTCAGCGGGCTGGAGGTCGTGCGCTACATGCGGCGCGTGGAGCAGACCCAGCACATCCCCGTGATCCTCCTCACCGGCTTCGGCGCCGACCACGAACTGACCACCACCGCCTTTCGGCTCGGCGTCGCCGACCTCGTCATGAAACCGGTCGACCCCTGGGCCCTGCGCACCAAGGTCCGCTACCTCTACGACGCCCACCGGCGCCGGCTCGCCCTGGAGCGGGAGGTGCACCGCCTGCGCGCCCTCGTGGGGGAGCACACCGGCACCGTCGCACACACCGCGCGCCCCGCACTGCCGCACCCCGACGCGCGCGTGCCGACGCAACGGCCCATGGGGGCGCACGCCGGGGAGCTCGAAAAGGACCGCACCTAGAACCGGACATGGGGCACGTACCGATCCGCCTCTGTGCCTTCCCGACGGCATCAGGCAGCATGTCACGCATGTCCGTACTGACGCGCGACGAAGCGCAGACCCGAGCAGAGCTCCTCGACGTCCACCGCTACACGATCGACCTCGACCTGACCGCCGGAGACGACACCTTCGACTCCCACACCCTGATCAGGTTCGCTGCCCGCGTGGACGGCACCACCTTCGTCGAGCTCAAGCCCGCCGAGCTGCGCTCCGTCACCCTCGACGGGCACCCTCTGGACCCGGAGACTTTGGACGGCAACCGGCTCGCCCTGCCGCACCTCACCGCCGGCGAGCACGAACTGCGCGTGGACGCGACGATGCGCTACTCCCGCACCGGTGAGGGCATGCACCGCTTCACCGACCCCACCGACGGCGAGACCTACGTCTACACCCAGCTGTTCATGGAGGACGTCCAGCGGGTCTTCGCCGCCTTCGACCAGCCCGACCTGAAGGCCGTCTTCGAACTGTCGGTGAAGGCCCCGCAGAACTGGACCGTCCTCGCCAACGGCATCACAGAACAGACCGACGGCGTATGGACGGCGGCCCCCACGCCGCTCATCTCCACCTACCTGGTCGCTGTCGCCGCGGGCCCCTGGCACTCCGTGCGCACCGAGCACCGCGGCCTGCCCTTCGGCCTGCACTGCCGCCGCTCCCTCGCCCCCTACCTGGACGCCGACGCCGACGAACTCCTCGACGTCACCCGCGCCTGCTTCGACCGCTACCACGAGAAGTTCGACGAGCCCTACCCGTTCGACTCCTACGACCAGGCCTTCGTCCCCGAGTTCAACGCCGGCGCCATGGAGAACCCGGGCCTGGTCACCTTCCGCGACGAGTTCGTCTACCGCTCGGCCGTCACCGACACCGAACGCCAGACCCGCGCGATGGTCATCGCCCACGAGATGGCCCACATGTGGTTCGGCGACCTCGTCACGCTCAAGTGGTGGGACGACATCTGGCTGAACGAGTCCTTCGCCGAGTACATGGGCTACCAGACCCTCACCGAGGCCACCCGCTTCTCCGACACCTGGACCGACTTCGGCGTCACCCGCAAGTCCTGGGGCTACGACGCCGACCAGCGCCCCTCCACCCACCCCGTCGCCCCCGAGGCCGTCGACGACACCGCCTCCGCACTGCTCAACTTCGACGGCATCTCCTACGCCAAGGGCGCCAGCGCACTGCGCCAACTCGTCGCCTGGCTCGGCGAGAAGGACTTCCTCGCCGGCATCAACACCCACTTCGCCCGGCACAGGTTCGCCAACGCCACCCTCGCCGACTTCATCGACAACCTCGCCGACGCCACCGACCGCGACGTCCACGCCTGGGCCGACGCCTGGCTGCGCACCACCGGCGTCGACACCCTCACCCCGCGCGTCGCCCCCGGCGAGCACGGCACCTGCACCCTCACCGTCGACCGCGCCGGCAGCCGCCCCCACCGCATCGCCGTCGGCCTCTACGACCGGGACCTCGGCGACGACGGCGGCCAGCTCGTCCTGCGCGAACGCCTCCACCTCGAACTGCCGCAGAGCGACGCCCACCCCATCGGCAAGCGGCCCGCCCTGCTCCTCCTCAACGACGGCGACCTCACCTACGCCAAGGTCCGCTTCGACCCCGAGTCCTTCGAAACCGTCCGCAAGGACCTGTCCGGCCTGCCCGAACCGCTGACCCGCGCGGTCGTCTGGAACGCCCTCAGGGACGCCGTCCGCGACGGCGAACTCACCCCGCACGCCTACCTGGAGACCGCCCGCGCCCACCTGCCGCTGGAGACGGACCTCGCCATCGTCCAGGGCGTGCTCGCCTTCGCCACCACGTACGTCGCCGACCGCTACCTCGCCCCCGAGGAGCGGCCCGCCGCCCTCGCGACCCTCTCCGAGCTGTGCCGCGACCTCATCCGCCGCACCGAGGACGGCGACAACCCCGGGCTGCGCCTGATCGCCGTGCGCCATCGCATCGACGTGGCCGCCCACCCCCACACCATCGCCGCCTGGCTCGCCGACGGCACCGTCCCCGGCGGCCCCGAGCTCGACCCCGAGCTGCGCTGGCGCGTGCTCGCCCGGCTCGCCGCCCTCGGCGCGACCGACGAGGCCGCCATCACCGCCGAACAGGAACGCGACCCGAGCGCCACCGGCCAGGAGGGAGCCGCCCGCTGCCGGGCCGCCCTGCCCGACCCGGACGCCAAAGCCCGCGCTTGGGAGGCCATGTTCGGCTCCGACGAGCTGTCCAACTACCTCTTCACCGCCACCGCCCGCGGCTTCTGGCAGCCGGAGCAGGCCGACCTGGTGCGCGAATACGTCGCGCGCTACTACGCCGACGCGGTCGCCGTCGCCGACCGCCGCGGTCCGGCCATCGCCGACGCCGCGGGCCGCTGGGCCTTCCCCGCCCACGCCGTCGACGCCGACACCCTCCGTCTCGGTGAGGAATGCCTGCGCGACGCCGCCCCGATCCCGGCGCTGCGCCGCAAGCTGGTGGACCAACTGGATGATCTGGCGCGGGCCCTGCGGGTCCAGGGGGCCGGGAAAAACTAGCACCGGCGAGAACCGGCACCGGGCGAGGACTGGCTGCGGCGAGTACCGGCTTTGGTGAGGACCGGCTCCGGCGAGGGCCGGCTTTGGCGAGGACCGGCTCCGGCGAGGGCCGGCTTTGGCGAGTATGGCACCGGCGAGAACCGGCTCCGCCTGAGCTGGGCCTGTCCGACCCGGGGCCGCCAGTGCCGGGACCGTGAGAACCGGTGCCGGTGGGGCCGCACCCCGGATGCAAAGGGGCCGGCGACGTAGGGGAGTCGACGAGCGGGCGACCCCTGCCGCCGCCGAGCCGGGCCCCTCACCGGCAGCCCGGCCTGCCTCGCCGCGACCGGCTCGCGGACCAGGCGGCCGATTCCGGCAACCGACGGCGGCGGCGGGGCTTGGGCCGGTCTTCCGGTTGATGGCGGCGGGGCTTGGGTCAGTTTTCCGGCCGGTGCCGGCGGGGCTGCTCAAGCCGCCTCACCCGCCGTCGGTTCCGCCGCTCCGGTCGCTTCCCCCGCTGTCGGTTCCGCCGCTCCGGTCGCTTCCCCCGCTGTCGGTTCCGCCGCTCCGGTCGCTGCACCCGCAGTCGGTTCCGCCGGTCCGGCCGGTTTCCCCCGTGGGAGATACCTCCACCCGGGTCGGGTCGTTGAGCCGTGCGGGCGTATCGCCCCGCGCCTCGGAGGTCAGCCCATGAGCACGCCGCCCCTTGCCTCAGGCCCTGAAGGGCCCCACGTCCTGCGGTCGATGCTCGGCACCGTCCTCGACGCGCTGGACACCGGCGCCCGGGCGCGGAGCGGGCCGCTGCCGGCGGGCGGGCCCGACGGAGTCGCCAGGCGGCTGCGTGAAGCGGTGGGGGAGATCCTCCCCGAGCAGGGCGACCCGCACGCCCTGCACACCCTGGTCCGGGCCTTCGCGGAAGGCGCCGCCGACCCCGCCCACCCCCTGTGCGCGGCCCACCTGCACTGCCCGCCCCTCGCCGTCGCCACCGCCGCCGACCTCGCCGTCTCGGCACTCAACCCGTCCCTGGACTCCTGGGACCAGGCCCCGGCCGCCACCGCACTCGAGTCGATCGTCACGCGGGCGCTCGCCCGGCACGCAGGGGCCACGGACGCCCTCGTCACCACCGGCGGCACCGAGTCCAACCAACTCGCCCTGCTCCTCGCCCGGGAGAGACACGGCGGATCCGTCCGGCTCGTGCACGGGGCCAACGCCCACCACTCGCTGCCCCGCGCCGCCTGGCTGCTCGGGCTGCCCGAACCCGTCGTCGTACCCGCCCCCGGCGGCACACTCGACCCGGACGCCCTCGACGAAGCCCTCACCGGCCTGCCCGGCCCGCTGCTCGTCGCCGCCACCGCCGGCACCACCGACACCGGACGCATCGACCCGCTGCCCGAGATCGCCGCCCGCTGCGCCGCCCACGACGCCCGGCTGCACGTGGACGCCGCCTACGGCGGAGGTCTCCTCTTCAGCGACCGGCACCGCACCCGCCTCACCGGACTCGACGCCGCCGACACCGTCACCCTCGACCTGCACAAACTCGGCTGGCAGCCGGTCGCCGCCGGACTCCTCGCCGTCCGGGACACCCGCGACCTCGCCGCCCTGCGACAGCACGCCGACTACCTCAACGCCCCCGACGACACCGAGGCCGGACTGCCCGACCTGCTCGGCCGCTCCCTGCGCACCACCCGCCGCCCCGACGTCCTCAAAGTCGCCGTCACCCTCAAGACCCTGGGCCGCAGCGGCCTCGGCGCCCTCGTCGACCAGGTCTGCGACCACGCCCGGCAGTTCGCCGCCCTCGTCGATGGGCACCCCGACTTCGAGCTGCACGCTCCGCCCGTCATCAGCACGGTGCTGTTCCGGCCCACCGGCGCCACCGACACCACCGTCGCCGCCGTGCGCCGCGCCCTGCTCACCGACGGCTCCGCCGTCCTCGGCCGGGCCCGCCTCGACGGCCGGCTCTGGCTCAAAGCCACCCTCCTCAACCCCGCCACCGGGCCCGACGACCTGGCCGCCCTGCTGCACCTCGCGGCAGCGAGCCGAGCCACCCTCGTGGAAGGACACACCCCCCGATG
>NZ_JAKEIO010000143.1 GCF_021474405.1 [Streptosporangium] indianense
CTTCGACTGCTTCGGGGTGGCGGAGGGAGAGGACCGCTGGGGGGTCGGGGAACCGCCGCTCGGCGTGGGGGAGGCGTCGCGCCGGTCCGGCGCTCTGGTCTCCGTCATGCCGGAGGGCGCCGGACCGGCCGAGCCGGCCCGGTCGCCGGCGGACGCATGCCGCCCGTCCGGCAGTGCGGCGAGGCTCCCGAGAGCCGCGAGCACCGCGCAGCCGGCAGCCAGCCCGACCGCGACGCGTCCACGGCGGTACCAGGGGCGACGGGGGAGCGGCGCCGCGACGCCGGCAGGACCACCGACGCCGAGGGGTGCGGCCGCCGGTTCTTGAGCTTCGGGCTCGACCGTGCTCTCTTCGGCCACCGGTTCCTGCGCTTGGGGGGCGCCCGCGTCGTTCTTGGTCTTCGCTTTCTGCGGTGCGACGGCGGCCGCCCTCTCTTCGGCCACCGGTTCCTGCGCTTGGGGGGCGCCCGCGTCGTTCTTGGCCTTCGCTTTCTGCGATGCGACGGCGACCACCCTCTCTTCGGCCACCGGTTCCTGCGCTTGGGGGGCGCCCGCGTCGCTGTTGGCCTCCGGTTCCTGCGATGCGACGGCGGCCGTGCTGTCTTCGGCTCTCGGGTCCTCCGCCCCGGCGGGCGTGGCCACCGCGCTCGGCGTGCGGGGGCGTTGGCGTGCCGCCACAGCCAGGAGCCAGCGGCGGTGGAGCTCCAGACGTTCCTGCGGGGACGCCCCGCACAGGGCGGCGAAGCGCTCCGCGGGGGCGAAGTCGACCGGGACCGCCTCGCCGGCGCAGTAGCGGTGCAGGGTCGAGGTGTTCATGGCCAGGCGCCGGGCCAGTGAACCGTAACTGCGATCCGTGCGCTCCTTCAGCGTCCTCAGCAGCGCCGCGAACTCCGCGACGTCGTCGACGTCGTCCTGTGCCGACACCCTTCCCCCGTCCCCGTAGGTCCGACCCGGCCCGGAACGGCATCCCAGGCACCCCATGTACCTGCACGTCAGACGGCCTGGGATGGTTCCACCGTGCCGGATCGGGTGCGGGCCGTTGCGTCCCCCGGGTGTGACCGCTGATGCTTCTGGTGTCGCACCGAGCAGACCAGGGCCGGCCGGCCGGCCTCGCGGCGGCATCGACCATCCACGCATTCACCCACGGGGGACACCCATGCCCAAGCACCTCCGAGCCAGCGCGCTCACCGCACTCACCGTCGCCGCCCTCGCGGCGGGCACGGTCCTCACGGCCCCGGCCGCCGGAGCCGCGCCGACGGGCGCCGCACCGAAGTTCCTCTCGGCGTCCCAGCTCCCGCCGCACCCGTCCTCCACCTGGACGGCCGGCCCGGTCACCGAGGGGTTCCCGGAGGCACTCGGCACCTGCGTGAGCACGGAGGGCGTGCCCTCCTACGACTACCGGTACCGGGAGTTCCGCACCGACCTGGACACCAGCGCCGTGCAGCTGACCGTCGTGGCGGACACCTCCGCCCTGGCCAAGGCCCTGGCGAAGCACTACGACGACCTGATCCGCACCTGCGCCGACCGCCTGGAGAAGAACGACCCCGACATCGAGGCCGAGGGCCGGGACTACGGTTCGCTGCCCGTCGAGGAGGGCGCCCACGTCCGCGGCGTGCACACCGAGACGTCCGGGGGCTCCACGGACATCTCGCTGCTGTCCGTCGGGCGCGACGGCAGGACGGTCACCGTCGTGCGGTGGGGCCAGATGGGCGACTTCGGGGACGCCCCCGTCGCGGCCTTCAAGAAGACGACGACCACCGCCGTCAACAAGCTCTACTGACGCGCGTCCCTCGCTAGATGCGGGGCCGTCCTCCCTCCACGGGGGTGGGGAGGACGGCCCCGTACCGGTTCCGGAGGCCGTCAAGACCGTCGTACTTCAGCCAACTTCACCGAGGCACCGCGCACCCGGTGCCCTCGCCCGGGCCCCTCCCCGAGTACGCACGGATCGACAGTCGGCCATCGGCCCATCGTCCGATCTCCGGCGGTCAGCATCCGTCCTGGGACGACGACCGGCTACCCTCTTGTCCCCCTCCCCTCCGTCGCCGTACCGCTCGGCGGCCAACTGCCCACGCCGCCCGCGCCGTTCCGATGGCCGAACACCCGGTCGTCGACGATCCCGCATGACTGCCGCGTTCCCGATGGGGCATGGATCCCCGTGAACGTGTTCGAGCAGGAGGGGAACCGACATCGGCGCGCGGGCGGGGGTCATGGAGAGGCAGGCACGACGAGGCGGTCCCATAGCGATCGGGGGCTTCTCGGCGAAGACGGTGGAGGACAGGACCGACGATGTCACGGAACACGATCCGGCGCCGCAGTTGAGGCGCCGACTCGGGCGGGCGGACCTGCGGGCCGTCCCCGAAGCGCGCAGGGCCCTGCGGGAACTGCTCGGGCAGTGGGGGAAACACGGGCAGTCCGACGTGGCCGAACTGCTCACCAGCGAGCTCGTCACCAACGCGATCGTCCACACCGACCACGACGCGGTCCTCACGGCCACCGTCGGGCCCCGCGGACTGCGGGTGGAGGTACGGGACTTCGTGGCCCGCAGACCCCGGCTGCGTGTACCGGTCGCCGACGACGGTACGAATGGCAGGGGCCTGCTCCTGGTGCAGTCCCTCGCGGACTCCTGGGGCGTGCGGCCGCACGGCGTGGGCAAGTCCGTCTGGTTCGAGCTGGGGGCCGGCGCGGCGTGAACGCCGAAGGGGCGCGGCCCGCAGGCCACGCCCCCTCGCCACTGTGCTCGGGCTCGGCTAACCGAACTGCTGCTCAAGGTCCTTGAGCTTGCGCTCCAGGGAGTCCAGACGCGGCAGTGCCATCGTGTCGTCCTCCGCGGTGAGGTCGACGGTCACCGCGTCAGTTCCTTTGCGCACCGGCTGAAGGGAGGGACGCGAGCGCACGGGCAGGGGCTCCGGCGCGGATATGGCAGGCTCCGCGGAGACCTGCGAGGAGCCGCGCTCCACCTGCACCTCCAGCTCCCGTCCGCCACCGCGGCCGAAGTGGCCGCGGTGACCGCGGCTGATCGCCTTCAGCTGGGCCCGCTCCACGCGCTGCTGGTCGCGCCGCCGCTGCCGGGCCTCCTCCTTCTTGCGCATGTCGTCGCGCACCTCGTCGACCGCCTCGTCCAGGCTGCGCACACCCTCCAGGAGCATCAGCGACCAGGCGCGGTAGGTCTCGCGGGGGGCCCGCAGCCAGCGCACCATGCGGATCTGCGGCAGCGGGCGGGGCACCAGACCCTGCTCCCGCAGGGCGGCGCGGCGGGTCTGCTTCAGCGCGCGGTCGAAGAGGACCGCGGCCGAGAGGGACATGCCCGCGAAGAAGTGGGGGGCTCCCGCGTGGCCGACGCCCCGCGGGGCGTGCACCCAGTTGAACCAGGCCGCGGCGAAGGCGAACGTCCAGACGAGTATCCGGGAGCCGAGCGCCGCGTCACCGTGGCTGGCCTCGCGCACCGCGAGGACGGAGCAGAACATCGCCGCACCGTCCAGGCCGAACGGGACGAGGTACTGCCAGCCGCCGGACAGTCCGAGGTTCTGCTCGCCGAAACCGACCAGGCCGTGGAAGGAGAGCAGGGCGGCGACGGCCGCACAGCAGAACAGAAGAAGATAGGAGAGGGTGCCGTAGAGGGCTTCTTTGCGTCTGCGGCGTTCCTCGCTGCGCTCCCAGGAGTCGTCCGCGCTCGTGTCCTTGACCGAGGAGCGCTTGCCGCGCGCGAGCACCGCCACCGCCGCCAGCATGCCCAGGAGAAGCACGGCGCCCGGAAGCAGCCAGTTCAGCGATATGTCGGTCAGTCTCATCTGGGTGGTCCCTTGCATTGGGATAGGGCGTAACGCCCGCCATAGTGGCCCAATCCCATCGGCCCTCAGGGGGTTTCGGGGCAAGAGACCGCCAAGGAAGTGCAAGGGAATGCCCAGGACGGCGATCTGCTCGAACTGTCGCTTGAGGGGCGGGAGTTGAGTTCGAACAAGACTACCCGCACGAGTGGTTCTCCGGAAAGTTCCCGTGACCCGTGGGGATGCTGTGAATCGCCTGAGCGGGTGTGTGGTTTCGCGATGATCCTACGGGGGACAGGCCCCCGTGTGTGCGTCAACTGGCCGTGGCGAGCAGCTTGGTGACGCGGTCCGTGTCGCAGGTGCGCGGGCAGGTGGCGCAGGTGTCCTCGGGACGCAGGGTGTAGAACATGCAGCAGCTCGCGCGGTCCCGGGTGAGCAGCGGCTCGCCGCCGGGGCCGGTCAGCTCCCGGAACGCCGCCGTGCCGACGTACGGCTTGCTCGCGCCCGGCAGGAGCAGCTCCAGTTCGCGCATCGCGCGCCGCTCCTCGGTCTCGCCGAGCAACTGGGCGACGTACCAGAGCCCTTCGACGATCTCGTCGGTCGCCATGCCCCACAGGGCGCGCCCGCGGCGGCGCATCCGGGGGCCGAAGCCGGTCAGCACCGGCTCCAGGTGCTCCGCGACCGCCGACCGGACCTCCGCCCGCAGTGCCTCCTCGTCCGGGACGACCCGGGCGCCGGGCAGCCCGGCCGCCTCGTCGCCCGGCAGGCAGGCGAAGCCGGCGGGGCGGACGGCCAGGTGTCCGAGGGCGTGGCCCGGGTCGGTGCGGTCGTAGGAGACGTGGGTCACGGGGTAGCGGGGGACCCGGCGGTGCAGGAACCACGGCACGGTGATCAGGAGGCAGGCGGGCCATGCGTAGCGGTGCAGGCCAAAGCCGGCGACGACGTCGGGCCGGGCCTGCCGGCCGTAGTCGCGCCGGATCTGGTCCACGTCCCACGCCAGGAAGCGGTCGAGGGCGGGGCCGGCGGCTGCGAGGTCGTCGGCCGCTGTCCAGCCGTCGCCGCGCGGGGTCTCGTCCGTGGCGTTCAGTTCGGTGACGGCGAGGCCCGGGAGGACGTCGGCCAGGCGGGCGTAGGCGCCGGAGACGGCCGAAACGGGCGCAGGCATGTGATCACCGATCCGTCGGGAGAAACGGGGTTCTTGAAGGTAAGCCTAACCTTACTCAAGATCGCCGGAAGTTGAAGGAGGGATTTGAACTGGGGGCTTCGGCGCTTATGGTGCTTGACGGACGAGTAACAACCCGCCGTAATGACCCCAAGTACCGATACGTCCGGAGGAGGACCCGTGAGGCAGGGAGCGCAGGGCTCTGCGGGCACGGGGGCTCCGTGGGCAGCCGCGGCGGCGTCGGCACCGGCGTCGGCTTCGCCGTCGGGATCGGCTTCGGCGGCAGCGGCTTCGCCGTCGGCTTCGGTGGCAGCGGCAGCGGCTGAGCCGGCCGGGTCCGTGCGGGTGCCGCGGCAGGTCGGGGAGGTGCGGGGGGAACACACGCACAGTGAGCCGGCCGCGCCGGTCGCCCCGCGGGTTCGGCCCGTGGTGCAGCGGGCCTCGGTGCGCGGGCAGATCCTGGACGCGTTGCGCGCCGCGCTGGTGGCGGGGGATCTGCGGCCCGGTGAGGTGTACTCGGCGCCGGTGCTCGGCGAGCGGTTCGGGGTCTCGGCGACGCCGGTCCGGGAGGCCATGCAGCAACTCGCCCTCGAAGGCGCCGTCGAGGTCGTTCCCAACCGTGGGTTCCGGGTGGTCGAGCGGGGGGCTCGGGAACTGGCGGAGCTGGCCGAGGTCCGGGCGCTGCTCGAAGTCCCGGTGATGCTGCGGCTGGCCCGCACCGTTCCCGCCGAGCACTGGGCCGAGCTGCGCCCTCTCGCCGAGGCGACGGTCCGCGCGGCGGCCTCGGGATGCCGCGCCACCTACGCGGAGTCCGACCGGCGGTTCCACCGGGCTGTGCTGTCCCTGGCGGGCAACGCGCAGCTGGTGCAGATCGCGGAGGACCTGCACCGCAGGGCGCAGTGGCCGTTGGTCGGGGGTGCGCGCGGGGTGCGGGCGCGGGCCGATCTGCTGGCGGACGCGCATGAGCACACGGCGTTGCTGGACGCGCTGGTCGCACGGGATCTGGATGTGGTCAGGGCGCTGGTGGGGGAGCACTTCGCGGGGGCGGGTGTCGTCGGCTGACCGGCCGGGGTTCGCGCGTTTCGCCTTCTCGCCGGATGGGGGCCGGGCCGCGCCGGGGGGTGTCCGTCCTCGGAACGGCGCGATGGGCTTGCACACCGACTGACTGTTCGTTGACGGGCCAACCGCTGCGGGCGGACACCCCCGACACGTCCCCTTCTCGCCGTACGCGGGTGCGGGCGCGCTCTGGCTCAGCAGCGGGCGGTCGTGCCGCTGGGGCGGCACGGGTCCGCCCCGGCGGCAACGCCTAAGCCGTCGCAGCCGGCGGTACCGGTGGAGCCAACTGGCGGGACAGCCAGGTCGGTACGCCGCCGAGCAGCCGGAACAACCGCCTCGCTTCCTCGCGCAGTCGCGACGCCTCCGGCTCCGTCTCCGTGTCTGCGAGGGACACCAGCGCCGGGGCCGTACCGACGAGATAGCCCAGCTCCTCCCGGAGCCGCAGCGACTCCGAGAACCCGTGCCGTGCCTCCGCCAACTCCCCTTCGCGGAGGGCGAGTCCGGCCAGGTGGCGCCAGGTGAACGACAGCAGCAGCGGGTCGGAGTGCGCCGTCGCGCCCGCGTGGGCCCGGCGGTACGCGGCCCGGGCGGCCTGGGGTGCGCTCGTCAGGTTCTCCGCCAGCAGGCCGCGACGGAAGTCCAGCAGAGCCCGCGCGGGAGCACCGGGAGGAAGCAGCGCCGCCGCCCGGCCGAGCGCGGCCCGGGCCTCGTCGGCCCGGTCCCGTACCGCGAGCAGGGTCGCCGCGTAGGCCAAGTAACCGCGTTCACAAGCGGCCGCGCCCCGCTCGTCGTCGCTGTGGGCCATCGCCTCGGCCGTGCGCAGCGCGTCCTCGGCCTCCTCCCAGCCCTGTTCGGTGTACAGACACCGCTCCACCAGGAGCGACGCGCGTTGCAGCGCCGCCGCCGGTGTGGCCGGCAGGAGCAGGGCGGCCGCGTCGGCCCAGCACCCGCGCGAGCGCAGCCGCCATACCGCGGTCTGGAGGGGATCTTCACCGGCGGTCGTTCCGTTACCAGACATGGCGGTATGCGCCACGTTGCCCTCCCCGAGCACGCCATCGAGCTGTTGAGTGGTGGCGGCATCTCAGCACGAATCGGCGGGCCGGGCCAAGGGGGTGGGTGAAGGATTTCACAAAGTCGTGGGATCCCGGGGTGCCCCGGGTTTGCCCCCGGGACACCCCGCGTATCAGCTCATCCGCAGTGCCAGGAAGAAGTCCAGCTTGTCCTCGAGGCGCGACAGGTCACGACTCGTCAACTGCTCGATTCGGCCGACCCGGTAGCGCAGCGTGTTGACGTGCAGGTGCAGACGGGTGGCGCAGCGGGTCCACGAGCCGTCGCAGTCGAGGAAGGCCTCCAGGGTGGGTATCAGCTCGGCGCGGTGGCGGCGGTCGTAGTCCCGCAGGGGGTCCAGGAGGCGGGCCGTGAAGGCGCGGCGGACGTCGTCCGGGACGAAGGGCAGCAGCAGGACGTGCGAGGCCAGTTCCTGGTGGCCGGCCGCGCAGACCCGGCCCGGGCGGGCCGCGGCGACGCGCCGGGCGTGGCGGGCCTCCTCCAGCGCGCCGCGCAGCCCCTCCGCCGAGTGGACCGCCGCGCTGACGCCCAGAGTGAGCCTGCCGTCCCCGTCGAGGCCCGCCGTGAGGGGTTCCCGTACCGAGGCCAGGAGCGTGTCCGCGAGGACGCCCGGCTCCGGGCCGTCATGCTCCGTGGGGACGGCGGGGAGCGGGACCAGGGCGATGGCCTCGTCGCCCGTGTGGGCCACCGCGATGCGGTCGGAATGCTCCGGCCCGGCGACGGCGGGGTCGACGAGGACCTCCTCCAGCAGGGCCTGCGCCACGGGGCCGCCCTCGACCCCTTCGCCCTCCCAGTCGACGCGGGCCACGACCACCTGCCAGTGCGGCGCGGAGCCCAGGCCGGGCAGCAGCACCGGTGCGGCCACGCGCAGGCGGGCGGCGATCTCGGCGGGCGCCGCGCCCGCCTGGACCAGTTCCAGAACCTCCTGGGCCAGCCGGCGGCGCACCGTGCGGGCCGCGTCCCGGCGGTCCCGTTCGACGGCGATGAGCTGGGTGACGCCGTAGAGCAGATCCAGCCGCTCCTCGGGCCAGTCCCCGGCGTCCGCCTCCACGGCCAGCAGCCAGTCCGCCAGGACGGTCTCGCGGACGTCCCGGGCGGGCTGCGGGGAACGGCCCGTGGAGCGGACCGGGAACAGGGAGTACGTCGTGGCGCCCAGGACGACGCGGTGGGGGCCGCGGCGCCCCGCCCGGGTGGCGGCCAGGTGCTCCCCGGCGAGCCGGGCGCACGCCTCGGCCGGCAGGGCGGGGCCCGTCGCCTTCGAGCCCGCGATCAGGCGGCCGGTGGGGGAGAGGACCCAGGCCCGCAGGTCCAGGTCCGTGCCGAGGAGGTCCAGGACCACGTCGGGGCCGCCGCCCGCCGGTCCCGACGTCATCATCCGGCGGTGCCGGTCGACGACCGCGGCCAGGTCGCCGGCGCGCTCGCCGGAGACCTGCCGTACGACGTGTTCGGTGATCGTCGCGAACGCCACCGACTCGTGCACCGCGAAGAGCGGCAGGCGATGCCGGGCGCAGGCCACGACCAGGTCCTCCGGCACGTCACCGAGCTCGGCCTCGCCCGCGGCGAGGGCCGTCACCCCCGCCTGCACCAGGATCCGGACGAACGGCTCCGAGTCGTCGGCGTCCCGGCGCCAGGCCAGGCCCGTGAGCACCAGTTCACCGCCCGCGAGGTACCGGCTGGGGTCGCGCAGGTCGGTCGTCATCACACCCCGGACGGTGCGGTCCAGTTCGTCCTCGCCGCCGAGCAGCTTGAGGCCCAGCGCATCGGTCTCCAGCAGTGCGCGCAGCCGCATTCTCGTCGCCGCCGTTCTTTGTCTCGAAATCAAGCCCTGCCCCGGCTGTGTTCCAGGTCACGCGGTCGTCTCGCGTGTTTCCACAGGAGAACGAGGAGGTTTCCACGGGCCTCCGTTCATACGAATCTACAAGATGCCTGTCCTGGCCAGCCAACTCCTTCATGGTTTCCGTGACTGACTCGCTTGGCGCAACGCGCTGTGTACTGAGGCCACTACGCGTTAACAGCACATGAACGAGCCGGGACCGCCGCACACGGATTGGCTCAATCTGAACGCCCCACGAAAAGACGAAGAAGAGAGCCGGTCATGGACTTCCTTCGCCCCGCCAGCTGGGAGGAGGCGCTCGCCGCGAAAGCCGAGCACCCCACAGCTGTGCCGATTGCGGGTGGCACCGACGTGATGGTCGAGATCAACTTCGACCACCGCCGGCCCGAGTACCTCTTGGACCTGAACCGCATCGGCGACCTCTCCGAGTGGGAGGTCGGCGAGGAGAGCGTGCGGCTCGGTGCCTCCGTGCCGTACACGAAGATCATGGAGAACCTGCGCGCCGAGCTGCCGGGTCTCGCCCTCGCCTCGCACACGGTGGCCTCCCCGCAGATCCGCAACCGTGGCGGCGTCGGCGGCAACCTCGGCACCGCCTCCCCGGCCGGCGACGCCCACCCCGCCCTGCTCGCCGCGGGCGCCGAGGTGGAAGTGGAGTCGGTGCGCGGGAGCCGTCTCATCCCCATCGACGCGTTCTACACCGGTGTGAAGCGCAACGCGCTGGCGGCCGACGAGCTGATCCGCGCCGTGCACGTGAAGAAGGCCGACGGGCCGCAGCAGTTCTCCAAGGTGGGAACCAGGAACGCGATGGTCATCGCCGTGTGCGCCTTCGGGCTCGCCCTGCACCCCGGGACGCGCACCGTGCGGACCGGGATCGGTTCGGCCGCCCCGACACCCGTCCGGGCGAAGGCCGCCGAGGAGTTCCTGAACGCCGCACTGGAGGAGGGCGGCTTCTGGGACAACGGAAAGATCGTCACCCCGTCGGTCGCCAAGCAGTTCGCGGACCTGTGCTCCGCCGCCTGCAACCCGATCGACGACGTCCGGGGCACCGCGAGCTACCGCCGCCACGCGGTCGGCGTCATGGCCCGCCGCACGCTGACCTGGACCTGGGAGTCCTACCGCGGCACCCGCCGCACTACCGAGGGAGCTGCGTGATGCGCGTCAACTTCACGGTCAACGGCCGTCAGCAGGAAGCCGACGACGTGTGGGAGGGCGAGTCCCTGCTGTACGTGCTGAGGGAGCGCATGGGCCTTCCCGGGTCGAAGAACGCCTGTGAGCAGGGCGAGTGCGGCTCGTGCACGGTCCGTCTGGACGGCGTGCCGGTGTGCGCGTGCCTGGTCGCCGCCGGGCAGGTGGAGGGCCGCGAGGTCGTCACCGTCGAGGGGCTGGCCGACTTCGCCAAGCAGCGGTCCTGCGGGACCGGCGGCTGCGGCACGTCGCTCCAGGACTCGCAGCACTGGGACGCCAAGGGCACCGACTCGCAGACCGGCGAGGGCACCGAGCTGTCCCCGATCCAGCAGGCGTTCATCGACGCCGGCGCCGTCCAGTGCGGATTCTGCACGCCGGGCCTGCTGGTCGCGGCCGACGAGATGCTGGAGCGCAACCCCAACCCGAGCGACGCGGACATCCGTGAGGCGCTGTCGGGCAACCTGTGCCGCTGCACCGGCTACGAGAAGATCATGGACGCGGTCCGCCTCGCGGCCGCCCGGCAGTCGGAGGCGGTCTGACCATGGCTTCCCCCAGCGGAACCCCCACGAAGATCACCCAGGGCTCCCCGACCAAGGGCGTCATCGGCGAGTCCACGCTGCGCCCCGACGGCACCCTCAAGGTCACCGGCGAGTTCGCGTACTCGTCCGACATGTGGCACGAGGACATGCTGTGGGGGCAGATCCTCCGCTCGACCGTCGCGCATGCCGAGATCGTCTCCATCGACACGAGCCAGGCCCTGGCCATGCCGGGCGTCTACGCCGTGCTGACGTACGACGACCTGCCCACCGACGTGAAGAACTACGGGCTGGAGATCCAGGACACCCCGGTCCTCGCCCACGGCAAGGTCCGCCACCACGGCGAGCCGGTCGCGCTCGTCGCCGCCGACCACCCGGAGACCGCGCGCCGGGCCGCCGCGAAGATCAACGTGGACTACCGCGAGCTGCCCGTCATCACCGACGAGGCCTCCGCCACCGCCCCGGACGCGCTCCTGGTCCACGAGAACCGCGACGACCACCACGCCGGGCACGTCCCGCACCCCAACATCGTCCACCGCCAGCCGATCGTCCGCGGTGACGTGGCCGCGGCGCGCGAGCGGGCCGACGTCATCGTCGAGGGCGAGTACACCTTCGGCATGCAGGACCAGGCCTTCCTCGGCCCCGAGTCCGGCCTCGCCGTGCCGGAGGAGGACGGCGGTGTCCACCTCTACATCGCCACCCAGTGGCTGCACAGCGACCTGCGCCAGATCGCACCCGTGCTCGGCCTGCCCGAGGACAAGGTGCGCATGACGCTGTCCGGCGTCGGCGGCGCGTTCGGCGGCCGCGAGGACCTGTCGATGCAGATCCACGCCTGCCTGCTGGCCCTGCGCACCGGCAAGCCCGTCAAGATCGTCTACAACCGGTTCGAGTCGTTCTTCGGGCACGTCCACCGCCACCCAGCCAAGCTCCACTACGAGCACGGGGCCACCAAGGACGGCAAGCTCACCCACATGAAGTGCCGGATCGTCCTGGACGGCGGCGCCTACGCCTCCGCCTCCCCGGCCGTCGTCGGCAACGCCTCCTCCCTGTCCGTCGGCCCGTACGTGGTCGAGGACGTCGACATCGAGGCCATCGCCCTCTACACCAACAACCCGCCCTGCGGCGCGATGCGCGGCTTCGGCGCGGTCCAGGCCTGCTTCGCTTACGAGGCGCAGATGGACAAGCTGGCCGCGAAGCTCGGCATGGACCCGGTGGAGTTCCGCCGGCTCAACGCCATGGAGCAGGGCACTCTCCTGCCGACGGGACAGCCCGTCGACTCCCCGGCCCCGGTCGCCGAACTGCTGCGCCGCGTCAAGGCGATGCCGATGCCGCCGGAGCGCCAGTGGGAGTCCAGCGAGGGCGCCGACGTACGGCAGCTGCCGGGCGGCCTGTCCAACACCACGCACGGTGAGGGCGTCGTCCGCGGCGTCGGCTACGCGGTCGGCATCAAGAACGTCGGCTTCTCCGAGGGGTTCGACGACTACTCCACCGCCAAGGTCCGCGTGGAGGTCGTCGCCGGCGAGCCCGTCGCCACCGTGCACACCGCCATGGCGGAGGTCGGCCAGGGCGGCGTCACCGTCCACGCGCAGATCGCCCGCACCGAGCTGGGCGTCACACAGGTGACCATCCACCCGGCCGACACCCAGGTGGGCAGCGCCGGTTCGACGTCGGCCTCCCGGCAGACCTACGTCACCGGCGGCGCGGTGAAGAACTCCTGTGAGCTGGTCCGCGAGAAGGTCCTGGAGATCGGGCGCCGCAAGTTCGGCTCCTACCACCCGGCCTGGGCGACGGCCGAGCTTCTCCTGGAGGGCGGCAAGGTCGTCACCGACGGCGGCGAGGTCCTCTCCGACCTGGCCGACGTGCTGGAGGGCGAGACCGTGGAGGTCGAGGCGGAGTGGCGGCACCGGCCGACGGAGCCCTTCGACCTGCGCACCGGGCAGGGCAACGGACACGTCCAGTACTCCTTCGCCGCACACCGGGCCGTCGTCGAGGTCGACACCGAGCTCGGCCTGGTCAAGGTCATCGAACTGGCCTGCGCCCAGGACGTCGGCAAGGCGCTCAACCCGCTGTCGGTGCTCGGCCAGATCCAGGGCGGCACCACCCAGGGCCTGGGCGTGGCCGTCATGGAGGAGATCGTCGTCGACCCGAAGACGGCGAAGGTCAGGAACCCCTCCTTCACCGACTACCTGATCCCGACCATCCTCGACACGCCGACCATCCCGGTCGACGTCCTCGAACTCGCCGACGAGCACGCCCCGTACGGGCTGCGCGGCATCGGTGAGGCACCGACCCTGTCGTCGACCCCGGCCGTCCTCGCGGCGATCCGGAACGCGACCGGGCTCGAGCTGAACCGGACTCCGGTGAGGCCCGAGCACCTGACGGGCACACAGCTCTCCTAGGGCTGATCAGTCACGTCCCCCTGGGGGCTTCGCCCCCCAGGGCCCCTTGTTCGTCTCGGGCCGTCCCCCGGGTCGTGAACATCCCAACCCCCTTTGAAACTTGGGAGACGGCACCCATGACCCAGCAATCACTGGAGCCGAGGACCACAGCCGACGACGCGGGTGAAGGCACCCGCGTCCCGGCCGGACGGTCCTGGCTCGACCGGTACTTCCACATATCCCACAGAGGGTCCACGGTCGCCCGTGAAGTGCGCGGCGGCATCACGACCTTCATGGCGATGGCGTACATCCTCCTGCTCAACCCCCTGATCCTGTCCGGCAAGGACGCGGCCGGGGCCACGCTCGCCCAGCCGGCCCTGATCACCGCGACCGCCTTCGCGGCGGCCTTCACCACCCTGCTGATGGGCTTCGTCGGCAAGGTGCCCCTGGCCCTCGCCGCCGGCCTCTCGGTCTCCGGAGTCCTCGCCTCCCAGGTCGCGCCCGAGATGACCTGGCCCCAGGCGATGGGCATGTGCGTGATGTACGGCGTGATCATCATGCTGCTGGTCGTCACCGGCCTGCGCGAGATGATCATGAACGCGATCCCGCTCGCGCTCAAGCACGGCATCACCATGGGCATCGGCCTGTTCATCGCCCTCATCGGTTTCTACAAGTCGGGCTTCGTGCACCAGGGCAAGGCCACGCCGCTCGCACTGGGTCCGGCGGGCGAACTGGCCGGCTGGCCCGTGCTGCTGTTCGCCGGGACCCTGCTGCTGATCTTCATGCTCCAGGCCCGGAACATCCCGGGCGCCATCCTCATCGGCATCGTCAGCGGCACGGTCGTCGCGGCGATCCTGAACGCGGCGGGTGTCATCGCCCCCCGGCAGTGGGCGGGCGGCGCACCCGAACTGCACGGCAGCGCGGTGTCCATGCCCGACTTCTCGCTCTTCGGGGACGTGCGGTTCGGCGGCTGGGGCGAGGTCGGCGCGATGACGGTCGGGATGATCGTCTTCACGCTCGTGCTCGCCGGGTTCTTCGACGCGATGGCCACCATCATCGGTGTCGGCACCGAGGCCAAGCTCGCCGACGACAAGGGCCGCATGCCGGGCCTGTCCAAGGCGCTGTTCATCGACGGGGCCGGCGGCGCGATCGGAGGCGTGTCCGGCGGTTCCGGCCAGACGGTGTTCATCGAGTCGGCCACCGGCGTCGGCGAGGGCGCCCGCACCGGTCTGGCCTCCGTGGTCACGGGTCTGTTCTTCGCGGCCTGCCTGTTCTTCACCCCGCTCACGGCGATCGTGCCGCAGGAGGTCGCGTCCGCCGCCCTGGTCGTCATCGGCGCCATGATGCTGATGAACGCCCGGCACGTGGACTGGGCCGACCGGGCCACCGCCATCCCGGTGTTCCTCACGGTCGTGCTGATGCCGTTCACCTACACCATCACCACCGGTGTCGCCGCGGGTGTCATCTCCTACGTCGCCATCAAGACCGCCCAGGGCAAGTGGCGTGAGATCGGCGCCTTCATGTGGATCCTCACGGCGGTGTTCGTCGTCTACTTCGCCCTCAACCCGATCGAGAGCTGGCTGGGCGTCCACTGACAGCCCCGCCCGCCGCAACCCCAAGGAGACCGAGACAGATGCTGGACATCGCCGAGGAGCTGAACCGGTGGGTCGAGCAGGGCCGTGACTTCGCCGTCGCCACCGTGGTGGCCGTCGGCGGCAGCGCGCCCCGCCAGCCCGGCGCCGCGCTCGCGGTGGACACCGAGGGCACGGCGATCGGCTCGGTCTCCGGCGGCTGCGTGGAGGGCGCGGTCTACGCACTGTGCGAGCAGGCGCTGCGGGACGGCGAAACCGTCCTGGAGCGCTTCGGCTACAGCGACGACGACGCCTTTGCCGTGGGTCTCACCTGCGGCGGCGTCATCGACATCCTGGTCACCCCGGTGCGGGCCGGCGATCCGGTCCGCCCGGTGGTCGCGTCCGCGCTCGCCGCCGCCGCCCGAGGGGAGGCGGCGGCGGTGGCGCGGATCGTGTCGGGCCCGCGCGAACTGACGGGCCGCGCGCTGCTGGTCCGCCCCGACGGGTCCCGCGAGGGCGGCTTCGGCGCCCATCCGGAACTCGACCGCACGGTCGCCGCCGAGGCCGGGGCCTTCCTGGACGCCGGGCGCACCGGCACCCTGGAGATCGGCGAGCAGGGCTCGCGCTGCGGGGCGCCCGTCACGGTCCTGGTCGAGTCCTCGGTCCCCGCACCCCGCATGATCGTCTTCGGGGCGATCGACTTCGCCTCCGCCCTGGTCCGCATGGGCAAGTTCCTCGGCTACCACGTCACGGTGTGCGACGCGCGCCCCGTCTTCGCGACCCGGACGCGCTTCCCGGACGCCGACGAGATCGTCGTCGACTGGCCCCACCGCTACCTGGAAGGCACCGACGTCGACGCCCGCACGGTCCTGTGCGTCCTGACCCACGACGCCAAGTTCGACGTGCCCCTGCTCAAGCTGGCGCTGCGTCTGCCGGTGGCGTACGTCGGAGCCATGGGCTCGCGGCGCACCCACCTGGACCGCAACACCCGGCTGCGCGACGTCGGCGTCACCGAACTGGAGCTGAGCCGGCTGCACTCGCCGATCGGCCTGGACCTCGGGGCCCGTACGCCCGAGGAGACGGCCCTGTCGATCGCGTCGGAGATCGTCGCCGGCCGGCGGGGCGGCAGCGGGGTCTCCCTGACCGGGGCGCACACACCGATCCACCACGAGCCGGGCTCGGGAACGGTCGGGCGGATCGGGTCGGTGGCCTGACCCGGGGCCGGCGTGTCGAGCCCTGTCCGAGCAGGCGGTTCGGGGCGTCCTGAGCGGGCGGTTCAGGGCACCCTGAGCAGGTGGTTCAGGAGTTCGAGCACGCGGTTCACGATTGCCGGAGGAGCTGGTTCAGGGCCCGTCCGAACACATACCGCGAGGAGTGCCGCACGACGCCGTCGAAGAGCGACGGCAGGAACCGGACGCGGATCTCCTCCCGCCAGACCACCCGGGTACGGCCCCCCGGCCCGGGCCGCACCTCGAGTTCGGCCCACCCCAGCACCACACGGCCCCGCTTCTCCAGCCGGCACCTCCCCGCCGATCCGTCGACGGGCGGCTGCCACACCGTGACCTCCATGGGGTCGTCGAAGCCCAGCGGTCCGGCGCCCGAGCGGGCCACGACGAGGGTCCCCTCGCGTGTCGGCCCGGGCGGCACGACCCTGACCACCGTCAGCGGCACCGCGTCACCGTGCCGCTGCCAGCGGGTGATCCGCCGCCACGCCTCGTCGAGGGGGAGCGGGGCCGTGCGTTCGAGCAGGATGTTCGCCACGCTCCGATCGTAGGGAACCCACGCGGCGTGAGCGGTACACCTCGCCCGGCGCGCGCGGCAGTCGACGGCGCCCGAGCGAGCCGGCCGCACGCCGGTCGCCGGGCGGTCGGAGAGGGCATGCCGGGAGCACGCACGCGTGTGTACGCGCGATTCATAGTCACCGAGGTGTCCCTCGACGGGCCTGGCCTGGTGTTTGAGGGAGCCGTACCGCGGCACTCGCCAGCACGGCAGTCCGCGTACACGCCTGGCAGGAGGAGGCCACCCCGTGAGCCCGGTGAAGGCCGTGCTGTTCGACCGTGACGGCACACTCGTCGAGGACGTCCCGGACCACGCCGCCCCCGATCGGGTGCGTCCCGTCGAGGGCGCTCGCGAGGCGCTCGCGCTGCTGCGGGGGCGCGGCATCCGCACCGGTGTCCTCACCGACCAGCCGGGTGTCGCGGGCGGGCTGCTCACCGACGCCGATGTGCGCCGGGTCAACCACCGTGTGGACGAACTCCTCGGTCCCTTCGACGTGTTCGCCGTCTGTCCGCACGGCCCCGACGACGGCTGTCACTGCCGCAGGCCGCAGTCCGGCATGCTGCTGTGGGCGGGCGGCCGGATCTGCGCCGGACCCGCCGAGCTCGCCGTCATCGGCTCCACCGCGGCGGACGCCGAGGCCGCCCGCCGGGCGGGCGCCCACGGCATCCTCGTCCCGAACGGACGCACCCGCCCGGAGGAGACCATCCGGGCCGACCACGTCGCCCCGGACCTGCTCACCGCGGCCCGGGCGCTGCTGGACGGACCACCGAAGGGCCGCGTCCTCGCCGACGAACGCCCCATCCAGCAGGCATACAGGACCGGCCCGTGACCAGGGAGCGCGGGTGACGGCCTGTTCATGTCCGGCCAGTGACCGGTGGGCACGGGTGACGGCCTGTTCATGTCCGGCCAGTGACCAGTGTGTAGGGGCCGCGGCCCCTACATGACCGGCCCGTGACCGGGGCACGGATGACGGCCCTGAATGGCCGGCCAGTGACCGGTGGGCACGGATGACGGCCCTGAATGGCTTACCAGTGACCGGTGGGCACGGGTGACGGCCCGTTTCAGGACCCGGCCAGTGACCGGTGTGTACGGGCCGCGGCCCGTACATGACCGGCCCGGGACCGTGCGCGCACCGTGACGGCTGCGGCCACATCGGGAAGCCGGGGCGGCCCCGCGGTCGGTGCCGGGGAGCCGTCGCTCACAGTGGGCCCGCGGAAGGTGCCGCACGGCACCCGATGAGCGTGTCTTCGGCGGCGGGGCCGGGGCGGGCGCGGCAGGCTGCTGGCATGACCTCGGACCAGGCGGCGCGGCCCGCCCGCCCCCGTCTCCTCGTCCTGCGCGCCCTCGGGCTCGGGGACCTGCTCGCCGGCGTCCCCGCCCTGCGCGCGCTGCGGCGGGCCCACCCGGACCACGAGCTGGTATTGGCGGCCCCCGCCGAGCTGGCGCCGGTCGCGCGGGTGACGGGAGCCGTCGACCGGCTGCTGCCCGCCTGCGCGCCGGGCCGCGAGGTCCCGCGCTCCCTCGACTGGAGCGGCCCGCCACCGGACGTCGCCGTCGACCTGCACGGCAACGGACCGCTCAGCCACCGGCTGCTGGCGGAGCTGCGCCCGGCGAGGCTGCTCGCCTTCGCCCACCCGGACACGCCGGAGATCGACGGACCGCCCTGGTACGCCGAGGAACACGAACGCGACCGCTGGTGCCGGCTGCTGCGGTGGTACGGCGTCGACGCGGACCCGCGCGACCTGCGCCTGCCCCCACCGCAGACCGCCTCGCCGGCACCCGGCGCGGCCGTCCTGCACCCCGGCGCCGGGTCGCCGGCCCGCTGCTGGCCCGTCGAGCGCTACGCGGCCGTCGCTGCCGGGCTGCGCGCCCGGGGCCTGCGGGTGGTCGTCACGGGGGGCGCCGACGAGGGCGACCTCGTGGCGCGGCTCGCCAAGCAGGCGGACCTGGCCGACACGGACGTGTTCGGCGACGGCCTGCCCTTCGGGCGGCTGTCCGCCCTCGTCGCCGCCGCGTCCTGCGTGATCAGCGGCGACACCGGCATCGCCCACCTCGCCGCCGCCCACGGCACGCCGTCCGTGACGCTGTTCGGGCCGGTCGCGCCCAGTCGCTGGGGCCCGCCACCCG
>NZ_JAKEIO010000144.1 GCF_021474405.1 [Streptosporangium] indianense
AGCGCCATGACGCCGCCGATGACGAAGAACGCGAACGACGTCGCCAGGTACAGCGTGCCGATCGTCTTGTGGTCCGTGGTCGTCAGCCACTTGAGGTGCCTCATGCCCCGCCTGTGTCCGCGCCCGGGCCGGGCGTCACACTTCACCGAAGCGACGAGCATCACGCAATCGGGTGTGACGATCGGGAAAGTGCCGGACACGAACGGGTCATGAGCAACGACGAGATCTTCGCCGCTGCCTACCGCGAGCACTACTGGGCGGTCAGCCGCTATGTCGCACGGCGACTGGACGGACGGACCCTCGACGTGGAGGAAGTGGTGGCGGAGGTGTTCACGGTGGCCTGGAGGCGCCGGGCGGACCTGCCGCCCTCCCCGCTGCCCTGGCTGTACGGCGTGGCGCGCAACTGCCTGGCCAACGCGGTACGCGGCCACGGGCGCCGCCGACGGCTCCTCGACCGGCTCGGCAACGACGACACCGCGCACGGACGGCACATCGCCGCAGGCCCCGAGGCCGACACCCCCGGCGCCTGGGTGCACGAGGCACTCGCCCGCCTCTCCCCGGCCGATCAGGAGGTACTGCGTCTCACGGCCTGGGAGGAACTCGGCGTCGACGAGGTCGCCGTCGTCCTCGGCTGCGGCAGCCGGGCCGCCGCCATGCGGCTGCACCGGGCCCGGCGCCGGCTCAGAGCGGAGATCGACCGGGTACGTCCCGAGGCCCCGACCGCCGAGCACCCCTGCATGACCGCCCCGAAGGAACACGGCCATGGCTGATGAACTCGAACTGCTGCGCGGCGCCGACCCGGTTCCGCCCGACGGCCCCCACTTCGGTGACGGCCCCCTCGACCACAACGCCGAACGGCGACTGGAGCGACTGCTGCGACAGCAGGAGGACCGGCTCCCGGACGGCACGGGGATGCTCCCCGGCCGGTTCCCGGGGCGAGCCCGGCTGCTGCCCGGCAACACGCACGCACGGTGGGGCCGGTTTCCCAGCCACACGGGCGCGCGGTCGGGTCCGCTCCCCGGCCGCCCGCGGGCGCGGCGAGGTCCGGGGACCGGCCGTCCGCCGGGCCGGCTGCTGCCGGTGTCCGGGCGGCTGCGGCTGGCCTGGGGCGTTGTCGCCACCGCCGTCGTCGCCGCCCTGACCCTCACCCTCGTGCTGAGCGGCGCGAGCACCCCACCCGCGGTCGCCGCGCCCCGCCCGCTGGTGGTCGAGTCCGGCTCCACACCCGTGTCCCTGGACCGCGTGGCCGAACGGGCCGCGGCCGTCGCCGAGGCCCCCGGCGCGCCCCGCCTGCGCAAGGGGACACACGTGCAGTCCTGGAGCCTCGGCATGTCCGACGACAAGCCCCCGATCACCCTGCCCGAGGAGCGCATCGTGCGCTGGAGGGCCGACGACAGCCACACCGAACTCGTCGTGGCCACCGACCCCAGGCACCCGGGCCGCCCGGTCCTCTCGGACGCGGGCGGCAAGCCGCACCTCGTCGACGACGGCCACGTCCTGCTCGACCGGACGTACCCGCCGAGCTGGAGCGACGCCCCGCCCCACTCACCCCCGCCCGGGGACCCGGCCCGGCTGCGCGCCTATCTGATGGAGGCTCAGTTCACCGACACGTCGCTCACCACGCCCCAACTGCTGGACGCCGTGGCGACGCTGCTGGACCACTGGACCCTCGGCGCACGTCAGAGCGCGGCGCTGGCCCGTCTGCTGGCCGGCGGCGAGGGGCTGCGGCCGGCCGGCCGGGTGACCGACCGGCTGGGCCGGCAGGGTCAGGCCTACGTGAACGACGACGGCGGCGTCCGCCGCATGCTGATCATGGACCCGGCCACCGGCGCGGTCCTCGGCCTGGAGAGCACCGTGACCCGGCCGGAGCCCGCGTTCGGCGTGGAGTCGGGCGACGTCATGTCGTACAGCGCGTGGATGCGCTGATCACGACGGCCGCTCCGCGCCGTGACGGAGGCGGGTCCTCACCGGCCCCGGCCGCTACTCGTCCCAGGCCTGGACCAGTGTCTGCTCGGTGATCTTCCCGTCGCGCAGCGACAGCATGGACTCGGACAGGACGCGCACCCCGTCCGCGTACTCGCAGCTTTCGCAGTAGGCGGCCTCGTCGCCCTGGATCACGCAGCGCTCCAGCTTGTGCGACATGTCGCGGCTGTAGACGTCCTCCAGCATCCGCCCGATCTCGTCCCGGCCGTGCAGGACCTTGGGGTGGCTGGGCTGGGTCGTGTGGTCCACGATGCGCAACTCGGCGTCGTCGGCGTAGAGGGAGAGCAGGATGTCCGGGGTGTGACCTTCCAGGCCCTGGCGCAGGGTCTCTCGGTCGAAGGCGGGGGCTGCGGCGGTTCCCATGATGACCTCCTTCGAAGGGCCGCGACCCGCCGGGAGCGGGCCGCGAAAGGCCTCTCCTGTCGAGCCTGCTCCCGCCCGGCTGAGTCGGCAAGCCCGGCCCGGGCACTGGGCCTGTCGGGTGAGCGGCACCGCCCGGCCGCGTTGCGCCAGGCATGGTCTCAACACGGCGTATCGCCGCCGTCGTTGGTCTCGCCACCGGGGTCACGGGCCCGCCGCGCCGAGGGCGAACCAGGTCCCGGCGGAGGCGAAGCCCGCTCAGTCCGATGGCCACACTCGACTCACTGACCGTGAGCGACATCCCCGCCGAGCACAAGGACGTGATCCCGCGCTCCTCCTCGCAGCCGGCCGGGCTCAACCGGCTCAACGACCTCGACCAGCTGAACCAGGTCGTCGGTCTGGTCTCCCCGCTCTCCGGCTTCGTCCCGAACACCCGCTGACCGCCTGCGCATGCGAGAGGGCCGCCCGGACCCGGGCCGCCCTCACCCCGTGCCCGGGATCAGTCCGCCGTGGCGAGGAACTGCGTCGCCGCCAGCTCCGCGTAGAGCGGATCGGCCGTCACGAGCTCACGGTGGGTGCCGACCGCCCGCACCCGGCCCGCGTCCATCACCACGATCCGGTCGGCCATCGTCACCGTGGACAGCCGGTGCGCCACGACGAGGACCGTGGTCGACCGGGCCACGTCCGCGACGGTGTCGCGCAGCGCCGCCTCGTTCACCGCGTCCAGCTGCGAGGTCGCCTCGTCGAGCAGCAGCAGCCGGGGGCGGCGCAGCAGCGCGCGGGCGATGGCGACCCGCTGCCGCTCACCGCCGGACAGTCTGGTGCCGCGGTGCCCGACCAGCGTGTCCAGGCCACCCGGCAGCCGGGCGACCAGGTCGTCGAGGCGGGTCGTCTTGAGCACCCGAGCGAGGGCGTCCTCGTCGGCCTCCGGATGGCCCAGCAGCAGGTTGTCCCGCAGGGACCCCGACAGGACCGGCGCGTCCTGTTCCACGTAGCCGATCGCGGCACGCAGCCGGGGCAGCTCCCAGTCGTCGAGATCCTGCCCGTCCAGGGTGATCACGCCGGACTCGGGGTCGTAGAACCGCTCGATCAGCGAGAAGACGGTGGTCTTGCCGGCGCCGGACGGGCCGACGAACGCCGTCATGCCCTGCGCGGGCACGGTGAAGCTCACGCCGTGGTGGACGTAGGGCAGGTCCTCGGCGTAGCGGAAGCGGACGTCGTCGAAGGCGAGTGCGGCGGGCCGCGCGCCGGGTGCGGGCAGCCCGGCCGCCTCCGCGGCCGGCTCGGCGGGCAGCCGCAGCGCCTCCTCGATGCGGGTCAGGGCCGCCGCCCCCGTCTGGTACTGCGTGATGGCACCGACAACCTGCTGGATCGGCGACATCAGGTAGAAGACGTACAGCAGGAACGCCACCAGCGTCCCCACGTCGACCGCGCCGGTCGCCACCCTGGCGCCGCCCACGGCGAGGACCGTGATGAAGGCGACCTGCATGGACAGCCCCGCCGTGTTGCCAGCGGCGGCCGACCACTTGGCGGCCCGCACGCTCTGCCGCCACGACTCCTGCGCCGCTTCGTGCAGCGTCCGCTCCTCCCGGTGCTCCGCGCCGGACGCCTTCACGGTGCGCAGGGCGCCCAGGATCCGCTCCAGCGAGGCACCCATGACCCCCACCGCGTTCTGCGCCTCACGGCTCGCCTTGTTGATGCGCGGCACGATCACCCCGAGGACCACGCCCGCGCCCAGGATCACGGCCAGGGTGACGCCCAGTAGCACGGCGTCCACCAGCCCCATCATCACGATCGTGGCGACGAGCGTGAGCCCGCCCGTGCCCAGGCCGACCAGCGAGTCGGTGGTGACCGCGCGCAGCAGGGTGGTGTCGGAGGTGATACGGGCCATCAGGTCGCCGGGCTCGCTGCGGTCCACGGCGGTGATCCGCAGCCGCAGCAGATACGACGACAGCGCGCGCCGCGCGCCGAGCACCACCGACTCGGCGGTGCGGGTCAGCACGTACGAACCCAGCGCGCCCAGCGACGCGTTGGCCACGACCAGCGCCGACATCGCCAGCAGGGCACCGGTGATGGCCCGCTCGTGCGACAGGTCGTCGATCAGGTCCCGCGCCACCAGCGGCAGCAGCAGCCCGGTCGCCCCGGTCACCAGGGAGAGCAGCGCACCGGCGAACAGGGACCAGCGGTGCGGACGTACGTATCCGAGGAGCTGTCGCCACGGGGGTGTGGCGGTCCCGGTCTCTGCGATGCTCACGGCGCTCCCTCGGCGTCGGCGGAGCGTTCAGGCTACGTCGCCGCCGACCCGCGCGGCCTGCCCTTTCGCTCTGCTCCGTGCCGGGGAGCGTGGCCGATCCCCGCCCCTTACCGATCAGTCGCGCGTAGGGTCGGAAAGGAACGGACCCAGGCCGACGAAGGAGTCAGCACCATGGCCCAGGAAGTACGCGGCGTGATCGCACCCGGCAAGGACGAGCCGGTGCGGATCGAGACGGTCGTGGTGCCCGACCCCGGCCCGGGCGAGGCCGTCGTGCGGGTGCAGGCCTGCGGGGTGTGCCACACCGACCTGCACTACAAGCAGGGCGGCATCAACGACGAATTTCCCTTCCTGCTCGGCCACGAGGCCGCCGGCGTGGTCGAGGCGGTCGGCGCCGGTGTCACCGATGTCGAGCCCGGTGACTTCGTGATCCTCAACTGGCGTGCGGTGTGCGGGAAGTGCCGGGCCTGTCTGCGCGGGCGGCCCTGGTACTGCTTCGACACCCACAACGCACAGCAGAAGATGACCCTCGCCTCGACCGGCCAGGAGCTGTCCCCGGCCCTCGGCATCGGCGCCTTCGCGGAGAAGACGCTGGTCGCGGCCGGGCAGTGCACCAAGGTCGACCCGCGCGTGGCCCCGGAGGTGGCCGGGTTGCTCGGGTGCGGTGTGATGGCCGGCATCGGCGCCGCGATCAACACCGGGAACGTCGGCCGCGGCGACTCGGTCGCCGTCATCGGCTGCGGCGGGGTCGGCGACGCCGCCATCGCAGGATCGCAGCTGGCCGGAGCGGCGACGATCATCGCTGTGGACATCGACGACCGCAAGCTGGAGACCGCCCGCTCCATGGGCGCCACCCACACCGTCAACTCGCGCGAGAACGACCCGGTCGAGGCCATCCGCGAACTCACCGGAGGCTTCGGCGCCGACGTCGTCATCGAGGCCGTCGGCCGCCCCGAGACGTACCGGCAGGCCTTCTATGCCCGCGACCTCGCCGGCACCGTCGTCCTCGTCGGCGTCCCCACACCCGAGATGAAGCTCGAACTGCCGCTGCTCGACGTCTTCGGCCGCGGTGGGTCCCTGAAGTCCAGCTGGTACGGCGACTGCCTGCCCTCCCGTGACTTCCCCATGCTGGTCGACCTGCATCTGCAGGGGCGCCTGGACCTCGGTGCGTTCGTCACCGAGACGATCCAGCTCGACGAGGTCGAGAAGGCCTTCGAGCGGATGCACCACGGCGACGTGCTGCGCTCGGTGGTGGTGCTGTGATGACCACGCGCATCGAACACCTCGTCACCTCCGGGCAGTTCAGCCTCGACGGCGGCACCTGGGACGTCGACAACAACGTGTGGATCGTCGGCGACGACCACGAGGCGATCGTCATCGACGCCGCCCACGACGCCGACGCCATCGCCGAGGCCGTGGGGGACCGCCGGCTCACCGCCATCGTGTGCACACACGCCCACAACGACCACATCGACGCCGCCCCCGCCCTGGCCGAGCGCACCGGCGCCACCATCTGGCTGCACCGCGACGACCTGCCACTGTGGAAGCAGACCCACCCGGACCGCGAACCGGACGCCTGGCTGGTCGACGGCCAGACGATCGAGGCCGGCGGCGCCGACCTCAGGGTCCTGCACACCCCGGGGCACGCGCCCGGCGCGGTCTGCCTCCACGACCCGGGACTGGGCACGGTCTTCACCGGCGACACCCTCTTCCAGGGCGGCCCCGGCGCCACCGGCCGGTCCTTCTCGCACTTCCCGACGATCATCGACTCGATCCGCGACCGGCTGCTCGCCCTGCCGCCCGAGACGACGGTCCGCACCGGCCACGGCGAGTCGACGACCATCGGCGCCGAGGCCCCGCACCTGGAGGAGTGGATCGCGAGGGGCCACTGATCGTGTGCCGCCCGTGGAGCCGACCGCGTGCCGCTCGTAAAAGGCGACAGAAGATGTCCGGCTTACCCGTCACGCTGAAGGCGACACGCAGTCACCGTCACGGGAGGTCGGACATGTCAGCTCCGTTGCAGCACAGGGTCGCACTGGTCGCCGGTGCGACCCGGGGCGCCGGGCGGGGGATCGCCGTGGAACTCGGCGCGGCCGGCGCCACCGTCTACGTCACCGGCCGCACCACCCGTGCCCGCCGCTCGGAGTACGACCGGCCCGAGACCATCGAGGACACTGCCGACCTGGTCACCGCCGCCGGCGGCCGGGGCATCGCCGTCCCCACCGACCACCTCGACCGGGCGCAGGTCCGGGCCCTCGTGGACCGGATCGCCGACGAGCAGGGCCGCCTCGACGTCCTGGTGAACGACATCTGGGGCGGCGAGAAGCTCTTCGAGTGGGACACCCCGCTGTGGGAGCACGACCTCGACAACGGCCTGCGTCTGCTCCGGCTCGCCGTCGAGACGCACGCCGTCACCAGCCACCACGTCCTGCCCCTGCTGCTGCGCAACCCCGGCGGCCTGGTCGTCGAGGTCACCGACGGCACCGCCGACTACAACGCCGGGAACTACCGGGTGAACTTCTTCTACGATCTCGCCAAGGCCTCCGTGCTGCGCATGGCCTTCGCCCTCGGCCACGAACTCGGCCCGCGCGGCGCCACCGCCGTGGCCCTCACCCCCGGCTGGCTGCGCTCGGAGCTGATGCTCGACGGGTTCGGGGTGCGGGAGGAGAACTGGCGCGACGCCCTGGAACGCGTCCCCCACTTCGCCATCTCCGAGACACCGCACTACGTGGGCCGGGCCGTGGCCGCGCTCGCCGCCGACGAGGACGTGTCGCGCTGGAACGGGCAGTCGCTGTCCAGCGGCGGACTGGCCCAGGTGTACGGCTTCACCGACCTCGACGGCTCCCGCCCGGACGCCTGGCGCTACCTGGTGGAGGTCCAGGACGCGGGGAAACCCGCGGACGTCACCGGCTACCGGTGACGCGGGAGCGCTGCGGGACCGTCAGAGGCCCCTCTCGACGAACCGGTCCAGCAGCGCGTCCAGCCCGGCCGCCAGGCCCTCCGGGCCGCCCCGCTCGGCCAGGGCGGGTGCGATCGCCCGGAGCCGAGGCAGCTCCTCCGACGGCAGGCGGTACAGACCGAGCCGGAACGCGGGGTCCGGCTCCCTCGGGTTGTCCACCATGGCCCGCAGCTCCACGGACACGTACCCGAGGACCCAGGCGGTGAAGACGCGCAGGACCAGGGCGGAACGGGTCTCCTCCACACCGGCGTCCCAGAGCACGTCGAGCACGCGTTCGTGGTCCCGCAGGACCGCCGGCGCCCTGCGCGCCAGCGGCACCTCGGTGAAACGCGTGAAGACAAGCGATGCGGCCTGAGGGTGGTCGAGACAGACCTCGTAGGTGATCCGGGCGATGCGGTGCAGTTCGGCCCGCCACTCGGGGCTCGCGGCCACCGCCGCCGACTCCGCCTCGGCGAGCCGGTCCTCCAGCTCCAGGAACAGGGCCTCCACCACCCCGTCCAGCAGCGCGGTCTTGCCCGGCGCGTAGCGGTACAGGGACATGGCCTCCACACCGAGCTCGGCTCCCAGCCGGCGCATGGTCAGAGCCGACACGCCGTCGCGGTCGACCAGCTCCAGGGCCGCGGCGAGAACCCGCTCACGGCTGAGCCTGCCGGGACGTCCGTCCTCGTCGCCGCCGGGCCCTGTGCCGTCCGCCATGACCTGCCTCCTTCCCGCAGCTCCCGCTCACCCGTCATGTCCTCCGCAGTTCGCCCCACACGACGAACCGGTGGACGTAACGGCCGTCCCACCCGCGGTCCGTGCAGGTGATGAGGGTGATCCGGGCCTTGTCGGGCCGGGCTCCCGGCTTGCCGGGGACCGGAAGGAGGACGCCCACGTCGGAGGGCTCCACCACCTTGCTGCGGGTGACCCGGTACGTGTAGGTGGTCCCCTGCCGCTCGACGGCGATCGTGTCACCCCGCCGCAGCTCCGTGAGCCGGTTGAAGGGCTGTCCCCAGCCCGTCCGGTGACCGGCCACCGCGAAATTGCCCGTCTCGCCCGGCAGTGCCGACTGCGGGAAGTGCCCGGGGCCCTTCGCCAGCGCCTGCTGTGAGACGCCCTCGACGATCACCGGCGCGAAGTGCTCACCGAACCGGGGGACGCGCAGTACGGCGAAGGCCCGGCCCTCGCGAGGGCCCGGCTCGTCCGCACGGGCCTTCGCGGGTGGGGCGTCCGATCGCCGGAGATCTTCGCGCAGCGCCTGCTGCGTGTGGCCGTAGGCGTCGTCCGCCTGCCGGTCGTGGAAGATCTTGACGCCGCCCAGGGCCAGGCCGACGAGAATCAGACCGACGCCCAGAAAGCGCAGCACCCTTCTCATCCCGGACCTCCCGCAGTGCGGTGGGGCCACGTCGGTGGCCCCGCCCCGGCGACCTCGTCAAGCGTCGTCCCCGGCCTTGCGCGGGATCAGCCGCAGTGCGGCGCATCCCGCCGAGACCAGAACGAAGACGACGATCCAGAACCAGACACTCCCGGGGCCCCCGGTGACCGGCAGCAGCCCGGCCCCGGTGGTTCCACCGGCTGTGGTGCCGGCGCCTACATAGTTCGCCATGATCTTTTCCTTTCTCCGCGCGGATTTCTTTGTGGAACGTCGTGTGCGAGTCGTGCGTGTGTCACCAAGCGCGGTCCCTGCGCAGAGCCGTGTCCGCGAGCGCGCGGAGGTGGACGCCCTGGAGGAACAGGTCGTAGAACCATTCGGGCAGGACCAACATCGAGGCGATCGACACGCGCCAGCCCCGGGACTTCACGGTGACCGCCCGTTCGATTGCGTAGAACGCCGTGAAGGCGATCCAGAACGGAGCGATTCGCACTCCCGCGCCGACGGCGAGGAACCAGACGACCGAAACCAGGTAGGCGGTCGACACGGAGGCTCCGAGGAACGCCACGAGCTGTCTGGCCCAGCCTTCCGTCGTGTAACGCGTGAGGCCGTAGTCGATCAGGTTCTCCAGCGCGCCGCGCTTCCAGCGGAGCCGCTGCTTGGCGAGGGCAGGCCAGGTCTCCATGACTTCCGTGGTCATGGTGGCCCGTGTGGGGGCGACGATGCGGTGGTGCAGGTGCTTCAGGGCCAGGGTCAGTTCGTTGTCCTCGGTCAGCGCCTTGGTGTCGTAGACGCCCTCGGCCGGAGGGAGCAGGCCGGACCTGCGGGCCTCGAGGACCTCCTTCAGGGCTCCGGCGCGGAACAGGCAGGCGGTGCCGGTCAGGCACAGCACCTTGCCCTTCTTCCGCGCCGTGTCACGGGCGTACCGGGCGAACTCGTTGCGCTGGAACGCCCCGCACAGCCGGCCGCCGGAGCGACCGCGGAACGTACCGCCGACCGCGCCGTACCCCTGAGCCATCTTCCTACGGGTGACCTCGATGAACTGGGGGTCCAGGAAGGTGTCGGCGTCCTGGACGAGTATCGCGTCCTGATCGGAGACGACCGGCAGCAGTCTGCTGAGCGCCCCGTTGAGATTGCCGGCCTTCTTGTGCCGGTTGCCGACCGAGTGCCAGACCTCGGCGCCGCCCGCCCGGGCGACGCGCTCCAGCTCGGCGGTCCGGCGGCTGTCCGTGTGCGGGTCGAGCGTCACGATGACGCGGTCCGCGGGGAGCGTCTGTGCCCGCAGCGCCTCCAGCACCCGGGGCAGTGAGTCCACCTCTTTGTAGGCGGGCACGAGCACGATCACCCGGGGGACTTCCTGCGGTGCGATGGGCGTCTCGGTCATCACGTGCTCCGTGCCACTGGAGGAACAATCACCTGATGTCCGTAATCTTACGTTGTAAGCATATCCGTGCAACTTATGCCGTCGGCTTCACTTGTCTGTTTAGCTCGTTGGTTCAGCTCGTCCACGGCTGCCGCGGGCTCACACGGCCCCATGGGGAATGTCACTGTTCCGTCCCAGCCCGGCCGGCAGCACAACCGCAACCGTTCTCCGTCCGTCTAGCTGGCAGACATCGCAGACCCGCATTCGCGAAAGGGCATGACCAGCCATGGGGGACGTACGCAGACGGAGCGCCGTCGCACTGGGGATCACCGGACTGGTGGCACCGCTCACGCTCGCACTCGGCGCCGCACCGGCCCAGGCCGCGAGCTGCACCACGCAGGCCGGCCCGTACCAGAAGAAGGTGGAGAAGTTCCTCGGCCGTCCGGTCGACGGCAAGCAGTCCGCCGCCGACTGCAAGGCCATCAAGGCCTTCCAGACCAAGCACGGCATCTCCCCGAACATCGGCTACGCCGGCTCCGTCACCTGGGGGGTGATGGACCTGATGCAGAAGCAGAAGGCCGTCGGGAAGACCCCCAACAAGGACGGCAAGTGCCCGGTGAACAAGGGCCGCATCGCCTGTGTGAACCTCACGCTCCAGCTGAGCTGGATCCAGGACGGCAAGAAGCTCGTCTACGGCCCCGTCCCGGTCCGCACCGGCCGCGACGGCTACGAGACCCGCACCGGACTGAAGAAGGTCTACTGGCGCAACATCGACCACGTGTCGTCCATCTACAACGTGCCGATGCCCTACGCCCAGTTCTTCGACGGCGGTCAGGCCTTCCACTCGGTCGGGGTCAGCATGTGGAACCCGCCGGGCTCGCACGGCTGCACCAACATGACGAAGACCGACGCCAAGAAGTACTGGTCGCTGCTGAAGAAGGGCGACGACGTCTTCATCTACGGCCGCAAGCCGGGCACCTGATCCCAGCCTGAGCCCGCCCTGCCGCGCGGACTCGTGCGCGATGATGCCCGGCAGGGTGTAATGGGCCGCCACCCAGGCGTTCACCGACGGCAGTGTGCGGTGGTTGACCGCGGTCACGAGGTTTTTCACGCTCAGGCATCAGCTCGCCGTGCCGGTCGGCCTGGAGACGAAAGTGTCCGACTTCCACGACCGGGCCCGCGGTGCGGCCGTCTTGGCCATCAAGGTGCTGGTGCTGGGATCGGCCGAAGCGAGAGGGACAGTGAACTTCCCGGCGGCGAAAGGTGCTCGCAGGCGGCTGATGTGAACAGCCTCACGTTTACCGGGAGATGGACGTGATCAGTAACACTGTCCGATATGACCGTTTAGCTCGTGATTACTCACATCGTCTTCACGTCTGGCGACGTATGCTTCACAGCATGTCCACCACTGTTGAAACCTCATCCGAGCGATCGGCTGACGAGGTCAACGAGGAGATCCGCGCGCTGTGGCGCCGGTCGGGCGGGACACTGAGCGTCGAGCAGCGCGAGGAGTACCAGCGGCTCGTCCTGGAGTGGGCCTCCGCGGCCCCGCAATCGGCGCCCGCGGCCTGACCCGCTGACACGTCGGACCCTCGTCGAAGGGCACCCCGGATCCCATGGGTGCCCTTCTCGCACTGTCCTCGGCCGTCCTCTACGGCATCGTCGTCCCCCAAGGTCTCGGCACCACTCGAGCAGGGACGGGCCCCTCACCGACGGCCTGTGCCGGCCTGCCCGTCCCCACGCCCCGTCGCCCGCATCATCCCCAGGTGGCCGAGTAGTACTGCCGGTACGCCTTTCGGTCCTGCTCCGCGCGGATCCAGCGGGTCGCCACCAGGGCGACGAGGCTGCCCGCGATGACGAGCATGCCGGGGCCGACATTGCGCGGGTCGGTGAGGCGGCTCAGCAGGGTCGACACGTCCGTACCCGTGATCGGGGCCGGCGAGCCCGGCGAGGCGGCGCCCTGCGTCGCCGAGGGTGCGGGTGCCGCGCCCGTACCGCCCGCCGACTTCGCCACGATCAGCTTGACGCCCAGCTCGGTCAGCGCCTTCGTCACCGGCTGGAAGAACGTCGTACCGCCCGCCCTGCAGTCGCCGCTGCCGCCCGACGTCACGCCGAGCGCGATGCCGTCGGCGAACATCGGGCCCCCGCTGTCGCCGGGTTCGGCGCACACGTTGGTCTCGATGAGGCCCGTCACCGTGCCCTCGGGGTAGTTGACCGTGGCGTTGAGCGCGGTCACCTCCCCTTCGCGCAGACCACTGGTGCTGCCGCTGCGGAAGACCTTCTGCCCGACCTCCGCGTCGGCGACGCCCGTGATCCGCACGCCCTTGCCGTCGCCGACCGCGACGACGTCCGCGCCCTTGCCCGCACGCCCGCCGTCGTACTTCACCAAGGAGTAGTCGTCGCCGGGGAAGCTCCCCTTGAGCGAGGTGCCGACCTGCTGCCGGCCCCGGTCGTCGGCGAACCAGATGGAACCGTCCGGCCCGCAGTGCCCGGCGGTGAGGATGAAGTCGCTCTTGCCGTCCGTCACGTTGAAGCCCGCCGAACAGCGCCCGGCCGTCGACAGGATGGGCTGCGCGCCGTTGATCCGGGTGGTGAACGTGCCCTCGGTGCGCTCCATGCGCACGAAGGAGCCGATGCCTTCGGCGACTTCGGTCATCCGGGACCAGTCGGAGGCGGAGACGGTGCTGTCGCCGCGCACCACCACCTGGTTGTTCTTGTAGTCCAGGGCCCATGAGGTGCCGGGGACGCGGGGGGCCGAACGCAGTGTCTTCGCCGCGGACTTCAGGTCGCTCATGCTGTGGCCGACCATCTTCGCCCGCGCACCGGCCCGCTCGACCTCGGCCGCCGCCCGTTCGTCGGTGACCGCCACGACCGGCCGGCCGGCCGAGTCGACCCAGCTGCCCGCCGTGCGGGAGTTCCCGAGCCGGGACACGAGGTCGCTGCCCTCACCCGTCGCCGGCGGCGCGGTGAAGGGGACGCCGATGGACGGGGGCGCGGGCTCGCTCGCCACGGCGGTGGTGACCATGGCTCCTCCGAGGAGGAGTCCGCCGACGGCCGCCAGCCGTGTCACTCGCCGGACGACCCGTCGTCGTGCGTGCCTCATGCATGGCTCCCGAACCCGAACATCACGATGCGAACAGCGCGGGGCCCTCCTTGAGTTGAGTGCCCCTCATTCATACGGGGCGCACCCGTGCCGCGTTCAGCGCACCGGCGATCTCTTCCGCGTCAATCCGGGACCGGCCTCGCGAGCAGCGCCCCGCTGCGGGCGTCGCCCCACACCGAGTCCGGGTCGACGTAGGGCCGCAGCAGGGCGGTGAGCGCCGGGTCCCCGCGGCCGTTCAGCTCGTCCGAGGCGATCTTGCGGGCGATCCCCGCGAGGAAGTCCGCCACCTGCACCCGGGCGTCGTCCCGCGCGACGACCAGCCGCAGCCCGGCCAGGCCGATCCCGGCCCGCCGGGCCGTCCCCTCGATCCACGCGATGCGGTCGGGTGTCAGCATGTTCTGCCGGTCGTGCACCAGGTGTACCGTCCGCCCGTCACCGCTCCAGAGCGCGGCCGTGCGCACGATCGCCGGGAGCAGGGGGTTGAGCAGCGGGATCAGCGGCGGCCCGGCCAGGAAGCCGTCCCGGTACGACACCGCGAGGGACCGGGTCGTGGAGAGCCGCTCCAGGACCCGCGCCGCGTCCGTGCGCGGATGCGCCCGGCGCAGGGCGTCGACGGTGTCGTAGAAGACGTCCACCGGGTCCCCGTCGTGGCGGACCCGCAGCAACTGGTTGGCCGCCTCCAGGAACGCCCGCCAGCCGGCCTCTCCGAAGTCCGTGCGCCCCGCGCGGAACAGGACGGCCGCCTCGTCCGCGTCGTCCAGCAGCAGGCCGACCGTCCGGTCCACCACGAAGAACGTCTTCTCCATGAGGTGCACGCGCGCCCGCCCGTGGATCGGCCCTCGCGGCGCGAGCAGCCACTCCAGCACCGCGCGGTGCTTCTCCCGCAGCAGGTGGTTCGCCTTGTACTCCTCGGCCGGGGAGCGGATCCGGTCCCGGATCTCCCGCACCGCCGCCGCAGCCGCCGCCTCGGACAGCGAGACCCCGGCGTGCGCGAACACGTCCGTGTTGCCGCCGGTGAGGTTCTCACCGTCCGACCCCGACTCGTCGCAGGCGACCTCCAGGACCGTGTCCGCCGCCCCGCCCCGCCGCCCGTTCACATGATTCCCGCTCACCGCACAGCCCCCTATCGTGTGCCCATGCCCAGGATCCCGCACGAATCGTCCGGTGAGCCGAATCCCCTGCAAGCCCTCACCCTCGACCGTCTCCGGCAACGCACGAGCATGAAGTGGCGCACGTACCCCGAGGACGTGCTGCCGCTGTGGGTGGCGGAGATGGACGTGCCGCTCGCGGGGCCCGTCGTCCGCGCCGTCACCGACGCACTCCGCCTCGGCGACACCGGCTACCCGGCCGGCACCGCCTACGCGCAGGCCCTGGCCGCCTTCGCCGGGAAGCGGTGGGGATGGAGCGGGCTCGCCGTGGAGCGCACCGCCATCGTGCCCGACGTCATGCTGGGCGTCGTCGAGATGATCAAACTGGTCACGGGCCCCGGCGATCCGGTGGTCGTGAATCCGCCTGTGTACCCGCCGTTCTTCATGTTCGTCGAGCACATGGACCGGCGCGTGGCCGAGGCGCCGCTCGGTGCGGACGGACGCCTCGACTTCGGGGTCCTGGAGGAGACCTTCCGCAAGGCCGTGGCGGGTGGGCGGCGAGCGGCGTATCTGCTGTGCAACCCCCACAATCCGACCGGCACCGTGCACACGGCCGAGGAGCTGTCCGCCGTCGCCGGCCTCGCCGAGCGGTACGGCGTCCGCGTCGTCGCCGACGAGATCCACGCCCCGCTCGTGCTCGGCGACGCCGGCTTCGTGCCGTACCTGAGCGTGCCGGGAGCCGAGCGCGGTCTCTCCCTGATGTCGGCCTCGAAGGGCTGGAACCTGCCCGGGCTCAAGGCCGCCCTGGCGATCGCCGGGCCCGGGGCCGCCGCCGACCTGGACCGGCTGCCCGAGGAGGTGGGACACGGGCCCAGCCACGTCGCCGTCATCGCCCACACCGCCGCGCTGCGAGACGGCCTCGCCTGGCTGGACGCCCTGCTGGCCGGGCTCGACACCAACCGGTGGCTGCTCGCGGACCTGCTGGCCGAGCACCTGCCCGCGATCCGCTACCGCCCGGGCGACGCCACCTACCTGGCCTGGCTCGACTGCCGCGCACTCGGACTCGGCGACGACCCGGCCGACGTGTTCCTGGAGCGCGGCCGGGTGGCCCTCAGCTCCGGCCTCCCCTTCGGCACGGGCGGCGCCGGCCACGCCCGCCTCAACCTGGCGACGTCGAAGGAGGTGCTCGCGAGGCCGTGCGCAGAATGGCGGCGGCGCTGCGCTGAATGCGGCCGTACGCTCGTACACTGCCCGCCATGGACGACAGGACGCTGGACGAACTCGGCGCGGGAAAGTACCTGCTGATCACCAGTTACCGCAGGAACGGCACGCCGGTCGCCACCCCGGTCTGGGTGGTGCGCGACGGCGCGGCGCTCGGCGCGTGGACGGCCGCCGACTCCTGGAAGGTGAAGCGGATCCGCAACCGCGCCGATGTGCTGGTGGGGCCCTGCGACCTGCGCGGCAAGCCCACCGGCGACCCGGTGCCCGCGACGGCGGAGATCTGCGACCCGGCCACCACCGCGCGCTATCGGCAGCTCATCGCCCGCAAGTACGGTCTGACGGGCCGGCTGACCCTGCTCGGCAGCCGGTTGCGCCGGGGCGTGGACGGCACCGTGGGCATCCGCATCACCCTCTGACGACCGGCCGGCGCGTGCGCGGCGAAAGGCCGCCCGGGGGCGTCAGCTCCAGGCCCGGTACGGCTCGTCCAGGAGCTGGAAGACCGGCTCGCCGCGTACCGGGTCCTTGGCCGTGGACAGCCGTACCCGGTCCCCGCTGTGGATGCCGATCGGCGGGCCCATCACCCGGCCGCGCACCACGAAGCCCTCGGCCATCTCGATCATGGAGACGTTGCGCGCCGCGGGGGTGTTGCGGTGCACCACGGTGGAGTGGCGCACCGTGCCCGTGCCCTCGGCGCGCTCGGTGCGCAGTTCGCTGCCCCGGCAGACCGGACACAGCAGCCGGTGGTACATGGCGGTGCCGCACCAGGTGCAGCGCTGGTAGAGGATGGCCTCCGAGCCCTGGCCCCTCGGGTCGAGCAGACCCGTGGCGGAGCCGGCTGCCTGCTGAGTGACGCTTCCTGAGTGGTACACGCTGGTCAACTCCCTGCCCTCGGCCGGAATCCGCGCACGCGATCACTCGCGCACACGGGTGCGCGGCTCGCCGTGCCACCGTGCACGCAGCACAGAGTATGGCACTGAGTGCCACTCGTAAAGGCACTCCGTTCCCTCAATCTGCGGAGGCTCAGCCCCGCCCCAGCGTCGTCTCGATCTCCTGCACCACCCGCCACAGCGGTGCCCCGCGCCGCGACACGACGACCACGACGTCCTCCGGCTGCTCCACGGCGGGCGGCATCGGCACCCCGCCGAACGCCGACTGCACGTAGGCCAGCGCGTGGTCGACCGCCGCACTCGCCTCGCCCTCCCCGTCCGAACGCAGCCAGGACCGCAGCGCGTTGTTGTGCGCCGCGACCACGGCCGCCGCGATCACGTCGGCCTGCAGGGTGCCGTCCCGCCGGGCCCGGAAGCGCCGGCGCAGATAGGCTGCGAGAGCCCGCTCGTAGCGCCAGACGACCGACAGCTCGTAGGCCCGCAGCCCCGGCACTTGCTTGGTGAGGCGGTAGCGCTGCACGGAGAACGTCGGGTTCTCGGCGTACATGCGCAGCACCAGCCGGGCCGCGTCGCAGACCCGCCGCACGGGTTCGTCGTCGTCGGAACCGTCGGCGAGGAACGCCGTCATGTCGGCCAGGCAGCGCTCGTGGTCCGGGAAGACCACGTCCTCCTTGGAGGGGAAGTAACGGAAGAACGAGCGCCGTCCGACCCCGGCGAGCGCCACGATGTCGTCGACGGTGGTCTGTTCGTACCCCCGCTCCAGGAACAGCTGGAAGGCCGCCGCGACCAAGGCGTCCCGCATGGGCGGTTTCCCGGAGCCGGCCTCGGCTTTCTCGGAGCTCATGAGCGCGAACGTAGCACCCGGCGGATGGTCATGGCACTCGGTGCACTCTCCCGGGGGTACTGAGTGCTCTGCCTTTCGGTTTCCCGAGCCGGTCTCTGAACCCCGGAGGCGGTGGCCGCGTATCCAATGCCGTGGCAGGCGGCGTTCGCCCTGTCGCGGCACCAACATCAGGACGATCCCCGAAGACGGGTGCCCCCGGGCCCGGACGAAGGAGAACAGCGTGTCGACACCGTCCGAGCCACGGCCGCCGCAGGACGGCCCGGTCCTCGAACCCATCCGCGTCCTGCGGCCCCGCCGGACCGACGCACTCGCGGAACTGATGCGGGAGTTCCAGCAGGAGACCGGCCGGGAACCCAGCCGCGAACCCGACGGCTACGAGCCCGTCGGGCTGCCGGCACATGGGCCCGGCTCCGAGGCGTCCCGACCCACCTCGGGCTCGGAGGCCTCCCGGCCAGGGTTCGGCCCAAAGGCGGCCCGACCAAGGCCCGGCTCGGAGGCGACCCGTTCCGAGGCGGCCGGTTCGGAGGCCCTGACGCAGGAACTCCCGCCCGTCGGCCGCGAGCACCGCCGGCGTGCGGACACCGTGCCCCCGGGAGCCGGGTTGCACCGCGCCGCCGTCGCGGTGGCCGTCCTCGCGGCCGCGGTGCTCGGCTTCGGCGGTGCGCTCCTGCTCCGCGGCGAGCCCGGCGACGACCGCGCGGCACCCGCGCCCGCCCCCCCGGGCCGCGGGGGGGGGGGGGG
>NZ_JAKEIO010000145.1 GCF_021474405.1 [Streptosporangium] indianense
GCCTGGGACCGTGCCGAGGAGGTCGACCGGGGCATCGTCAAGAAGCTCGGCGACGTCGGCTTCCTCGGCCTGTGGAGCGGCGGGGCGTAGGGCGGCGCGGGGTGCGGGTAGCCGTACGGGGTGTGGGTGACGGTCGCCGCGTGGGGCGAGGCGTATCCGGTGAACCTTTGCCGCTCGGCGTGGTGGCCGATGTCCACGACGAGGAAGTAGATGGCGGCGCCCGCCCCGAGCAGCAGGATGACGGCCAGCGCGATGTCGGTGCGGACGTCGTCCTCCGGCAGGGAGCCGATGACGGCGAAGCAGACGATGGACAGCGGCAGGCTCACCCAGGCCAGCACCCAGTCGAGGGCCCGGCCGCGCAGGACGGCCACGCGGAACAGCGGTACGCAGGCCAGCACGCCGCACGTGAGGAAACCGGCGGCGGCGAACAGCACGCGCAGGGAGATGACCGTTGCCGCGCTGCGGGGAGGCGGCGCCGCGCCGTGGCCGTACATGACTGCTCCTGGACCGGTGTGACCGATGGGGACGGGTGTGCGAGTGACAGACCCTGTTGAGGATCCGAGCGTATAGCCCGACACGGACAAGGGGTCACGGGTTGTACCGAACCGTTGTCATGCTGATCACTTCGTGCGAACGGCCCGCCCCCGGCCCGGTCGTGGGCCGCGGCGCGCGTCACGTCCTACAGGGGGTGCCGCATCCACACGTTGGGCTCGACGTACACCGCGTATCCGCGCTCCGTCTCGCAGCGCACCGGCACCAGAGCGCCCGGCACCTCGATGTCGCCGTCGGTGTCGAAGGGCAGGCCGGTCCAGCGGCGCCAGTCCGCGAGCGGGGCGGCCACCGTCATCGACGCCGGCGCCACCGAGTCGACGGTGGCTCCGGCCCGGGCGTGGACACGCAGCCAGGGGTCCTGGGGCAGGCCGTCGGGGCGGACGCGGTGGGCGTACTCCGCCATGGGCGTGTGCGGTTCCAGGTGCTTGCCGTTGGGGCGGACCGGTGCGACGACCTCACGGAAGCCGCGGGTCCGGGCATTGTCGCGCAGGGCCGAGAGCATCACCCCGGACAGGCCGCGTCCCTGGGCGTGCGGGGCGACGGAGACCGAGATCGCGCTGACGGTGTCGGGCCGGACACCGCGCCGGAGGTCGGAGAACGCCCAGACCAGTACCGCGTCCCAGCCGTTGGCCGGCAGCCGGCCGCCGCGGTGTTCGGTGCCGAGGGCGAAGGGCACGCTGTAGGCGTTCGCCACGATCTCGCCCTGCTCGTCCTCGGCGAACAGCACGTACTCCGGGAGTTCGGCGGCGATCCGCGGAAAGTGGGCTGCGCCCACGAGGTCCTGGATCACGAACTCCGGCCAGCTGTCGGCCATCCCGACGACCCGCTCCAGCATGTCCGGGCGGTCGGCGAGGCTCGATATCTTCGGCTGCATGTGATCACGGTAGGCGGGGGCGCCGAACGCACGGAACCGAATTACCCGGCGGGCAGGGCCCGGTCGTCACCGACGGGCCGCCGGACAGCGGCTCGGCCGGGGTGGGCCGACCGACCGCCGGGCGGGGTCGCTCACCCACCGCACTGTTTCAGCATCATCTCCTTGTCCGGTGCCGTCACGGGCAGTTCGTACTTCAGGGACACCTGGGCGAAGCGCACCGCGTAGGAGCAGCGGATCCGCTTGTCCGGGGGCAGCCAGGACGCCGGGCCGGAGTCCCCCTTCGAGCCGTTGGTCGGGCCGTCCACCGGGACGAGGTTGAGCGGGTCGTTGGCGATGGACTCCCGCTTGTCCTTGCTCCAGCGGGAGGCGCCCATCTGCCAGTCGTACGAGAGCGGCATGACGTGGTCTATCTGCACCTCGATCGCATGGGACTTGGTCCACTCGATGACCTTCCCGGTGTAGGGGTCGTGCAGCGTCATGGACGTGACGACGCAGTCCGATCCCGACCGGAACCGCAGGTCCTCCCCGTCCCGTTTCAACAGGTCGTTCCGCGAGTCGCAGCCGTTGTGGGAGAAGGGGACGTCGCGCGGCGCCGAGTCCATCCAGGCGTAGCCGAACTTGTCGCGCTCGTAGCCCGTCCTGGGGCCGCGGCCCTTCGTCGCCACCTTCTCGATCAGGGCCCGCGCCCTCTCCTCGTCCGCGTCGGACGTGATGGCCGCCAGCCCCGGCTTGGTTCCGTCCGGGTTGTCCAGCGGGTTCACGGCCCGCCCGTCACCGGCGGCCGCCGCACCGGAGCCGGAGGGTCCGCCGCCGTCCGCGGGCGGGACCAGACCCTCGCAGCCGGCGAGTGCCGAACCGGTGAACACCATCGCGACAGCCAGTGCCGCCCCACCCCTCAGACGCGTCACCCTGCGCCCCTCCTTTGTCTGCCTGTTCCGCTCCGGCCCGGGTTGCCGGTACCCGGTTCCCCGTTCCCCGTTCCCCGTTCCCCGTTCCCCGTTCCACGGTATCCAGGAAGAGGCTCGGACCACATCGGACCTCAAGGCGCATACTTCGCCGTCCGCGGAGGTTCCGACGCATCTGCCGTGGGCGGCTTCCCACGTCCCGGCCGTGCGTCCCCACGTGGGGCGACATCTGGTGCGCACAGGCCGGCCGCTCGTCTGCGGATCGGTGAACTCGCCGCGGCGACCGGCACGTCACCTCGCGCCCTGCGCCACTACGAGCAGGCGGGCCTCATCACCTCCGAGCGGGCCGCGAACGGCTACCGCCTGTACGACGCCGGTGCGGCCGTGCGCGTCCGCAACATCCGGCAACTGCTCGACGTGGGGCTGACGCTCGACGACGCACGGGTGTTCCTGCCGTGCCTGGACGGCGACATCACGGCGGGACCCGCCTCCGGGAAGGGGCTGCGGGTGGCCGCGGACCGTCTGGCGGTACTGGAGGCCCGTATCGCAGCGCAGGTCGCGGTCCGCGACCGACTCGCGGAGGCCTTACGCCGGGCCGACGGCGGCACATCGCACGACCGGTGGCCCGACCGCGGCACACCACAGGACCGGTGGCCCGACCGCGGCACACCACAGGACCGGTGGCCCGACCGCGGCACACCACAGGACCGGTGGCCTGACGGCCGCTCAGCGAGGCCCGGGGGCGTCGGTGACGCCCCCGCCCTCCGCCGGGTCACCGAGGGGGCGGCACCGCCCCCGTCCCTCAGTGCCTCACGACCCCAGCACCGACGTCAGGAACTCCCCGACCCACGCCAGCAGTTCGCGCCCGACCAGCGGCTTGCCGCCCACCTTCGCGGTCTTCGGGCGCGGCACCAGCACCTGGTGGACCGCCGGCTTGATGACCGCCCCCGGGTAGAGCCGCTTGAGCCGCAGCTCCTGCGACTCGCGCAACTCCACCGGGGCGAAGCGGATGTTGGTGCCCTGCAACACGATCTCGCCGACCCCGCACGCCCGCGCGAACATCCGCAGACCGGCGACGAGCAGCAGGTTCTCCACCGGCTCGGGCAGCTTGCCGTAGCGGTCGACGAGCTCCTCGCGGACCGCCTTGATGTCCTCCTCCGAATTGGCGGAGGCGATGGCCCGGTACGCCTGGAGGCGCAGGCGCTCACCCGGCGCGTAGTCGTGCGGGACGTGCGCGTCGACCGGCAGCTCGATCTTCACCTCGAGCGGCGGCTCCTCCTCGATCTCACCGGTCTCCAGCTGGCGCCGGTAGTCCGCCACGGCCTCGCCGACCATCCGCACGTACAGGTCGAAGCCGACGCCCGCGATGTGACCGGACTGCTCGCCGCCGAGCAGGTTGCCCGCGCCGCGGATCTCCAGGTCCTTCATCGCCACGTACATGCCGGCGCCCATCTCCGTGTGCTGGGCGATGGTCGCGAGCCGCTCGTGCGCGGTCTCGGTCAGCGGCTTCTCCGGCGGGTAGAGGAAGTAGGCGTAGCCGCGCTCGCGGCCGCGTCCCACCCGGCCGCGCAGCTGGTGGAGCTGGCTGAGCCCGAAGTTGTCGCCGCGCTCCACGATCAGGGTGTTGGCGTTGGAGATGTCGATGCCGGACTCCACGATCGTCGTGGACACCAGCACGTCGAACTTCTTCTCCCAGAAGTCGACGACGACCTGCTCCAGGGCCTGTTCCGACATCTGCCCGTGGGCGGTGGCGATGCGCGCCTCGGGGACGATCTCGCGCAGCCGGGCCGCCGCGCGGTCGATCGACTCGACGCGGTTGTGGATGTAGAAGACCTGGCCCTCGCGCAGCAGTTCACGGCGGATCGCGGCGCCGATCTGCTTCTCCTCGTAGGGGCCGACGAAGGTGAGCACCGGGTGGCGCTCCTCCGGCGGGGTGGTGATCGTCGACATCTCGCGGATGCCGGTGACCGCCATCTCCAGGGTCCGGGGGATGGGGGTCGCGGACATCGTCAGCACGTCGACGTTCGCGCGGAGCTTCTTCAGCTGCTCCTTGTGCTCGACGCCGAAACGCTGCTCCTCGTCGACGATGACCAGGCCCAGGTCCTTGAACTTCGTCTCGGAGGAGAACAGGCGGTGCGTGCCGATGACGATGTCGACGGAGCCCTCGCGCAGGCCCTCCAGGACCGCTTTCGCCTCGGTGTCGGTCTGGAAGCGGGACAGGGCCTTCACGTTGACCGGGAACTGCGCGTAGCGCTCGCTGAAGGTCCCGAAGTGCTGCTGCACCAGCAGCGTCGTGGGCACCAGGACGGCCACCTGCTTGCCGTCCTGGACGGCCTTGAAGGCGGCGCGGACCGCGATCTCGGTCTTGCCGTAGCCGACGTCGCCGCAGATCAGGCGGTCCATCGGGACCGTCTTCTCCATGTCTTCCTTGACCTCGGCGATGGTGGTGAGCTGGTCGGGCGTCTCCGCGTAGGGGAAGGCGTCCTCCAGTTCGCGCTGCCAGGGGGTGTCCGCCCCGAAGGCGTGCCCGGGGGCGGCCATGCGCGCGCTGTACAGCTTGATGAGGTCGGCGGCGATCTCCTTGACGGCCTTCTTCGCGCGGGCCTTGGTCTTCGTCCAGTCGGCGCCGCCGAGGCGGTGCAGGGTGGGGGCCTCGCCGCCGACGTACTTGGTGATCTGCTCCAGCTGGTCGGTGGGGATGTAGAGGCGGTCGCCGGGCTGGCCGCGCTTGGCGGGCGCGTACTCGACGACCAGGTACTCGCGGGTGGCGCCCTGCACGGTGCGCTGCACCATCTCGATGTAGCGGCCCACGCCGTGCTGCTCGTGGACGATGTAGTCGCCCGGCTCCAGGGTGAGCGGGTCGATGGTCTTGCGGCGGCGCGCGGGCATGCGGGCGCCCTCGCGGCCGGACGCCTTCTGGCCCGACAGGTCCGTCTCGGTCAGGACGGCGAGTCGGAGGGCGGGGTCGACGAAGCCGTGGTCGATCGAGCCGCACGCCACGTGCACGACGGACGGGGAGATCTCGGCGAGGTCGGAGTCGAGGCGGGCCGCGATGCCCTCGCCGCCCAGCACCTCGACCGTACGGGCCGCCGGGCCGTGGGCCTCGGTGACGAACACGGCGCGCCAGCCGTCGGCGAGCCAGCCCTTGGTGTCGGCGAGGGCCTTGGCGGTGTCGCCGCGGTAGGTCTCCGGGGCGTGCATGCCCAGCTTGAGGGTGTCCCCCGCGGCGTCGGCGCCGTAGCTCTCGGTGAGCTCCTCGTCAGCGGCGAACGGCGAGACCGACCACCACATCATGTCCAGCTCGCGGGCCCGGTCCCGGACGTCCGCGATGGACCACAGGGAGGCCGCGCCGACGTCGATGGGCGCCTCGCCGCCGCCGGCGGTGGCCGCCCAGGAGGCCTGGAGGAACTCCTGCGAGGTGGCCACGAGGTCCGACGCGCGCGTGCGCACCCGCTCCGGGTCGCAGACGACGGCCATGGCGCCCTTGGGCAGCACGTCGAGCAGCAGCTCCATGTCGTCGACGAGGACGGGCGCGAGGGACTCCATGCCCTCGACGGCGATGCCCTCGGCGATCTTGCCGAGCAGTTCGCCGAGCTCGGGGTGCTGTTCGGCCAGGGCGGCCGCGCGGGTGCGGACGTCCTCGGTGAGCAGCAGCTCGCGGCAGGGCGGCGCCCACAGGCCGTGCTCGGCGACCTCCAGGGAGCGCTGGTCGGCAACCTTGAAGTAGCGGATCTCCTCGACGTCGTCGCCCCAGAACTCGACACGCAGGGGGTGTTCCTCGGTGGGCGGGAACACGTCGAGGATGCCGCCGCGCACAGCGAACTCGCCGCGCTTCTCGACGAGCTCCACGCGCGCGTAGGCGGCGGCCGCGAGGGCGTCGACGACCTGCTCCAGGTCCGCGCTCCGGCCCGTCCTCAGGGCGACCGGCTCCAGGTCTCCGAGGCCCTTGACCTGCGGCTGGAGCACGGATCTGACGGGTGCGACGACGACCGAGACGGGGCCGGTCTCGGGGTCGTCGGGGCGCGGGTGGGCCAGTCGGCGCAGCACGGCCAGGCGGCGGCCCACGGTGTCGCTGCGGGGGCTGAGCCGCTCGTGCGGGAGCGTCTCCCAGGACGGGTACTCCACGACCCCCTCGGGGGGCAGCAGGGAGCGCAGGGCCGCGGCCAGGTCCTCCGCCTCACGGCCCGTCGCCGTGACCGCCAGCACCGGGCGGCCGGTCTCCCGGGCCAGGGCGGCGACCGCGAAGGGGCGGGCGGCAGGGGGTCCGACCAGGTCGACGTGCATGCGGTTGCCGTCTGCGGCCGCCCTGATCGCTTCGGCGAGGGCGGCGTCCTTGACTACGGCGTCGAGCAGACCGTGCAGGCTCATTCGGGGGCTTTCCGTCCAGGGGGGTGGGCAACACCACGGGCCCGACGCGCGCCGCGGGCCGGGGGGTCTCCAGCGTACGACGACGCACGGCCGGGCGGCGGGGCTGTGGATGACGCCCCCGGTGTGACGTGCCTTCATCGCTCCGCGAAGGCGGCAGCACAGCACCCGGCGCCGGAAAGTCCTGGACCGGACTTCCCGGCGCCGGGTCCCCCGCAACCCCCGTGTGCGGTGGTTCTCGGCGACGGCCCGCTACTCCGTCGCGATGGCGTTGAGGACGTTCATCCGGCCCGCCCGGAACGCCGGGACCAGGGCGGCGAACAGGCCCACGAACGCCGAGCCGATGAAGACGCCGATGATCGTCGGCCAGGGGATGTCCAGGACGCCCATGCCCTCCAGGGCGAGCAGCTGCTGCGCGGTGGCGCCCCAGCCCATGCCCAGACCGAGGCCCAGCAGGGCACCGAAGAGGGCGATGACGACGGACTCCATGCGGATCATGCGGCGCAGCTGGCGGCGGGAGAGGCCGATCGCCCGCATCAGGCCGATCTCCCGGGTGCGCTCCACCACCGACAGGGCCAGGGTGTTCACCACACCGAGGACGGCGACGATGATCGCCAGGGCCAGCAGGCCGTAGATCATGTTGAGCAGCTGCCCGATCTGGTCCTTCAGGGCGTCCTTGTAGTCGGTCTGGTCGCGCACGACGTACTGCGGGTAGTCGTGCAGCGCCGACTTCAGGGACGTGTAGGCGGCGTCCTGCTGCCCCTCCTTGGCGCTGGCGAAGACCAGCGAGTCCAGCGGCATCTTGTCGGCCGGGACGTACTTGGCCATCGTCGAGATGGAGGTGTACATCGCGCCGGCGTCGATCACGACGTCGCTGCTGGTGATCGCCCGTACGGTCAGGTCGGCCGCGGAGCCGTCCTTGAAGGCGACCTTGATCTTGGACCCGAGGGTGATGCCGTGGTCCTTCGCGAACTTCTCGTGGACCGACATCGAGTCGGGCTTGTAGGCGTCGGGGAGCTTGCCGGCGACGGTCTCGGTGCGCAGGTCGGTCGCGTACGACGGGTCGGCCGCGGTGATCGACGTGTCCTTGAGCGTCTTGCCGTCGGGGGTGGTGAAGTCGGCCTCGCCCTGCTTGTACTCGGTGACCCGCTCGACGTCCGGTGCGGACTTGGCGGCCTCGACGGCCTGCGGGGTGATCAGCTGGCCGCGGTCGTGCTGGATGATGAAGTCCGTGCCGACGGTTTTGTCGAGCTGGTCGGTGGCGGACGCCACCATGGAGGAGCCGACCACGGACAGGCACGCCACCAGGGCGAGGCCGATCATCAGGGCGGCGCCGGTCGCGCCGGTGCGGCGCGGGTTGCGCAGGGCGTTGCGCTCGGCCATGCGGCCGACGGGGCCGAACATGCGCAGCAGGACGGCGCCCAGCACGCGGACCACGGCGCCGGCGAGCAGCGGGCCGATGACGACGAAACCGATCAGCGACAGCACCACGCCGAGGCCGAGCCACATCGAGCCGTCCTTGGCCTTGTCGGCAGCGGCCGCGAGGTACAGCGCGAAGCCGCCGGTGCCGGTGAGGACGGTGCCGATCGCGGCCCGGATCCAGCCGGCCTTGGCGTCCGCGGGGGCTCCCGCGTCGCGCAGGGCGGCCATCGGGGAGATCTTGCCGGCGCGCCGGGCGGGCAGGTAGGCGGCCAGGACGGTGACGACCACGCCGAGGACGAGGCCGACCACGGGGGTCGTCCAGGCGACGGTCAGGTCGTCGGTGGACAGTTCCATGCCCACCGTGCCCATGACCTTCATCAGGCCGACGGCGAGGCCGACGCCCGCGGCGACGCCGAGCACCGATCCGACGACGCCGAGCAGCAGCGCCTCGGCCAGCACGGAGCGGTTGACCTGCTTGCGGGAGGAGCCGATGGCCCGCATCAGGCCGATTTCGCGGGTGCGCTGGGCGACCAGCATGGAGAAGGTGTTGATGATCAGGAAGATGCCGACGAGGAAGGCGATCCCGGCGAAGCCGAGCATCGCGTACTTCATGACGTTCATGAAGCTCGCGACGTCCTTCTGGTTGGCGTCGGCGGTCTCCTTGGCCGTCTTCACCTGGAATCCGGCGCCGAGTTCGGCTCGGACGCTCTTCTTCAGCTGTGCGTCGCTGACGCCGGCGGCCGCGGTGACGTTCACGTTGGTGTAGACGTCGCTCTCGCCGACCAGGGCCTGCTGGGCGGTCTCGGTGTCGAGGTAGAAGATCGCGGCGCCGGGGTTGGTGACGGTGAAGTCGGCGATGCCGGAGATCTTCGCCTCGTGCGTGCCGACCGCACTGATCACGCCGATCTCGTCGCCGAGCTTCAGGTTGTGCTTGTCGGCGGTGTCGGCGTCGACCATGATCTGGTCGGGGCCCTTGGGCGCCGCACCGGAGGTGATCTTCATGGTGCGGGCGTCGGTGTCGTTCCAGTTGCCCACGATCGTCGGGGCGCCGCTGGAGGGCGACAGGTTGTCCTTGTCGCCGTCGACGACGGTCACGGACGTGGAGAACACCGTGCCCTCGGCCGACTTCACGCCCTGCGCCTTGCGGACCTCGCCCAGCACGGAGGCCGGCATGACCGGCGGCTTGCCGTTGTCGGAGGTCGTCTCCCCGGTGTCGGAGGCGCCCTTGGCGCTCACCGTCACATCGGAGGAGGTCGCCGCGAAGAGCTTGTCGAACGTGGTCGACATGGTGTCCGTGAAGACGAGCGTGCCGCAGACGAAGGCGACCGACAGCAGGACGGCGATCGCGGAGAGCGCCATCCGCCCCTTGTGCGCGACGAAGTTGCGCATCGAGGTCTTCATGACGGTCATGACGTGCGCCCCCGGGCGTCGAAGTCCTTCATGCGGTCGAGCACGGCGTCCGCGGTCGGCTTGAACATCTCGTCGACGATGCGGCCGTCGGCGAGGTACAGCACCCGGTCCGCGTAACTGGCCGCCACCGGGTCGTGGGTGACCATCACGATGGTCTGGCCCAGCTCGTCGACGGACCGGCGCAGGAAGCCGAGAACCTCGGCGCCGGCGCGGGAGTCGAGGTTGCCGGTCGGCTCGTCCCCGAAGATGATCTCGGGCCGGGCGGCGAGGGCCCGGGCCACGGCGACGCGCTGCTGCTGGCCGCCGGACAGCTGGGTGGGCCGGTGCTTGAGGCGTTCGGCGAGCCCGACCGTCTCCACGACCCGCGCCAGCCACTGCTTGTCCGGCTTGCGGCCCGCGATGTCCATGGGCAGCGTGATGTTCTCGATCGCGTTCAGCGTCGGCAGCAGGTTGAACGCCTGGAAGATGAACCCGATCCGGTCCCGGCGCAGTTGCGTGAGCTTCTTGTCCTTCAGACCGGTGATCTCGGTGTCGTCGAGGTAGATCTGGCCGCCCGTCACGGTGTCGAGGCCGGCCAGGCAGTGCATGAGGGTGGACTTGCCGGACCCCGAGGGGCCCATGATCGCGGTGAACTGGCCGCGTGCGATGTCCACGTCGACATGATCGAGGGCGACGACCCGGGTCTCACCGGACCCGTACGCCTTCACGACCTGCCGCGCCCGTGCGGCAACGGCCGTACGCCCTCCAGTACCCCCGTGCCTGGGAATGGTCACAGCCGAAGTCACGGTATGTCTCCTATATCGGTCAGCAGATGGTGAAGACGGTCGCCCCATCGGCAGCCGTCGTGTGCGGTGCCGGATCAGGAATCCGTCCGACGTGCGTCAGTCTCTCGGTGGGGAGGGGTCCCGCGCCCTGGTGTGCAGCGCAGTCTTTTGCTGTGGAAAACCCCACCCCCGCCGGTGTCCGTACCGCCCCCCGGCGGCGTAAAGCCAGGTTAAGGAAGGCGCCCTCGCCGTCTCGTCCTCCGTCGGTACGAACCCTCACCAGGTCGTAGTACGGAGGTACCCCTAGGGGCACTCCACCGATGGGTGGAGGCCGTCTCAGGGTTCGCTCCACCCGTCGGCCCACTCAGGCTCCACCCTCCCGCCGCGTCAAGGTCAAGTGGGAAGCTGTCCGCGGCAGGTAGGTGCAAGGGGCAGACATACGACGGGACCCATGGCGCGGGCGCGGCCGGGGCCGAGGGGAGGGCACCGGGGTGGGCAGTACCCGTTCCACGGCACGCGAGGCCGCACGTTCCGCCACGGCCGGCCGGCGCGGAGCCGTCGTCGCGGCGCTGATGCTGTCGATGGCGCTGGCGGCGCTCGACGCGACCATCGTCTCGACCGCCGTTCCGCAGATCGTCGGGGACCTCGGCGGCTTCTCCGTCTTCTCCTGGCTGTTCTCCGGCTATCTGCTGGCCGTGACCGTCACCCTGCCGGTGTACGGCAGGCTCTCCGACACCTTCGGCCGCAAACCGGTGCTCATAGCGGGCTCGGTGCTGTTCCTGCTCGGGTCCCTGCTGTGCGCGCTGGCCTGGAACATGGGGGCGCTCATCGCGTTCCGGGTCGTGCAGGGGCTGGGCGGCGGCGCGCTCCAGGGGACCGTGCAGACCCTCGCCGCGGACCTGTATCCGCTGAAGGAGCGCCCCAGGATCCAGTCGAAGCTGTCCACGGTGTGGGCCGTGTCCGCGGTCGCCGGGCCGGGCCTGGGCGGAGTGCTCGCCGCGTACGCGGACTGGCGGTGGATCTTCCTGATCAATCTGCCGATCGGCGCGGTCGCGTTGTGGCTGATCGTCCGTCACCTGCACGAGCCGGAGCGGCAGGCCTCCGGGCACGCGCGCGTGGACTGGGCGGGCGCACTCGCGGTGTTCGCCAGCGGCGGGGTGCTGCTCACGGCGCTGGTGCAGGGCGGAGTGGCGTGGCCGTGGCTGTCGGCGCCCTCCCTGGCGCTGTTCGGCGCGGGGCTCGCCCTGGTGGCGGTCGTGGTGCTGGTGGAGCGCCGGGCCGCGGACCCGATCATCCCGGGCTGGGTGTGGCGGCGCCGTACGATCGCCGCGGTCAACCTGGCCCTGGGCGCGCTGGGTCTGCTGATGGTCGCCCCGTCGGTCTTCCTGCCCACGTACGCCCAGTCGGTGCTGGGTCTCGCGCCCGTGGCCGCCGGATTCGTGCTGTCCGTGTGGACGTTGAGCTGGCCGGTGTCGGCGGCCCTGAGCCAGCATGTGTACCGCAGGATCGGCTTCCGCAACACGGCGATGCTGGGCATCGGCACGGCCGCCCTGATCCTCTTCGCGTTCCCCTTCCTGCCCTACCCCGGGCAGGCGTGGCAGCCGACGCTGCTGATGCTGCTGCTCGGCGCCGCACTGGGCCTGTTCCAGCTGCCGCTCATCGTCGGGGTGCAGTCGACGGTGGGATGGGCGGAGCGCGGCACCACGACGGCGTCCGTGCTGTTCTGCCGCCAGACCGGCCAGACGGTCGGCGCGGCGGTGTTCGGTGCGGTCGCCAACGGGGTGCTGGCCGCACGGCTCGGCGGTGCGGGCGACCTGGACTCGGTGACGCGGGCGCTCGACTCGGGCGGCGCGCCGGAGGCGACCCGGCGGGCCATCGCCGACGCGGTGCACGCGGTCTACCTGGGAGCGGCGTGCGCGGCGGCCCTGGCGTTCCTGGTGCTGCTGTTCCTCGCGCCCCGGAAATTCCCCGTGCTGAACGACTGAACGTCCGTATCCTCGCGCCCATGGTCACCTTGGAGCCCCTGGGGGCGGAGCACGCGGAGGCACTGCTGGCCTTCGAGCGGGAGAACCGGGCCTGGTTCGCCCGCACGGTGCCGGACCGCGGGGACGCCTTCTTCACGGCGGCGGGGTTCGCCGCGCGCCTTCGGGCACTCCTCGACGAGCAGCACGCGCGCGTGTGCCGCTTCCACGTGGTCCTGGCGGAGGACGGCGAGCTGATCGGCCGCGTGAATCTGATGGACCTGGTGGACGGCAGCGCCGAACTCGGCTACCGCGTCGGGCAGCGGGCCGCCGGCCGGGGCGTGGCGACGGCGGCGGTCGCGCAGGTGTGCCGACTGGCCGTCACCGACTACGGCCTGACGTCCCTGACCGCGGTCACGACCCTGGACAACGCGGCGTCCCTGAGGGTCCTGACCCGCAGCGGCTTCACACGGGTGGAGAACACGACGGTGGATGGACGACCGGGGGTCCGCTGTGAGCGCCGGCTCCTCGACGCATCCCCCGACGGCCCCTGACATCAACTTCGGTGTGCGCGCGGGCCGTTCGGAACCGCACCGGACCGGTCGGCGACCGGCCTTCCGGGCGGCGCCCGACGACGGCACCGAAGTGCCGGTGTCCGTGACGCCGACCCACCTCGCCCGAAACGCCACGAGCTGCGAGAAGAACGAGTCAACGCGAGTAACACCCGAGGTCGGAAAGGTAAGTGGATACCGACCGATCAGTTTGTCCAAACCCTCGCGCCGGACCCCTGCCCCGAAGTAGCGTGCGTGGCTCCCGCCCCCCACCTCCCTGCGGTCCGCCGCACCGGAAACAACCCTCGCAAGGAGCACCGGGATGTCCTACGACTCGTCCCCGCCCCACCCGTACCGACCACCCGATCCACCCGCGTCCTACGACCCGTACACGTACCACACCTACCCCTGGGCACCGCAGGAGGAGCCCGAAGCGGCCGGCCGGCGTCCCCAGCGGCACGCCGCGCTGGGGCAGCACAGCGACCTGCGGCTCCTGCGCAGCGCCTACCGCTGGCAGCGGCGCGTGGCCACGCTCACCGCCCTCGGCTACTTCGTCCTCTTCCTGATCCTGTCGGCGTTCGCGCCGTCGTTCATGACGAGCAGCGTCACCGACGGCCTGCCCACCGGACTGCTGCTCGCGCTCCTCCAGGTCCCCGTGACCTGGCTGGCGATCGCCCTGTACGAGCAGACGGCCCGCCACCGCGTCGACCCGATCGCGGACCGCATACGCCGGCATGCCGAGCTGGACGCGAAGCGGGAGGGCACCCGGTGACCACCGATTTCAGCGGTAACGCCCAGACGATGTCCCTGGTCGGCTTCTCCGCCGTCGCCACGGTCACGCTGCTGCTGTGCGTGATGACGGGCCCGGACCGGGACGACCTGGACGAGTTCTACACCGGCTACAGCTCCCTGTCGCCCATGCGCAACGGCCTGGCGATCGCCGGCGACTACATCTCCGCCGCGACCGTCCTCGGCACCGGCGGCGTCATCGCGCTGTTCGGCTACGACGGTGTCGTGCTGGCGCTGAGCACGGCACTGTCGCTGATGCTCATGATGTTCCTGCTGGCCGAACCACTGCGCAACGCGGGCCGGTTCACCATGGGCGACGCGCTGACCCGCCGGATGCCGGGACGCGGTGTCCGCATCGCGGCCTGCGCGGTGACCCTGGCGGCGCTGCTGCCGCTGATGCTGGTGCAGTTGGCGGGGACCGGGCAGCTGATGGCGTTCATCCTCGGCTTCTCCGGCGAGTCCCTGCAGACCGGCTGCATCATCGGCGTGGGCGTGCTGATGATCAGCTACGCGGCGATCGGCGGGATGAAGGGCACCGCCCTCATCCAGATCCTGAAGATCGTGATGCTGCTCGGCTCCGGCATGGTCGTCGCGGTGCTGATCCTGAACCGGTTCGACTGGGACCCGGGAGCGCTGTTCGGCGCCGCCGCCCGGAACAGCGGCGTGGGCTCGGCGTTCCTCTCCTCGGGCCTGCAGTTCGCCGGCGGCCCCAGCCCCGAACTGGACATGATCACCGCACAGCTGACGGTCGTCCTCGGGGGCGGCGTCCTGCCGCACGTCACCATGCGCATGTACACGGCCTCCAGTGCCCGGCAGGTGCGCCGCTCGATGTCCTGGGCGGTGTCGGGTGTGGCCCTGTTCGTGCTCGTCATCACGGTCGTCGGGTTCGGAGCGACCGCGCTGGTCGGACGGGAACTGATCGCGCAGGTCGACCCGCAGGGCAACACGGCGTACCTGCTGGGCTCGCAGGCGGCGTTCGGCGCGGACGTGTCGTCGGCGGAGACGTTCCTGTTCACGACCATCACGACGGCGGTCTTCCTCACGCTGCTCGCCTCCGTCGCCGGAATGATCCTGGCCTGCGCCAACTCCCTGGCGCACGACGTGTTCGCGGCCCGGGTGCAGGAGATGTCACCGCGCCGCGAGATGACGGTGGCGCGGCTGTCGGCCCTGGCCGTGGGCCTTCCCGCGGTCCTCCTGGCCACCCAGGTCCAGCACCGCAGCCTGCAGCCGCTGGTGACGCTGTCCTTCTGCCTGGGGGCCTCGGCCATCGCGCCCGCGCTGGTCTACAGCCTGTTCTGGCGCCGCTACACGCGAACGGGCCTGCTCAGCACCCTCATCGGCGGCTCCCTTGCCGTCCTGCTGCTGATGCCGGGCACCAACCTGGTCTCCGGCTCACCCGTCTCGGCCTTCCCCGAGGCCGACTTCAACTGGTTCCCGTTCACCACCACGGGCCTGCTCTCCATCCCTCTGGGCTTCGCCTGCGGCTGGCTGGGCACGGTCGCGTCCGGCCGGCGGAAGTCGGAGGAACAACGCCACCAGTACGAGGCGGTGGAGGGCTGGATCCTGGCGGGAGCGGCACGCAGGGACCACTGACCCGGACGGCACGGCGACCGCCACGATCCGCCGTGCCGCCGAGCGGGGGCGGACGGGCCTGAACCGGCCAACGGCTCGACCTACCTGGCCCCCGCTCCCGACGGTGACGACGGAGGCACGTCCCACCTGGACCAACCCGGCCGCCTGTCGCCCGCGGTGGTGACGGCGGCGGTGGTGACGGCGGCGGTCGTGGTGACGGCGGCGGCATGTCCGCCTCCGACCGGTCCGGCCACCCGCCGCCCGAGGTGGTGATGGCGGCGGCATGTCCCCGGGCGGCGCGGACTTCGGTCCCGGCGCGCGGCCCGGACCGGTGGCACCTCGGGCGGCGGGCCGAGGCAGGGGGGCATGCCGGCCGGCTGTCCGCGAGGTCGCCCGCTCCCCCCTCCCCTCAAGCGGTCGTCGGTGTCACTCCGCCGCCACCCGGCCCACCCACGCCGTCAGGCTGTCGTGGACGTGGGCGATGTGGGCGAGGGTCTCGTCGCGTTGTGCGGTGTGTGCGCGGAGAAGGCGGTCGGTCTCCTTCTCGACCGCTTCCACCTGCTCGTGGGCCCGGGCGACCTGTTCCGCCGCACGGGCCCGGGCTTCCTCCTCCACCTGGCGGGCAGAGTCCTCCGCGTCGGCGAGGGCCTGCTCCGCCTCGGACAGCGCGTCCTGGGCGCCCGACAGCGCCACCTCGTCACGCGCGTCGAGCTCCGCCCCTCGGGCGGTCTCCTCCCGCTCCGTCCGCGCCCACCGCTCGGCGCGCTCCTTGTCCTGCTCGGCCAGCATCCCGGAGGTGCGCTGCCGCATCTCCCGCAACGCGGCCAGGGCCTCGCCCCGCTCCTCCTGCGCCTCGCGCCGGGCCGCGCCCCGGATCTCGTCGGCCTCGGCCTGGGCGGCGAGCAGCCGCTGCCGGGCCCGCTCGTCGGCGTCGGCGCGCACGGCATCGGCCTGCGCCCGGGCGGACTCGCGCACCTCGGCCGCGGACGCCCGCGCCCCGTCGACGAGGTGCCGCGCCTCCCGGCACGCCCCCTCCCGTACGGCGGCGGCCTCCTCCTCGCCGAGTGCGAAGAGCTGCTGCGCCCGTTCCCCGAGGGTCTCGTACGTCTGCGGGGCCAGCCGGGCCACGGCCTCGCGCAGCCGCCCCAGTTCCTCGTCCATCCGCCGGGCGAGCACCGTCAGCCGGGCCGCCCTCTCCCAGGCGGCGTCCCGGTCCGCGCAGAGGGTCTCGGCGTACAGGTCGACCTGCTCGGGACGGTAGCCGCGTCCCCGCACGGCCGTGAAACCGTGCGGGGACACCGTCGCGCCGCTCATCCGGACCCCTCTCCACCACAGAACGTGAAGTCGCGCTAGAAATGGGATGGTTTCGCGCACATCTTGGTGGATCAGACGGAAGTGTGCATAACGCGACACTCCGCACGCGGGTCACGGGCCCGGAGAGCAGAGAGTTCCCTCTCGTCGAAGTGGGCGGCCACCTCGGCCCACAGCGCGTCCGGCACCGGCTCCCCTGAGAGGTCGGACAGCCTCGTCATCGCCTCGGTCAGCTTCAGCGCGGCGCGCTCGGCGTCCGAGAAGAAGGGCGCGTTGCCTGCAAGATCTGCCTTCTGGGTCCGCGGTGCTTCGCTGTCCCTGCACTGACGGAACGGCGGGCGGAGATGTGACAGCCCGGCGCGCAGGTTCCTCACGCGGGCACGAAAGAGCCGGGCCCGGTCGCGCGAACGACCGGACCCGGCTCCCCGAGGCCCGTCGGCGGCACCGCCTCAGCGGCGACGCATCACAGCAGCCCGTCCCACATCTGCTCCAGCAGGACCGACCACCAGCTCTCCGGCGATCCCAGCGCCGCCGGGTCGAGCGCGGCGAGCTGGGCCTGGAAGTCGACGGTCCAGCGGCCCGCCTGCTCCTGGTTCAGCCCGAACCGCAGCCGCCACATCCGCCCCAGCAGGGCGAGGCAGCGGGCGAATTCCGGCAGCCCGGTGTTCACGAACTGCGGCGGCACCGGCGCCCCGCCCGGCCCGGCCTCCACCGGCACGGCCACGATGTTCGCCGTGCCGTACTGCACGCAGATCGCCTTGCCGAAGTCGCTGCCCATCACCAGGTAGGAGCCCGCGTCCGAGGCCGGCTGCACACCCCGCTCGGCCGCCAGCTCCGCCAGCGTCGGAACGGGCCGCCCCGGCTGGGCCTGCGCCCAGAAGAACGGGCCCATGTCCATCGGCAGTCCGGCCGCCACCAGCGTGTGCGCCACGATCGGCGGCACACCCTGCCGCGACACGGCGGCCTGCTCGAACCGGAACACGCCCGGCCCGAACGCCGCGCCCAGCTCCTGCCCGATGGCCTCCGGCGGAATCGGCGGAGCCGCCTGCACCGGCGGCAGCGGGGCACGCACCGGAGCCGGACGCGCCGGGCCGTCCGCGACCTGGTGCAACTCGCCCTGGTGGGCCAGCAGCTGCTGCATGCCCTGCTGCCGGCTCGCGTGGTCCGTGCCGTACGGCGCGATGCTCGTGATGCGCGCCTGCGGCCACTGCTCCCGGATCATCCGTGCGCAGTAAGCACCCGGCAGCTCGCACGACTCCAGCTCGGTGTGCAGCTCCAGCACCTGGTCCGGGGGCACGTTCATGGCCCGCAGCTCATGGAAGATCTGCCACTCCGGGTGCGGCGTGCCCGGCGCCGAACGCCGGATCAGCTGCTGCTCGGAACCGTCCTGCGCGCGGTAGCGCAGCACGGCCTGGTAGCCGGGGCCGACGGTCGGCTGCCCGGTGGGCTGCTGCGGATAGCCGTACGCCGGAGGCTGCCCGGGACCGGGCGGCGGCACCGCACCGGGGGGCACGGCACCCGGCGGCATCGCGCCCGGCGGCACACCGGGAGGCACCGCTCCCGGCATCCCGGGCACCATCCCGGGCGGCATCGGCTGCGCACCGGGCGTACCAGGGGCGCCGGGGGGTGCACCGGGGGCCTGCGG
>NZ_JAKEIO010000146.1 GCF_021474405.1 [Streptosporangium] indianense
GTGTCTCAGCGACAGCCCCACTGCCGCGCACGGGCCGGGCGAGACACACACCGGCACCCCTGCACCCGCCCCGGCCGCACCGCCCTACGCCGGTGTTCCGGCACCCGCCCCGGCCGCCGACCCCTGGCAGCGCTACGACCCATGGGCGGCTCCCACCGCCGCCGGGGGACAAGGGCCCCTCCAGCAGAACGGCGCCGCCGTGCTCAGCACGGAGCAGCGCCGCAGGCGGGGCAGGAAGTCGCTCGTGCTCGGTGCCGTACTGCTCGCGGTCGTGTCCGGGGGCATCGGCGGCGCCGTCGGGACGTACCTGGAGCGCAACGGCGGCGTCGGGACCGTCGAGCTGCCGCAGGCCGGGAAGGAGACCACCGCCCGGGACGCGGACAGTGTGGCCGGGATCGCCGGGCGGGCCCTGCCCAGCGTGGTCACCCTGCACGTCAGCGGCGCCGACGAGCAGGGCACGGGGACGGGCTTCGTGCTCGACACCCGCGGACACATCCTCACCAACAACCACGTCGTGCAGCCCGCCGGCTCGGGCGGCGAGATCACCGTGACCTTCAACGGAGGGCAGACCGCCAAGGCCGAGGTCATCGGCCGGGACAGCGGCTACGACCTGGCCGTCGTGAAGGTGAAGGGCGTCAGCGGACTCACCCCGCTGCCCCTCGGCAACTCGGACAACGTGCAGGTGGGCGACCCGGTCGTGGCCATCGGCGCCCCCTTCGACCTGGCCGGCACCGTCACCTCCGGCATCATCAGCGCCAAGCAGCGGCCCATCACGGCCGGCGGTGAGAAGGGCGACGGCAGCGATGTGTCGTACGTCGACGCGCTGCAGACCGATGCGCCCATCAACCCGGGCAACTCCGGCGGGCCCCTGCTCGACGCCCGGGCCCGGGTCATCGGCATCAACTCGGCCATCCGCTCGGCGGAGAGCGGCGGCTCCGGGCAGGACAGCGGCCGGGCCGGTTCGATAGGCCTCGGCTTCGCCATACCGATCAACCAGGGCAAACGCGTCGCCGAAGAGCTGATCAACACGGGGAAGGCGACCCACCCGGTCATCGGCATCACCCTCGACATGGACTACACGGGCGACGGTGCCCGCGTCGCCGCCGAGGGCAGAGAGGGCGGCGCGCCGGTCACCGCCGGCGGTCCGGGCGCCAAGGCCGGGATCAAGGCGGGTGACGTCATCACGGAGGTCGACGGCCTGCGGGTGCACTCCGGCGAGGAACTGATCGTCAAGACCCGGGCGCACCGCCCCGGCGACCGGCTGGAGCTGACCGTCGAGCGGGGTGGCAAGGAGCGGAAGGTCTCGCTCGTCCTCGGATCCTCCGGTGGCTGAGACATGAGGTCCGTGACGCGCGGATTCGCCGCAACAGGTCCACGAGGGACCGACAAGGCAAACAATCGGGAAAGCGCTCCCACCTCCCGCACCCGGAGGTCCCGGCACAGTACCGGTCGGACTGGATCGCCGGGTACCGTGGATCCGGCCCGGACCACGGCAAGACCCGCACCGACCACGAGGGCCGAGGACCGAGGACCGAGGACATCGCAAGGAGCTTCAGGTGTTCAATGACATAGGGCCACTCGAGCTGGTGACGCTCATCGTCCTTGCCGTGCTCGTCTTCGGTCCGGACAAGCTCCCCAAGGTCATCCAGGACGTGACGCGCACCATCCGGAAGATCCGTGAGTTCTCGGAGAGCGCCAAGAACGACATCCGGCAGGAATTGGGCCCGGAGTTCAAGGACTTCGAGTTCGAGGACCTCAACCCCAAGACGTTCATCCGCAAGCAGCTGGACAACGAGGACCTGGGGCTCAAGGAGATCCGCAACGGCTTCGACCTGAAGAAGGAGATGGCCGAGGTCACCGACGCCGTCCACAGCCGTGACGCCGACCCCTCCTCGGCTTCGTCCACGGGCTCCGCCGGTTCCTCCGGCGGCCGCATCGACATGACGAAGAAGCCCGAGCCGTCCGCCCCGGACGACCGGCCGCCCTTCGACGCGGACGCCACCTGAGCGACCTGCTCAGGGGCGCCGCCCCTGGGCGCGTGACGCGTTTCATACTCCGGTCGGGCTGTCTACGGCCTGAACCGGGCGCCCGTGCGGCCCACGCGCCGGGCGGTTTCCCTGCTGCTCGCAGCGGTGTGGTTATGCTGCCCAGTTGTTGTGCGGACCGTGTCGAGTACGCCCGAAGGGGGGCGGGCCGTTCCGGTCCGACTAGAGCGAGGAGGCGTCCGGGCACATGGAGACGACGAGTCAGGCAGTCGCGCAGACGCCGGCCGCGGAGGATGGACAACAGACCCCCTCCGCCCGGCGTACGGTCGACGGCTACCTGCGTGCGCCCTTCCCCTGGTACGGCCTCGACGAGGCCTTCACGGGGCCGCGCTGGCTGATGCAGGTCGGCACGACGGCCGACGGGGCCGTCGAACACGGGTCGATCGGACACGGGGACGAGCCCTCGGTGCGCAACGAGTACGCCGCCGGTGGCGATCTGGAATCCAAGGAGAAGTTCGCGGTCGTCGTGACCGTGGCCGCGAACCCCTCACGGCGTACGGCGGACGGTACGGGGCTGCTGGAGGCCACGTCGGTGTCGTCCGCGGCATGGCTCGCGGGCGTCGGACTGCTGTCCTTCACCTGGCCCGGGCAGATGGACCACGCGCTGCGGGACGACTGGCTGGAGCAGCAGACCGAGACGGCGTGGGTGCTGGCGGACGACCTCGACGGGGCCGACTGGTCGACGCTGTCGCTTCCCGTGGACGGGGTGCCGACGGCGTTCCACTACCGGGAGTCCGAGTTCGGGTGGGTGCTGGCCGGGTCCACGTCGGCTGGTGTGCATGTCGGGGCGTACGGCAGGGGTATGAGCGCGTATGGGCTCGGCTTCGCCGTGGTGAAGGACATCGCCGCGTACGCGTGAGTTCCGGGGCGCCGGTCGGTTTCGGCGCCCCTTCGCCGTGGTGTCTCGGCCCCGTGGGCGACTGCGGGTACGTCGTGGCTTGTCCCGCAGTTCCCCGCGCCCCTGAGGGGGCTGCCCCAAGGGCGTTTCGATCTAGAACTTGTTCTTCGGGGTGATGCCCAGCGACAGGCCCGACAGGCCGCGCTGCCTGCCGCCCAGCTTGCCCGCGATCGCGCGCAGGGCCGAGCCCGCCGGGGAGTCGGGGTCCGTGAGGACGACCGGCTTGCCCTCGTCGCCGCCCTCGCGGAGGCGGACGTCGATCGGGATGCTGCCCAGGACCGGGACGTTCGCGCCGGTCGTGCGGGTCAGGCCGTCGGCGACCAGCTGGCCGCCGCCCGTGCCGAACACGTCGACCATCTCGTCGCAGTGCGGGCAGGGCAGGCCGGACATGTTCTCGACGACGCCGACGATCTTCTGGTGGGTCTGCACGGCGATGGAGCCCGCCCGCTCGGCGACCTCGGCCGCCGCCTGCTGCGGGGTCGTCACGACCAGGATCTCGGCGTTCGGCACCAGCTGGGCGACGGAGATCGCGATGTCGCCGGTGCCGGGAGGCAGGTCCAGGAGCAGGACGTCCAGGTCACCCCAGTACACGTCCGCCAGGAACTGCTGCAGGGCGCGGTGGAGCATGGGGCCGCGCCAGACGACCGGGGCGTTGCCCGGCGTGAACATGCCGATGGAGATGACCTTCACGCCGTTCGCCGACGGCGGCATGATCATGTTCTCGACCTGGGTGGGACGGCCGTCGGCGCCCAGCATGCGCGGCACGGAGTGGCCGTAGATGTCGGCGTCGACGACACCGACCTTGAGGCCGTCGGCCGCCATCGCCGCGGCCAGGTTGACCGTCACCGAGGACTTGCCGACGCCGCCCTTGCCGGAGGCGACCGCGTAGACGCGGGTCAGGCTGCCCGGCTTGGCGAAGGGGACCTCGCGCTCGGTCTGGCCGCCGCGCAGTGCGGACGCCAGCTCCTTGCGCTGCTCGTCGCTCATCACGTCGAGCGTGACGTCGACACGGGTCACGCCCTCGACGGCGGAGACCGCGTCGGTCACGCGCTGCGTGATCGTGTCCCGCATCGGGCAGCCCGAGACCGTGAGGTACACGGTGACCGCGACCGCCCCGTCCGCGCCGATCTCCACCGACTTGACCATCCCGAGTTCGGTGATGGGCTTGTGGATCTCGGGGTCGTTCACCGTCGCCAGTGCCTCGCGCACCGCGTCTTCCGTAGCCATAAGGACGATGGTACGGCGCTGTACCGGTGCGTAGGAAAGCGTCTCAGCGGTCGTCTGCGTCACGTCCGGCTGACCGTTCCGCCGGGAATACGACGGGGTCGTGACGGTGGCCGTTCTGCCGTTCCTCCATCTCCTTGACCATGTCCTGCAGCTCCGAGCGGATCCAGTCGCGGGTGGCGACCTCGCCCAGGCCGATGCGCAGAGCGGCGATCTCGCGCGTCAGGTACTCGGTGTCGGCGATCGACCGCTCGTTCTGCTTGCGGTCCTGCTCCAGGTTGACCCGGTCCCGGTCGTCCTGCCGGTTCTGCGCGAGCAGGATCAGGGGGGCGGCGTAGGAGGCCTGGAGGGACAGCATCAGGGTCAGGAAGATGAAGGGGTACTGGTCGAAGCGCAGGTCGTGCGGCGCGAAGACGTTCCACACCACCCACAGGATGATGACGACCGTCATCCAGACGATGAACCGCCCCGTGCCCAGGAAGCGCGCGATGCGCTCCGACAGCCGCCCGAAGGCCTCCGGGTCGTACTCGGGCAGGAACCGGCGCCGGCGCGGCAGCGGCTGGTCGAGGCGGGTGGTGCGGGGCCGGGAGGCGGCCGTGGCGCCCGCCGGGGTGCGCTCGCGCGGGCTCTCGCGCTCAGGAACCATCGGTCGCCACCTCCTCGTCCAGGTGGAACTCCTGCTCCCGCCAGTCCTCCGGGAGCATGTGGTCGAGCACGTCGTCCACGGTCACCGCGCCCAGCAGCGACCCGGCCTCGTCGACGACGGGCGCCGCGACCATGTCGTACGTGGCGAAGAACCCGGCGATGGCCGGCAGCTCGGCCTCCGGGTCGAGCGGCTGCAGGTCGGTGTCCACGATCGAGCTGACCAGGGACGGCGGTGGTTCGCGCAGCAGCCGCTGGAAGTGGACCGTCCCCAGGTACTTGCCGGTCGGCGTCTCGTCCGGGGGCCGGCAGACGTAGACCTGCGCGGCGAGGGCGGGGGAGAGGTCGCGGTTGCGGACCCGGGCCAGGGCGTCGGCGACGGTGGCGTCCGGGCGCAGCACGATCGGCTCGGTGGTCATCAGACCGCCCGCCGTGCGGTCCTCGTACGACATCAGGCGGCGCATGTCGGCCGCGTCGCCGGGCTGCATCAGGCTCAGCAGCCGCTCCTGCTCGTCCGTCGGGAGCTCGCCCAGCAGGTCGGCCGCGTCGTCGGGGTCCATGGCCTCCAGGACGTCGGCGGCGCGCTCCTCCTTCAGCTTGCCGAGGATCTCGATCTGGTCGTCCTCCGGCAGCTCCTCCAGCACATCGGCGAGCCGGTCGTCGTCGAGGGCGGCGGCGACCTCGGCGCGGCGCTTGGCGGACAGGTGGTGCAGGACGTTCGCCAGGTCGGCCGGGCGCAGCTGCTCGAAGGTGGCGAGCAGGTTCTCGGCGCCCTGACCCTGTTCCTCCAGGGAGAACCCGGTGACGGCGGTCCACTCGACGGTCAGCGCCTCGCCCTTGGCCCGCCGGAAGGCACCGCCCTTCCTGCCCTTGCGGACGAAGACCCGGTCGATCTCCCACTCCCGGCGGGCGGGCAGCTGATGCACCGACAGGTCGAGGACGGTGACCTCCTCGCCGGTCTCGGTGAGCGTGACGCGCCGGTCCAGCAGTTCCCCGAAGACCAGCCGCTCGGTGGGCCGCTGCTCGAAACGCCGGACGTTGAGCACACCGGTGGTGATGATCTGGCCGGACTGGATGGCCGTGACCCGGGTCATCGGCAGGAAGATACGGCGGCGGGTGGCGAGTTCGACGACGAGGCCGAGCAGCCTCGGCGGTCGCTGCCCCACCCGCAGCATGACGACCAGATCGCGCACCCGCCCCACCTGGTCGCCGGCTGGGTCGAAGACGGCGACACCTTGGAGGTGCGATACGAAGATCCGGGGGGCGCCCGCTGCCATGGCCGCGGCTCCTTTTCGTGCGGGGTGGTTCGTGGCTGTCCGTGTGACTGTCTTTGTGCCTGTGTCTTCCGAATTGCCCGCTCGGGTGGGCTTCAGGCTAGCCCGTCCTGATCGGTGACGCGTGGGCGGCCGGTCCGGACGGACTGGCTCCGATCCGCCCGCACGACCCCGGTACCCTGCGGTACGCCGTTCAGGTCTCCCGTCAGAGAGGCAGCCCCACCTGTGACTCCGATTCGCCAGAGCCGTGGCCGCAGTGCCGCACTCGCGAGCGCCGCGTGCGCCCTGCTCGTGACGGGAACGGTGCTCACCGGCTGCGCGGAGGATCCGAACGAGGGCACCAACGGGGTCGGCAGACTCCCCGCCGCCAAGATCCAGGGCAAGACCCGGTCGGCCGCCGAGTCCGCCGGGGCGGTCCGGGTGCACGGCAACGTCGTCAGCGGCGGGCGGACCTACGCACTCGACATGCGGCTCAAGGACGACGGCGGCGACGGTTCGGTCACCTCGAAGGGCGCGACCTTCCAGCTGCTGCGCATCGGTGAGCAGCTCTACGTCAAGGCGGACGCCGAGTTCTGGACTCACGGCAGCGGCCAGGAGGAGGGCGGCAAGGCGGACGCGGCGGCGGCCTCCAAGCTCGACGGCAAGTTCGTGAAGGTGCCGCAGGGCGACCCCGCGTACAAGAAGTTCAGCGGTTTCACGGACAAGGGCCTCCTCCTCGACGGTCTGCTGACCCTGCACGGGACGCTCGCGACGGACGGCCACGACGAGGAGGCGGGCGTCCGCACCATCCGCGTCACCGGTGACAAGGGCTCCGGCGGCACCCTGGAAGTCTCCCTGGAGGGCAAGCCCTACCCGCTGCGCCTGGAGCGGGCCGGCGGGGCCGGCACCCTCACGTTCTCCGGCTGGGGCGAGGACTTCTCGCTCAGGGAGCCGGAGAGGAACGAGACCGTGGACTACGGCAAGCAGCTGCCGTCCTCGTAGTCCGTCAGGTCCGTTTGCGCTTCTTCAGCAGCAGCCGGGGCAGTCCCGCCGGGACCGGCCGGCGGGTGAGCGCCGGGGACGGCAGGGGAGGCTCGGAGAGGGAGCCGTCGGGCAGGGGCGCCGTCGTCCCGGTCGGTTCCAGGCGCAGCACCCGGCACTCGCGGGCCCAGCGGTCGGTGATGCCCTCGCCGTCCGGCGCGTTCAGCCGCTTGCCCTTGAGCTCGGCGACCGCCGCGTCCCACGCCTCGGAGCCCGGCGCGAGCTCGGCGACCCGCGCCGTCCAGGTGACCAGCCGGCCGCCCTTGTCCTTGCTGCGGACCGTCACCGTCGCCTCGGAGCCGTCGGTGAGCCCCGGCAGCGGCTGCTCGCCCGGCCCGTCGCCGACCAGGCACGCGGCACCCTCGTGCCACACGTGCCACAGCGCACGCGCCGGGCCGTCGGGGCCCTGGACCCAGACGAGGCCGGACTTCTTCGTGGCTTCCTCGACGAGGGCCTGGTCGAGCAGCTCGCTTGTCATGGGCCCAGCCTAACCAGGCCGCTCACAGCCATCCGTTCCGCTTCAGGGTGCGGTGGATGCCGAGGCAGACGACGACCGTGAAGCCGAGGATCACCGGGTAGCCGTAGCGCCAGTGCAGTTCGGGCATGTGGTCGAAGTTCATGCCGTACACACCGCACACCATCGTCGGCACGGCGATGATCGCCGCCCATGAGGTGATCTTCCGCATGTCCTCGTTCTGGGCGACGGACGCCTGCGCGAGGTTGGCCTGGAGGATGGAGTTGAGAAGCTCGTCGAAGCCGAGGACCTGCTCCTGGACGCGGGCCAGGTGGTCGGCGACGTCCCGGAAGTACTTCTGGATGTCGGGGTCGACCAGCCGCATCGGCCGCTCGCTCAGCAGCTGCATGGGCCGCAGCAGCGGCGACACGGCCCGCTTGAACTCCATTACCTCACGCTTGAGTTGGTAGATCCGGCCGGCGTCCGAACCGCGCGGCGCGCCCTTGCGGCCGGGGGAGAACACCTCGGTCTCGACCTCGTCGATGTCGTCCTGCACCGCGTCGGCGACGGCGATGTACCCGTCGACGACGTGGTCGGCGATGGCGTGCAGCACGGCCGAGGGGCCCTTGGCGAGCAGCTCGGGGTCGTCCTGGAGGCGGTGCCTGAGAGCCCGCAGGGAGCCCTGCCCGCCGTGCCGGACGGTGATGAAGAAGTCCCGTCCGGTGAAGCACATGACCTCGCCGGACTCGACGACCTCGCTGTTGGCGTCGAGCTGGTCGTGCTCGACGTAGTGGATGGTCTTGAAGACCGTGAAGAGGGAGTCGTCGTAGCGCTCCAGCTTGGGGCGCTGGTGGGCCTGGACGGCGTCCTCCACGGCCAGCGGGTGCAGCCCGAACTCACTGGCGATACCGGAGAATTCGGCCTCCGTCGGCTCGTGCAGGCCGATCCACACGAACCCCCCGTCGCGGCGCACCAGGCGTACCGCCTCGTGCGGGGTCAGGGCGGTCTCGGTCTCGATGCGGCGGCCGTCCCGGTAGACGGCGCAGTCGACGACGGCCGAGGCCGCCGCGGGGCTGCGGGTGGCGTCGTAGGTGCCGCTCTCCTTGCGCAGCGACACACGGGAGGGACGGACAACGGCGCGCAGGTCGCGGATCATCGACATGGCGGGCTCCTTCGCGGGCGTGCGACGAACGGCGCCGGCGACGGGTGGAACTACCCGGAATGAGGACGTTGTGACCACGGATGTTTGGCACGTCCACAAAGCGGGGAGCACCGCATCGTCGCGGTGGCCGGTTTCGTCACTGATTCAGCTACTGAGGCAGATCAGGCAAAGCGAAACGAAGCGCTCTTCCGCGGTGAAGCGAGTGCGAGAGGTGGCAGCCAGAGACAGAAGCAGCTACATCGGCGGCGCGAAGAGCGTGGTGCTACTGCACGGTCGACTTCGATCCATTGCAGCCCCACCTCCTCCGGCCGGTCCCTCGTAAGGGAGTTCCTTCGGCGTCGGGGCTTGATCGCGACGCTTCTGCGTGCTGCCCCGAACCACCGGGCAAGAGTAGCAGCCGACACAACTGTCAAGGTGCTGCTTTGCCCGCTCCTGGCGAGTTCTATGCTCGCCGCATGGCAGATGTTCTTCCTCTGGTCGAAGCCCGGTTGCGCACGGCGCTGGGCGAACCGGACGCGCGCGCCGCGGTCACCTTCCTCGGCACGGACCGCATCGAGGTGCTCCGCTTCCAGGAGGGCGACATCGTCCGCTACGCCTCGCTCGGCATGTCCGCGCACCCCATGACGGACCCCACGGCGGTGGTCGCCGACCCGGTCAAGGGCCCGCGTGCGGAGCTGGTCCTCTCGGTCCGTTCCGGGATCGCCGACACCGACAAGGCGCTCCGGCCGCTTGCTGTGCTCGCCGCGTCTCCGCAGGTGGAGGGCCTGGTCGTGGCGCCGGGCGCGTCCCTCGACGTCGGTGAGCCGCTGTGGCCGGGCGCTCCCTTCACCTCGGTCCTGGTCGCCGAGCCGGGCGGTCTGGTCGAGGACCTGGAGCTGGACGAGCCCCTCGACCCCGTACGGTTCCTGCCGCTGCTGCCGATGACCCCGAACGAGGCCGCATGGAAGCGGGTGCACGGCGCGCAGGCGTTGCAGGAGCGGTGGCTGAACCAGGGGACGGACCTCCGGGACCCGTCCCGGAAGTCCGTCCCGCTGGAGTGAGGAAGCTCACCAAAGTCCGGACGCGCGGCCTCAGTTGGCGAGCACGGCGACGCCGCCCTCGGTCGCGTGCTTCGGCTCCGGCTCCTCCGCCTGGTGAGTGAGGGCCCTGCGCCGTACGACGACCACGGCCGCGCCCAGGACCGCGGTGACCGCCGCGACCACGAACGGGATGTGGAGGTCGGTCCACTCCTCGATCTTCGGCGCGAAGTACGGAGCGGCCGCCGCCGCGAACCAGCGCACGAAGTTGTAGCCCGCGCTGGCCACCGGCCGGGGGGCGTCGGAGACGCCGAGGGCCAGTTCGGTGTAGACGGTGTTGTTCACGCCGATGAAGGCGCCGGACAGGATCGTGCAGACGACGGCGGTGGTGTGCGAGCCGTAGCCGAGCACCAGCACGTCGGCCGCGAGCAGCACCAGCGAACCGCCGAGCACCGTCAGCGAACCGAACCGCTTCTGGAGCCGGGGGGCGACGATCACCGAGAAGACGGCGAGCAGCACGCCCCAGGCGAAGAACACCGCACCCGACCGGTACGGGCTCATGTTCAGTACGAACGGTGTGAAGGCCAGCACGGTGAAGAACGTGTAGTTGTAGAAGAACGCCGAGACCGCCGCGGAGGCGAGGCCACCGTGGCCGAGGGCCTTGAGCGGGTCCAGCAGCGAGGTCTTGCGGGCCGGCTTCGGCTGCTCCTTCAGGAACACCGTGATGCACAGGAAGCCGACGGCCATCAGGAACGCCGTGCCGAAGAAGGGATAGCGCCAGCTGGCGTCGCCGAGCAGGGCGCCCAGCAGCGGGCCGCAGGCCATGCCGAGGCCGAGGGCCGACTCGTACAGCAGGATCGCCGCGGCGCTGCCGCCGGCCGCCGCGCCGACGACGACCGCGAGGGCCGTGGAGACGAACAGCGCGTTGCCGAGGCCCCATCCGGCCCGGAAGCCCACCAGTTCGCCGACGGATCCGGAGGTGCCCGCGAGCCCGGCGAACACCACGACGAACGCGAGGCCGAGCAGCAGTGTCTTCTTCCCGCCGATCCGGCTGGAGACGAAGCCGGTCACCAGCATCGCGACGGCGGTGATGAGGAAGTACGAGGTGAAGAGCAGGGAGACCTGGCCGGCCGTGGCGTCGAGGCCCTGGGCGATGGACGGCAGGATCGGGTCGACGAGCCCGATGCCCATGAAGGCGACGACCGACGCCCCGGCGGTCGCCCACACGGACTTGGGCTGCCTCAGGAGGCCGCCCGCTCCGGCGTCGAAGGAGTCCATTGCTTGCTCCCTTTCCCGAGACGAGATGGTTGGTATATGCATACAGTAAGTTAGCCATGCTAATTAATGCAAGCTACATCTAATGTCATCGGTGAAGGGTTCCGTCCGGATGGGTGATCGTCCTTGACGCGGCGGGGCGCGGGTAGGACCGTGGGGCCCTATGAGGGGCGAACCCAGTTGCCCGAAGTGTGGTGGCCGGGTCAGGGCTCCCGGCCTCTTCTCCGACTCGTGGCAGTGCGATGTGCACGGCACCGTTCATCCGGTGCAGCCCGTGATACCGCCCAGCGTCGACGCCCTCAACGTCGTGGTGCACCGCACCCGGGTGCCGTTGTGGATGCCCTGGCCGCTGCCGGTGGGGTGGCTCTTCACCGGGGTGGCCTGCGCGGGGGACGACCGAACCGGTGGCCGCGCGACCGCCGTGGCCTGCACGGGACCCGGGCCGCTCGGCGGGATGGGCGAGCTGATCCTGGTGGCCGAGGAGCTCGGCGTCGGGCTCGGGGCTCGCTACGCGGGCATGGACGGGCCCGACCCGGGACCGCACATGAACGTCGAGAAGCCGCCGCAGGCCAAGGTGCTGGCCGCCGGGCGCCCCACACCGCTGTGGCACGTGGCGGGTGCGCCGGGAGACCGTGCGGTGTTCGCGGGGGAGGCGCTCGGGATGTGGCTGTGGGCCGTGGTCTGGCCCGAGCAGTCCGGGCTGCTGATGTACGACGAACTGGTGCTGGCGGATCTGCGGGAGGCGGGTGCCGAGGTGGAGCTGGTGCCGTGCGGGGCGTTGTCGCCGCGCTTGCTTCAGCCGTAATCCCTACCGGGGTGGCGGTTCGGGTGCGTCGGCGGCTGCGGATTCGCCGTGGCCGGTAGCGCAGTTCCCCGCGCCCCTTCGGCCCAGGTGTAGGGGGCGCTGCCCTGTTTCAGGTGTGACATCGGCCGTTGAAAATCCGGTTATCCTTGTGCAGTCCTGTTCCTGCTGTCGCGTCTGGAGTCCGTGTCGTGCGTATCGACCTGCACACCCACTCCACCGCTTCCGACGGCACGGACTCGCCCGCGCAACTGGTCCGGACGGCCGCCGCCGCGGGGATCGACGTCGTCGCGCTCACCGATCACGACACCACCCGCGGGCACGCCGAGGCGATCGCCGCGCTGCCCGAGGGCCTCACGCTGGTGACCGGCGCCGAGCTCTCCTGCCGGATCGACGGGATCAGCATGCACATGCTGGCCTATCTCTTCGACGCCGAGGAGCCGGCCCTGCTCGCCGAGCGGGAGCTGGTCCGGGACGACCGGGTCCCGCGCGCCCGGGGCATGATCGCCAAGCTGCAGGAGCTGGGCGTGCCCGTCACGTGGGAGCAGGTGGCGCGGATCGCCGGTGAGGGGTCCGTCGGACGCCCGCACGTGGCGAGCGCGCTCGTCGAGCTGGGTGTCGTGCCCACCGTGAACGACGCCTTCACGCCGGACTGGCTGGCCGACGGCGGCCGGGTCTTCGTGGAGAAGCACGAGACCGACCCCTTCGAGGCGATCCGTCTGATCAAGGGCGCGGGCGGGGTCGCGGTGTTCGCTCACCCCGGGGCGAGCAAGCGGGGACTCACGGTGCCGGAGGCCGCCATCGCCGAGATGGCCGCGGCCGGACTGGACGGCATCGAGGTCGACCACATGGACCACGACGCGGACACACGCGCGCGGCTGCGGGGCCTGGCCAAGGAGCTCGGCCTGCTCGTGACCGGGTCCTCGGACTACCACGGCAGCCGTAAGACCTGCGTGCTCGGCGAGTACACGACGGATCCCGAGGTGTACGGCGAGATCACGCGGCGGGCCTTCGGGGCGTTCCCGGTGCCCGGGGCCGGCGGGGCCGTCTGAGGGTTCTCCGCTCCACATCTTCTTCAGGCACTCGGTGCTGTCCGCCGTGCCCACCCGTTCCGTGCCCCCCCCGTGCCTCAAGCGCCCGGGGAGCCTGCGGAACGCCTGCCCACAGCGGTGCCGATACGCCGTGCCCCGCCGCTCCACCCACACCGCAAGGCCATCACGTTCATGTTCGACCTCGCCGTCTTCGGCTCCCTGTTCCTGACCCTCTTCGTCATCATGGATCCCCCCGGGATCACACCGATCTTCCTCGCCCTCACCGCGGGCCGGCCCGGCAAGGTGCAGAAGCGGATGGCCTTCCAGGCCGTCTGCGTCGCCGGTGGCGTGATCACCGTGTTCGGGCTCCTCGGCCACCAGATCCTGAACTATCTGCACGTGTCCGTGCCCGCGCTGATGATCGCGGGCGGTCTGCTGCTCCTGCTGATCGCACTGGACCTGCTCACCGGCAAGACCGACGAGCCCAAGCAGACCAAGGACGTCAACGTCGCCCTCGTACCGCTGGGCATGCCGCTGCTGGCCGGGCCCGGGGCGATCGTGTCGGTCATCCTCGCCGTGCAGAAGGCCCACAGCGTCACCGCGCAGGTGTCCGTGTGGGCGGCGATCCTCGCCATCCACGTCGTGCTGTGGCTGGTCATGCGCTACTCGCTGGTGATCATCCGGATCATCAAGGACGGCGGTGTGGTCCTGGTGACCCGCCTCGCCGGCATGATGCTCTCCGCGATCGCCGTGCAGCAGATCATCAACGGCGTCACGCAGGTGATCCAGGGGAGCTGACGAACCCCGTCAAGGCCTCAGGACGCCGCCGATCTCCTGGGCAGCCTCGGGGTGGCCGAGGTACTCCTCGATCTTGTGCGCGCGGTCGCGACCGTTGGGGACGGGCGGCTGGGTGAGCTTCCCCCACCGTTCGTCCTCCAGGGGGCAGCCGATCGCCACCGCGTCAGTGGGGCACCAGACGTTCACCCAGTCACGCACCCTGGGCGGCTGGTGCGGGCCCCGGGTGAGGAGCCGCTCGTTGACGCCGTCCAGGCCGAGCGGGCTGCCCGCGGTGACCAGCAGGACGGGATCGAGACCCTCGGGCAGCCGCTCCAGCAGGTCCATGCCCACGACCGTGCCCAGGCTGTGCGTGACCAGCACCAGCTCGCCGCTGGTGGGCATCGTCTCCATGACGCCGTCCAGCACCGCCTGCCGCACGGCGTTGTCGCCGAGGTACAGGTCGACGTCCCTCAGGAACGTGGCGATGGTCCACTCGTCCAGGTCGGACCGGGCGGCCAGCCAGCTCAGCGGCCGGTGCAGCGCCCCGACCACACCCGCGCCGAACCCCTCCGTGGCCGCCGGCCCGTTCTGGGGCATGCCGGCCCGAGCGGCCGCCTCGTACAGCAGCCGCTCGTAGGAGCCCGTGGGCGACTCCACGGCGAACGCCTCGGCGGCAGCGGCGGCACTCAGCCGGTCCAGACCGATGGACTCGGCTGCGCTCTCCCTGCCGCTGACGAGGTCGTGCAGTCTCCTGCCGTAGAACGGGAACCACACGTCCTCCGGGTCGAGCGTGGGCATGGACGCGAGGGTGAGTCCGCGGTTCAGGCCGGCCGTCCAGGACAGACGGAGTTCGTCGGGGTACTTCTCCTGCTGGTCCCTGCCGTGCAGGAAGACCAGGTGCTGACGGCCTCCGAAGGCCGTACTGCGGGCACGGAGCCCCACCTGGGGTCTGCGGACCGTGGCCTCGCTCCCGGTCGCGGGCACCGACCGAGTCGTGAGGTCCGGCACCGGCGCCGCAGGCTGTTGTGCGCCGGGGGCCGTGGAAGGGAGGACCGGCGCGGTGGGAACGGCCTGGTCCAGGCCGGTGTCCGGGCCCATCTCGGCCAGCAGGGCGCGCCGTGCCGGGTCGAGGTCCAGGCCCGCCAGGTGCTTGAGGATCGAGCTGATCCGGACGCCCTCGTTGGCGACCCACTCGATGGCGTCGTCGCCGTCGCCCTGCTGCCAGGGCCGGCCGTCCTTGCGCAGGACGCGGCCCTGGTCGTCCTTCTTCGGCACCCCGCTGTGGTGCAGCGCCACAACCTCCCACTGGTCGTTGAAGACGGGGGAGCCGGAGTTCCCCGGTTCGGTGTCGGTCGTGTAGTGCACGAAGTCGTCGAGGCGGACCAGCACCGCGTTGTCGCGCAGCGCGATCTCCTTCAGGCGGCCCGAGGGATGGCCGATGATGTTCACCTTCTCGCCGAGCACCAGCTTGCCGATCTGCACGCTCAGCCGGTTCCAGCCGAAGATCTCGCCTGGCGCGGGGCCGTCCGGCGGGGCAGCGAGCGCCACCAGGGCGAAGTCGAGCCGCTGGTCCGCCGCGAAGAAGGCCCCGGGGTCGAGCTCCGTCCGGACGACGGTGTCGGGCACGTTGTCCGCCGTGACCTGGGCGTTGAACTCGGCGAAGCAACTGCGGGCGAAGCTCTCGTCGGGCAGGACGTGGTGGTTGGTCATCAGCAGCCGCGGCGAGACCAGGAAGCCGGTGCCGTGCGGCAGTTCGCGGCCGCCGCGCCGCAGGGTGATCCGGGCGACCGTGGCCCCCGCCCGGACTCCGCGCGGCAGGAAGCTCCAGGCCTGGAGCTCGTTGGAGAGGTCGATGATCCGCTCGTTGGCGTCGGGCCGGTCCATGGCCTCGCGGTGGATGTCCGCCACCACCGCCGAGGGCGACAGACCGCCCCGGTCGAGGATGCGGTCCGCGCGGACGGCGAGTGCGTCCGGGGAGTCCGGGAACCGCACACCGGCCGCCATCCGGCCCTGGACCCGCTCGCGCTCGGCGGCGGAGTCCTCGTAGCGCCGCGCGGCCTCGGCGGCGGCCTGGTGATGCAGTTCCTTGTGCGACCGGTCCGTCACCGACATGCTCCACCGTCCTGTTCCGGCTCGTGCTGGGCCCCTCAGCCAGTACGCCCCCGACCTGGGAGGTGCGCAACAGCGGAGCCCCCGCACGGCCGATGCCGGGCGGGGGCTCCGTGTACGGGAGAGCTGCGCGCGTTATGAGGCCGCGGTCTCGGCCGGGCGGATCCAGAGGCGCTGACCGATGGCGGCCGCCTGCTGGACGATGCGGTTGACGGAGGCGGCGTCCACGACGGTCGTGTCCACGGGCGTGCCGTTGATGTCGTCGAGTCGCATGATTTCGAAGCGCAAGGGCTTCTCCCTTCGTCTGGTCATCCTCCTGAGGAGAACTACTCGGTGTTCCGTATGAGTCAACGGGGACGGGTGGGTGAAACATTCCCTACGCTAAAGAAATTTTTCGAACGGCTAATTACTGACTCGTAAGAGTGTGGTTACGGGACCGAACGGGACCGGTTGTGTTCGCAGTGTGACCGCCAGGACAATGGAGGTGATGAACGACGACCTGGCGGCCCTCAGTGCCCGCATCGACCACACGAACGAGCTGCTCAAGCGCATGCTCGCCGAGGTGGCGAAGACTCCCTCGACCCACGCGATCTTCGTCGATGCGGGGTACCTGTACGCGGCCGCCGGGCGGCTCGTCGCCGGCACGGAGGACCGCCGGGCCTTCGACGTGGACGCCGAAGGTCTGATCGACGCGCTCATCGACCGGGCCCGCACGATCTTCGCGGACAGCCGGCTGTTGCGGGTCTACTGGTACGACGGCGCCCGGCGTCGCATCCACACGGCCGAACAGCAGACCATCGCGGAACTGCCGGACGTCAAGGTGCGGCTCGGCAACCTCAACGCCAACAACCAGCAGAAGGGCGTCGACTCACTCATCCGCTCCGACCTGGAGTCCCTGGCCCGGCACCGCGCGATCAGCGACGCGGCCCTGCTCGGCGGCGACGAGGACCTGGTCTCGGCCGTCGAGGCGGCCCAGGGTTACGGCGCCCGGGTCCATCTGTGGGGCATCGAGGCGCCGGACGGCCGCAACCAGGCGGAGCCCCTGCTGTGGGAGGTCGACAGCCAGCGGACCCTCGACCTCGAGTTCTTCAAGCCGTACGTCTCCCGCCGCACGGCCTCCGCGCACGAGACGACGACGGAACGGCCCACCCGCGAGAACGTGCGGTTCGTGGGCGCGCAGATCGCGGCGAAGTGGCTGGCGGCACGCGGCCGGGACTCGCTCGTCGAGCTGCTGCCCGGACACCCCTACCTGCCCGGCTCGGTGGACCAGGATCTGCTCGTGGAGGCGGAGGGCCTCCTGCAGTACTCGCTGCGCGGCCAGGCGGACCTGCGGCGGGCACTGCGCGACGGCTTCTGGGAGCACTTGCGGACGCAGTACTAGGCGGTCCCGGCGGACGGAGAGCTGGGTGGTCGTGCGGGCGCAGGGCTGGGTGGTCCCGGTGGGCGCAGTACCCGGCCGTGCCGACGCACGAAGTACTACGCCGTCCCGGGAACGGCAGGGCCCGGGTTCCGTCCGAGGCCGTCCCAGAAGTCCGCGAGGGCGTGGGCCGTCGGCAGGGGCTGGTCGGCGTTGGGGGAGTGCTCGGCTCCCGTGACCACCGTGCGGTGCGCGTCCAGCCGCCGGGCCATGTCGTCGAGGATCGCCACCGGCCAGGTGTCGTCGTGCTCGCCCGACAACACGTGGAACGGCAGCGGCACGGCGGCGAGTTCGGCCACGCGGTCCGGCTCCGTGCACAACTGACGCCCCGTCGCGAGGAGTTGGGCAGGGCTGTGGCCCAGCCAGCGGCGGCGCAGCTGGTCCTGGTCACCGAGGCCGCGGGCAGGCCCACCCACTTCCTCCGGTGGGCCCATCGCCTGGATGGCCTCCCACACCTCCGTCATCGACAGCATGGTGAGCGCGTCCCGCAGCAGCTTCACGCGCTGCTGCTGGGAGACGGAGATCTCCGCCGGGCCGGACGAGACCAGGGTGAACGACAGGAAAGGGGAGTGGTCGAGCAGCACGGCCGCACGGGCGATCTGCCCGCCGAGCGAGTGCCCCACGAGGTGCACGGCCCCGCCCAGCGCCTCGGCCTGCGCGAGCACGTCTTGCGCCAGTTCCCGCTGGGCGTAGGCCGTCTCGTCGTCCAGGGGCCCGGCCGACTCGTGCTGTCCCCGCCCGTCCACGGCGACGACCCGGTACCCCCGCTCCGCGAGCGGCTCGTGCAACAGGCCGAAGTCCTCCTTGCTCCCCGTGAACCCGGGCAGCATCAGGACGACCCCCTTGCCCTCGGCACCGGGCTTCGGCACCGAGTCGACGACGGCGAACTCACCGCGAGCGGTGGGCAGGGGGTAGGCGCGGGCGCCCGGGGGC
>NZ_JAKEIO010000147.1 GCF_021474405.1 [Streptosporangium] indianense
CCGCTCCGCCCCCCCCCCCCCCCCGCGCCCCGGCCCCCGCGCCCGAAGCAGACGGCGGCTACGGCTTCCCCCGGCAGGGCACTCCGCCCGCCCCGCAGGGCGCCTACGGCTTCCCGCACCCCGGCGCCCAGCCGCCGCACCAGCAGGTCCAGCCGCAGCCGCACATCCCGCCGCAGGCACAGCCCCACCCCGGGGGCCAGTCCCCGCAGCCCGACCCGTCGGGGCAGCCGCAGCCGGGGCAACAGCCGCAGCAGCCCGTCGACCCCCGTACCGGTGCCGCCTGGCCGCAGCCCATCCAGCACGACCAGCGGCAGCCGACCAACCCCGGTGCCGCGCCGCTCGGTTACACCGCCGCGGTGGAGCTGTCGTCGGACCGGCTGCTCAACAGCAAGAAGCAGAAGGCCAAGAGCAGCCGTCCGGCGGCCGGTGGCGGGCGGTTCAAGATCGGCGGGAAGAAGGAGGAGGCCGAGCGGCAGCGCAAGCTCGACCTGATCCGCACTCCCGTGCTCTCCTGCTACCGGATCGCGGTGATCAGCCTCAAGGGCGGTGTCGGCAAGACGACCACGACCACCGCACTGGGCTCCACGCTCGCCACGGAGCGGCAGGACAAGATCCTCGCGATCGACGCCAACCCGGACGCGGGCACCCTCGGGCGCCGCGTGCGGCGCGAGACCGGGGCCACCATCCGTGACCTCGTCCAGGCGATCCCGTACCTCAACTCGTACATGGACATCAGGCGGTTCACGTCGCAGGCGTCCTCCGGCCTGGAGATCATCGCCAACGACGTCGACCCGGCCGTGTCCACGACGTTCAACGACGAGGACTACCGGCGCGCGATCGACGTGCTCGGCAAGCAGTACCCGGTGATCCTCACCGACTCCGGTACCGGTCTGCTCTACAGCGCCATGCGCGGTGTGCTGGACCTCGCCGACCAGCTCATCATCATCTCGACGCCGTCGGTGGACGGGGCGAGCAGTGCGAGCACAACGCTGGACTGGCTGTCCGCGCACGGCTACGCCGACCTCGTCTCGCGGTCCCTCACCGTCATCTCGGGTGTCCGCGAGACGGGCAAGATGATCAAGGTCGAGGACATCGTGTCGCACTTCGAGACGCGTTGCCGTGGGGTCGTCGTCGTGCCCTTCGACGAGCACCTCGCCGCCGGTGCCGAGGTCGACCTCGACATGATGCGGCCCAAGGTGCGGGAGGCGTACTTCAACCTGGCCGCGATGGTCGCCGAGGACTTCGTCCGGCACCAGCAGTCGCACGGGCTGTGGACCTCCGACGGCAACCCGCCGCCGGTCGCCGCCCCGCCGATGCCGGGCCAGGCCGTGCCGGGCCAGCCGTATGCCCAGCCCGGCCAGCCCGCACCCGGCCAGCCGTACGCCCAGCCCGGCCAGCCCGCACCCGGCCAGCCGTACGCCCAGCCCGGCCAGCCCGTACCGGGTCAGCCCTACGCCCAGCCGGGCGTGCCCGTACCGGGCCAGCCTCCGTACCCCGGCCGGCAGCAGCCGGTTCCCGGCGAGCCGGGCGCGTACCCGCACCAGCCCCAGCAGCCGCAGCCGCAGCCCGGTCAGCCGTACGCCCAGCCCGGTCAGCCCCCGGCCCAGCCCGGGCAGCCGTACCCGCAGGCCGCGGGGCAGCCGTACCCGCAGCCGGGTCAGCCGTACCCGCAGCCGGGTCAGCCGGTGGCCCAACCCGGCCAGCCGTACCCCCAGCCCGGCCAGCCCCCGGCCGCTCCCCCGCAGCCGGGCTACGGCTACCCGCAGCCCGGCCGGCAGGGCGGGCCGGACGGGCCCCAGCCGGACGGGCAAACCCCGCCGCCCGTGCCTCCGACGCAGTAATCGCCTCACCCGATCGGCCCCTTCTCAGGAGCCGATCCCCCGCCCGGCCCGCGCCGTTCCGACTCGGCGCGGGCCTCGGTGCGTTCAGGGACGAATTCCGTTGCCAGGCCCTGGCCAGGAGCGCGTCAGTGGTCTCGACCAATGAGTGCGAAAAGCTCGCCAATTCGTTATTTCCGCAGGCCACAAGGGGTGAATGCGCCGTTGACGGGTGGAGACGGCCGCTGGTACACACACATCACGCATCTGACAGCTGATCAACCCGTCCTTCCAGTCCGAGCGATGACGCGAGGTCCGACCATGGGCACGAACGATCAGAAGCGCAGCCTCCCGCACGGCCTCCGGCTCGTCGCCCTGGCCGGGGCCGCCGCGCTCACCCTCACCGCCGGTCTCGCGACGCCGCTCGACCCGGCATCCCGGCAGGCCCGGGCGGCCGACGTCGGCAAGAAGGTGCTGACCGTCGCCGTGGCGCAGAGCGTGGACTCGCTCAGCCCGTTCCTGGCGGTCCGGCTGCTCAGCACGAGCATCCACCGGCTCATGTACGAGTACCTGACCAACTACGACCCCAAGGACAACCACGCCATCCCGGGCCTGGCGACCAAGTGGGAGCCGTCCACGGACAAGCTGACGTGGACGTACACGATCCGCGACAACTCCACCTGGTCGGACGGCGAGCAGGCCACCGCCGAGGACGCGGCGTGGACGTTCAACAAGATGATGACCGACACCGGCGCGGCCACCGCCAACGGCAGCTACGTCGGGAATTTCAGGAAGGTGACCGCGCCCAGCCCCACCAAGCTGGTCATCGAGCTGAAGAAGCCGCAGGCCACGATGGCCGCGCTGGACGTGCCGATCGTGCCGAAGCACGTGTGGGAGAAGGTTTCGGACTTCTCCGAGTTCAACAACGACAAGACCTTTCCCGTGGTGGGGAACGGGCCGTTCGTGCTGAGCGGTTACAAGGCCGACAGCTATGTCCGGCTCAAGGCCAACAAGAGCTTCTGGCGGGGTTCACCGAAGTTCGACGAGCTGGTCTTCCGCTACTACAAGGACCAGGACGCGGCCGTGTCGGCGCTGCGCAAGGGCGAGGTGTCCTTCGTCGCCGGGTCGCCGTCCCTGACGCCCGCTCAGGCGGAGTCGCTGAAGGGCGCGGACGACATCCAGGTCAACGACGCCCCCGGCCGCCGCTTCTACGCCCTGGCCACCAACCCGGGCGCGAGGGCGAAGAACGGTGAGAAGTTCGGCGACGGTCACCCCTCCCTGCTGGACCAGCGGGTGCGCAACGCGCTGTTCCGGGCCGTGGACCGCGAGGCCATCATCGACAAGGTGTTCCGGGGCCACGCTGTCGAGGGCGAGGGCTACATCCCGCCGCGTTTCCAGGACTACTTCTGGAAGCCCTCGGCGGACCGGAAGCTGGCGTACGACCCGGCCGCGGCGGCCCGGCTGCTCGACCAGGCGGGGTACAAGAAGAACGGCGACGGCAAACGCGTCGGCAAGGACGGCAAGCCGATCACCTACCGCGTGCTGTGCCACGCCACCGACCCGAACGACAAGGCGGTCGGCAAGTACCTCCAGGAGTGGTGGGGCGACCTCGGCATCGGCGTCCAGCTCAACTGCCTGGACAACGTGACCGACCCCTGGCTGGCCGGCAAGTACGACCTGGCGTTCGACGGCTGGTCGGTCAACCCGGACCCGGACTTCGTGCTGTCGATCCACACCTGCGGCGCGCTCCCGGCGACCCCGAAGGACACCGGCGCGACGGACAACTTCATCTGCGACAAGAAGTACGACGAGCTCTACGCCCGGCAGCTCACCGAGTACGACCCCGCCAAACGGGCGGACATCGTCAAGCAGATGGAGTCGCGGCTGTACGACCTCGGGTACATGAACGTCATGGCGTACCCGAATGCGGTCGAGGCCTTCCGGACGGACCAGATCAAGTCGATCACGACCATGCCGGCGAAGGCGGGCAACATCTACGGGCAGGACGGCTACTGGAGCTGGTGGTCGGCGGTCCCGGCGGACTCCGGCGGCTCCTCGGACAACGCGTCGTCCACGGGGGTCGTGGTCGGCATCGTCGCGGGTGTGGTGATCCTCGGCGGGCTCGGCGCCTTCGCGGCGATGCGGCGGCGGGCCACCGCCGAGGAACGCGAGTAGGCGGCGAGCGGGCACCCATGACCGCTGACGCGACTCCCGCGCTGGTCGAGGACAAGCAGCGGACGGCGGCCGGGCCGCGGGTACGCAAGGGCTCCGCGTACCCGCGGTACCTGGCGGGCAAGCTGGCCGGGGCCGCCGTATCGCTGCTGGCCGTCCTCGTGACCAGCTTTTTCCTCTTCCGGCTGATCCCCGGCGACCCGGTGAAGACCATGACGGGCGGCCGACAAGTATCGGCGGAGCAACTGGCCGCCTACCGTGAGGAGCTCGGGCTCGGTCTGCCGCTGTGGCGGCAGTTCACCGACTACTGCGGCAAGGCGCTCACGGGCGACTTCGGGACGTCGTACCAGTTCCGGGCCCCCGTCGTCGACAAGATCACCGAGGCGCTGCCGAACACCCTGCTGCTCACCGGGACGGCGTTCGTCCTCTACACGGCGCTGGGCATCTTCCTCGGCACCCGGTCGGCGTGGCGGCACGGCAGGCTGGGCGACCGTTTCCACACGGGTCTCGCGCTGACGCTGTACTCCATCCCGTCCTTCTGGCTGGGACTGCTGCTGATCACCGTGCTGTCGGTGGGCATCGGACCGCTGCCCGGCATGTTCCCGACCGGTGGCATGGAGTCGGGCGACGAGGAGGGCTTCGCCCACGTCCTCGACGTGGCGCACCACCTGGTGCTGCCGGTGGTGACGCTGGTGGCCGTGGAGTACGGGCAGACGCTGCTGGTCACACGGTCGGCGCTGCTGGACGAGATGGGCAGCGACTATCTGACGACCGCGCGGGCCAAGGGGCTGCGCGACGACCTCGTGCGCCGCCGGCACGCCGTGCCGAACGCGCTGCTGCCGACCGTGACGCTGATCTTCATCAACCTCGGCCGGACGGTGGCGGGCGTGATCCTCGTGGAGACGGTGTTCTCCTGGCCCGGCCTCGGCGGGTTGTTCTACCAGGCGCTGAGCGTGCCCGACCTGCCGCTCGTGCAGGGGCTGTTCTTCGAGTTCGCCACCGCGGTGATCCTTATGAACACCCTCGCCGACCTGGTCTATCCGCTGCTGGACCCCCGGGTGGCCCGATGACGACGACGACCGGAACAGTCCCGAGCCCGCGCGCCCTGGCCCGGCAGCGCCGCCGGGCGTCCGTCGCCCGCTTCTGGCGGCAGTACCGCGCCGAGCGGGCGGGGCTGTACGGCCTGGCCGTGCTCACCCTGTGCGCGCTGCTGGCGCTGTTCGCACCGCTGTTCGTCGGGTCCGACGTGAGCAGCGTGACCGACGCGCCGGGGCGTCCGATGCAGAGCCCGAGCGCCGAGTTCCCGCTCGGCACCGACCAGTTCGGACGGGACCTGCTCGGCCTGGTGGTCTGGGGCTCGCGGGTGTCGCTGCTGGTCGGGCTGCTCGCCGCCGTGCTGTCGGTGGCGATCGGCACCCTGATCGGGGTGACGGCGGGGCACTTCAAGGGCTGGTACGCGACGGTGATGATGCGGATCACCGACTGGTTCCTGGTCATGCCGACGCTGGTGCTGGCGATCGCTCTGGCGACCGTGATGTCCCGGTCGCTGACCACGACCGTCGTCGCGATCGGCGTGACCACCTGGCCGACCACGGCCCGGCTGGTGCGCGCGCAGACCCTCGCGGTGGAGACCCGGCCGTACATCGAGCGGGCGCAGGCGCTCGGCGGCGGGCACTGGCACATCATGTCCCGGCACGTGCTGCCCAATGTGATGCCGCTGGTGCTGGCCCAGACGACCCTGATCATCTCCTCGGCCATCCTCGCCGAGGCGACCCTCGCCTTCCTCGGCCTGGGCGACCCGACGGTCGTCTCGTGGGGCGGGCTGCTCCAGGACGCGCGGGAGGCGGGCGCGGTCAGTGCCGGGGACTGGTGGTACCTGGTGCCGCCGGGCATCGCCATCGCCGTGGTGGCGCTGGCGTTCACGCTGTGCGGGCGGGCCGTGGAGTCCGTCCTCAACCCCAGGCTGGGGGTGTCGCGTTGACTCTGCTCGACGTCAGGAACCTGACCGTGACGTACGCGGGCGGGGCGGCCGCGGTGCGCGGGGTGGACCTGCGCCTGGACGCGGGCCGGAAGCTCGGTCTCGCCGGGGAGTCCGGCTGCGGCAAGTCCACGCTGGCGCTGGCCCTGCTGCGGCTGCTGCCGGCGGGCACCCGGATCACCGGGGAGGTGCTCCTCGACGGCGAGGACGTGCTCGCCATGAAGTGGGGCCGGGTCCGGGCGGTCCGCTGGGCCGGGGCCTCCGTCGTCTTCCAGGGCGCGATGCACTCCCTCAACGCCGTGCACCGCATCGGCGACCAGATCGCCGAGCCGATCCTGCTGCACCGCAAGGCGACCGCCGCCGGGGCCAAGAGGAAGACCGGGGAGCTGCTGGAGCAGGTCGGTCTGCCGGCCGCCCGCGCGGACGCCTACCCGCACGAACTGTCCGGCGGCCAGCGCCAGCGCGTCATGATCGCCATGGCCCTTGCCTGCGATCCGCGGCTGATCATCGCCGACGAGCCGACCACCGCGCTCGACGTGATGATCCAGGCCCAGATCCTCCGGCTCATCGAGCAGCTGGTCGCGGACCAGGACCTCGGTCTGGTCATGATCAGCCATGATCTGGCGGTCCTCGCCGACACCTGCGACCGGCTGGCGGTGATGTACGCGGGCCGGGTGGTCGAGGAGGGGCCGGCCCGACAGGTGTACGAGGACGCCCGGCACCCCTACGCCCGGGCCCTGGCGGCGGCGTTCCCGCGCATCGGCGACGCGGCGTCCCGGTTCGCCCCGCGGGGACTGGCGGGCGACCCGCCGGACCCGGCGGCGCTGCCGTCGGGCTGCACGTTCCACCCGCGCTGCCCGGTGGCGCTGGAGTCGTGCCCCGAGGAGGATCCGGTGCTGCGGGCGGCGGGGCCGGAGCGGCGGGCGGCGTGTGTGCTGGTCGGGCCGCCGGGAGCGGAGGCCGGTGCGAGGCGGGCCGCGGCGGACCCGGAGCCCCGTGCGAAGGGTTCGGCCGGGACGCCGGGAGCCCTGGTAAAGCGGCCGGTAGGGGAGCCGGGAGCCCTGGAAAGGCGCTCGGCCGAGGAGCCGGGAGCCCTGGAAAAGCGGCCGGCCGGGACGCGGGGAGCCGGGGAGCAGCGATCGGCCGGGACGCCGGGAGCCGGGGAGCAGCGGCCGGCCGGGGAACCGGAAACGCTGGAGGAAGCGAGGCCGAGTACGCCATGACCACGTCCCCCACGGCCCCCGAGGTCACCACGGCGGCGCTGCTGAGCGCCCAGGGCCTGCACGTCACCTTCCCCGGACGGCACGGCGGCCCCCGGGCCCGGGCCGTGGACGGGGTCGACCTCGACATCCGTCCGGGCGAGATCGTCGCGCTGGTCGGCGAGTCCGGGTGCGGCAAGACGACCCTGGCGCGCAGTCTGCTCGGTCTGGTCGAACCGACGGCGGGCCGGGTCACCTTCGACGGCCGCCCGCTGGACTACTCCGGCCGGTCCCTCAAGGCCTACCGCAGGCGCGTCCAGTTGGTCCTCCAGGACCCGAGCGGCTCCCTCAACCCGCGGCACACGGTGTACGACGCGGTCGCCGAGGGCCTGCGCATCCACGGCCATGGCGGAGACGAACGCACCGCGGTCGCCGATGCCCTGTCCCGGGCCGGTCTGCGCCCCCCGGAGCGCTTCTTCCTGCGCTACCCGCACGAACTGTCCGGCGGGCAGCGCCAGCGGGTGGTCATCGCGGGTGCCCTGGTCCTGGAACCCGAACTCCTCGTCGCGGATGAGCCGGTGGCGTCCCTGGACGCCTCGGTACGCGGCGAGATCCTTGCCCTGCTGCTCCGGCTGCGCACCGAACTGGGCCTGTCCGCCCTGGTCGTCACGCACGACCTGGGCCTGGCGTGGAACATCGCGGACCGGGTCGCCGTGATGTATCTGGGCCGGATCGTGGAGACGGGCGCGGTGGAGCAGGTACTGACGGCACCCCGGCACCCCTACACCCAGGCACTGCTGTCCGTACTCCCGGAGGCGCCGGGCACCCCGGTGGTCCTCACGGGCGAGCCCCCGGACCCGTCCAGCGTCCCGTCAGGCTGCCGCTTCCACGTCCGCTGCCAGGTCCTGGCCAGTGGAGAGGCGGAGGCAGCGGGCGTGGCGAACGCGTGCAGAGGCCAGGACTTGCCGGTGCTGAACGGGAGCGGGGACTCGCAGGTAGCCTGCCACTGGGCAGTCGCAGACGCACCTGAAAGGGGCGGGGGGAACTGCGCGACAAGCCACAATCCACCCGCGGACGGCCCACAAGGAGACTAGGCAGCCCCCTCGGCCGCCAGCAACTCCCTGCACTTCTCGACGTCCTGCCCCATCTGAACCAACAGCGCGTCCAGCGTCTCGAACTTCGCCTGCCCCCGCACGAACGCCAGGAAGTCGACCGCGACATGCAGCCCGTACAGATCGAGTCCGACTCGGTCGATGGCGTACGCCTCCACCGTCCGCTCGGTCCCGTCGAACTGCGGGTTCGTACCGACGGAGATCGCCGCCGGCATGGCCTCGCCCTGGGCGTGCAGCCAGCCGGCGTACACACCGTCGGCCGGGATGGCCGTGTGCGGCAGCGTCTCCACGTTCGCCGTGGGGAAACCGAGTTCGCGGCCGCGCTGCGCGCCCCGGACGACGACGCCCTCCACCCGGTGCGGACGCCCCAGGATCTCCGCGGCGCCCCGGACGTCGCCCTCGGCGACCAGCCGCCGGGTCAGCGTGGAGGAGAACGGCTCGCCGCCGCCCGCCTCGCCCGTCACGTACAGGTCGACGACCTCGACCTCGAAGTCGTAGGTCTTGCCCTGTGTGGAGAGGAACTCCACGTTGCCGGCGGCCTTGTGGCCGAAGCGGAAGTTGGGGCCCTCGACGACGGCCTTGGCGTGCAGCTTGTCGACCAGGACCTTGACGACGAAGTCGGCCGGGGACAGCTTCGAGAACTCGTTGGTGAAGGGGAGGATGAGCACGGCGTCCACGCCGAGGTCCGCCATGAGTTCGGCGCGGCGGTGGTGCGCGGCGAGCAGCGGCGGGTGGCTGCCGGGGCGGACGACCTCGCTGGGGTGCGGGTCGAAGGTGACGACGACGGCGGGCACGCCCAGTTCCCGGGCGCGGTCCACGGCATGCCGGATGATCAGCTGGTGTCCGCGGTGGACTCCGTCGTAGGAGCCGATGGTGACGACGCTGCGCCCCCAGTCCTGGGGGATGTCCTCCAAGCCACGCCAGCGCTGCACTGTGCCTGCTCCTTGTCGAAAGCTCGTCGAACCCGTGTCCGGTCGGTTGTCCGTGGTGCCTCGTACGCAGGTCTAAGGGTGCCATGCCGGGTGCTTCCGGCCCGCATCGGCATGGTGGCTGTGACAGGGCGCACGACAGCGCCCCGGCCCGGGCCCCCGGGCCGGGGCGGTGCGGCCCCGCGGATGGGCGGGCGGCACGGGCCCGGTCACCCCGGACCCGCACGGCCGGTCACGCGGGGACGCCCGCGCCCGCCAGGTTCTCGATCGTCCGGTGGGAGCTGGGCCCGACCAGTGCCGCCCACTCCCTGGGCGCGTCGGCCAGCCAGGCGGCGGCGCGGGCGGCGAAGCCGGGCACGTGCCGGCTCAGGTCGACCATGGCGCGGTCGAAGCGGGTGGCGCCCTGAGGGGTGCGCACGAGGAGCAGTCCGATGCGGTGGACGAGGTCGCGCAGGTCGTCGCCGCCGTTGCGGGCGGCGGCGTTGAGCAGCGCGTCCAGGACGTCGGTGTCGTGCTCGCGGGCCAGGAGAGCCTCGCGCAGTTCGCGGCGGAGCGGACGCGACGCGGGGATGCCGGGCGGGGTGAGGACCGTGGCGAGGGCGCAGCGCAGCCGCACGTCACCATGCTCCAGCAGGCCGGTGACCAGCGGCAGGAGCACGGTCCGGGCAGTGGGTCCCTGGTCGAGCCGCTGGTCCGCGTACGCCGCCACCTGCCCCGCGAGTTCCGGCCGCTCGCGTGCCGCCCGGCACAGCAGCGCGGCGATCCGCCGGGCCAGGCCCGGCGGGGTAGCGTCGGCGAGCGCCCGCAGCGCCTCCTCCGCGTCGGGCTGCTCCAGCCGGGCCGCGAAGGCCCCGAGAACCGGCTCGGGGTCGCTCAGCAGGGCTCCGGCCAGGGCGTCCGGCGAGAACCGGGGGTCGCCCGCCGCGAAGTGCTCCAGTGCCCGTGCGAGGTAGCGGGCCCGGGTGTGGGGGTCCTGGACGAGGAGGGCGAGTGCGCCGCCGTGCAGGGCGCGGTCGGCGGGGCGGGCGAGCAGGGTGAGGGCCGCGTAGCGCAGCAGGGCACGGTCGCCTGCCGTGCCGACGTGCGGCGCGACGCGCAGTGCGTGTGCCACCGCGGCGCTCCGCCGTGCGGGGCGTTCGTCGCGCGCCCACCGGTCGGCGGCCCGGCACAGCGCCGACGGCTCCTCCTCGGCGAGCACCGCGAGCAGTTCGTCGGCCCGTGGGTGTGCGCGGTCGACGAGCACGTCCGTCAGCTCGTCTAGGGCGCGGTGGCGGTGGGTGTGCAGCAGGACTTGCGCGGCCGTGGCCACGGTGGCGTGCGGGGTGGCGGGCAGCGGCTGCTCGTCGTCGAACCAGCGGGCGAGCTGGGGCTGCACGGCGGTGGGGTCGGCGGCGAGGAGTTCGGCGACGGCGTCCAGGAACCTGGGGCCGGCCTCGCACGGCGGCCCGTCGGCGTGGACGAGGCGCCGCAGCAGTGCGCAGCGCGTCTCCAGCGGGAGCCGTACGCCGGTCCAGAAGGAGGGCCCGACCTCCTTCGGCACGGGTCGCTCCTGCCGCCGCCAGGCCACGATCCGGTCGGCGAGCAGCCGCAGCACCTCGGTGTACGGCGCCGCGTCGGGCAGGGCCGTCAGCGTCCCGGCGAGCAGCCGGGCGGCCCACCAGGAGCGTGGATCGGCGTCCAGGGCGTGCACCAGGTCGGCCAGGCGGGAGGCCAGAGGGCCGGTGCCGTGCTGGCGGCCGAGGTACAGCAGGGCCTGGACGACCGGTCCGATGCGGTGGTGCGGCACGGGGTCGGCGGGAGTGTCGGCGTCGCGGTGGACGAGGGCGTGCAGGGCTTCGTCGAGGTCGAGGTGCATGCCGTGGAGCCAGTCGGCGAGGCCTTCGTGTGCGAAGCGGTAGCCGGGTCCGGCGGGCACGAGCAGGCCCTCGGCGAGCACGGCCGATGCCCAGCCCGAGCAGCCGCCGAGCCGCTCCGGGGCGGCCCCCCAGGGGAACACCGCGGCGAACGCCTCGCGGTCCAGGTCTCCGGCACCCGGGCCGAGGCCGCGCCGGGCTGCCTCGTGCACCTGCCCCGCGGCCTTGGCCGCCAGCCGTCGTACGGCCGTGCCGCGCAGCCCGCTGTCGGCGGCCAGCCGGGTGGCGATGCGCAGCGCCATCAGGTCCAGGTAGGCGGAGAAGACCGCGTCCCGGTCGAGGGGGCCGTCGAGCAGGAACGGCGTTTCGGAGCCGTCCATGAGCTCGTCCCGGATCTCGCCGAGGAGGCGCAGGGTGAGGGGGTGCCGGGCGTCGGCTCCGGCAAGGGCGCCCTCGCCGATGCCGTGCCGCGATCCGGCCTCGCGGGCCTCGTCCTCGGTGAGGTCGCCGAGTCGTACGCATCCGGGACGGTGCAGCAGGTCCGTCATCTCCTCCCAGTACTCCGGCCGGCAGGCCACCACCAGCCGCGCTCCCGTCTCGCCGAGCCACCGCACGGTCGCGTCCGTCCAGTCGGACAGGCGGCGGGCCGCCCCGGGCGGCATCTCCTCGGGGCCGTCCAGCAGGAGCAGCAGGGGTCGGCCGAGGGCCCCGGTGAGGCGGGCGAGGCACTCGGGGGTCATGTCCCCCGGGTCGGCCGCGGCGGACGGGAAGAGCGGGGAGAGCGGCGAGGAGGCCCGCGCGGCGGCCACGACGGGGGCGGCCCGGGTCAGTGCCCTGCGGACCGCGTCCGCCACCGACGTGTCGTCGTCCCGCAGGTCGCAGCCGCGCAGCCAGAGGGTGGGGTGTCCGCCGCGGCCACGGCGCTCGGCGAGTGCGGCGAGTTCCGTCGTACGACCGCTGCCGGGCGCCCCGACGAGACCGAGGACGGTCGCCCCGCCTGCCGCGAAGGCGTCGAACTCGGCGGCCACACCGGCCCGTTCGACCGGTTCCGGGACGCCGGTCCCGCCGGGTGGGCCGTCCAGATCCCGCGATGTGCCGGTCAGTTCCAGCACTCCGGCGAGATTCAGATCGGCTCCGTAGGCGGGGACCGTCGCGGCGTTCTCGGCGAGCAGCCCGGCGAGGGGGCCCGCCGCTCCTGCGATCCGGGCCCGCAGCGGTACGGCGAACCCGACGTCGCGGTGGTCGGAGCTGAGCGCGGTGCCGAGGACTCCGACGACGGCGCCGGTCCCGGCGTCGAGCACGGGGCCGCCGGCCGCTCCGCCGCCCAGCCGCAGCGCGTCCCGCCCCGCCGTGCCGACCGCCAGCTCCAGGACGTCGTCGAGACGGTGGAAGCGGTCCGTGGCCGCGTACGTCACCGAGGCAGGGCCCAGCACCCGGGCCTCGCGCCAGCCGCCGGCGGCGATCCGCACATACGTGCCGGTCCCGGCCCCGTCCCGCACGGTGACGGGCAGCGGCGGCACGCCGAGCCCCTCGGTCCGTACGAGAGCCAGATCCAGCGCGGGCAGCGGGGTGACCGCGTCGGCGGCCACGACCCGGCGGCGGTCACCGGCCCCGTGCAGCACGAGCCGGGGCAGGCCGTCGACGGCCTCGTGGCTGGTGATCAGTGTTCCGTGGTGGTCGGCCAGGAAGCCGGTGCCGCGGGGGCGGCCGGCCAGATCGTGGATACGCACGAGACAGTCGCCGGGCACCGCCCCGGCCTCGCCCCCGGCCACCCCGGGGCCCTGGACCGTCCCTGCCTCCTGCCCGGCCGTCCCGGGGCCGACGACCGCCCGGCTCCGGTGCCCGGCGGTCACGGGGCCAGGGACCGCCTTGCCCTCTTGCCCGGCCGTCACGGGGCCAGGAACCGCCTTGCCCTCTTGCCCGGCCGTCACGGGGCCAGGAACCGCCCGGCCCCTCCGCTCCGCCGTCCCGGGGTCAGGGACCGCCCCGCCCTCCTGCCCGGCCGTCACGGGGCCCGGGACCGCCCTGTCCTGCTGCCCCGCCCTGCCGGGGCGGTCCGGGGAGTCCTGTGTGCTGCCGCCCGTCTCCCGGGACCGGTTCCGCGACGCCATCGTCGAGCCTCCCCGCCGTACACCCGTGCCCTTGTGTTCGACGGTAGGGGCGAGATGATCAGCGGGACAGATCGCTGCGCGAAAGCGCCCCCTTCCGCTCCCCCCGTTCACTCCGAGCGCCCGCACGGACGGGTGAAGGAACGGGGGCGGCTGGATAGACCCTAGAGGTGGGGGAACCGAGGGGGGACCGTGGAGCGGCGGAAGTGGAGGTACCCCGTGGCCGCCGCTCCACGGGCGGACACCCGCCCCGGGTCGTCAGGCGAAGACGGCGAGACTCTTGGCCTTGCCCCGCTGCTCCTCGACGAGAGCGAGGAAGCGCCCCTCCGGGTCGAAGACGGCGACGGGGCCGGAGCCCGCGTACGACTCGGGCATCTCCAGCCGGACGCCGTTGGTGAGCAGCTTGGCCCGCCGGGCGTCGACGTCCCACCGGGGGAACGCGGCCGCGGCGGCCTCGGCCATCGGCATCACGGTCAGCTCCTGCTGGTGCTGGTCCAGCGTGCGGGCCGTGTCCAGCTTGTAGGGGCCGACGCGGGTGCGGCGCAGCGCGGTGAGGTGTCCGCCCACACCGAGGCCGGCGCCGAGGTCGCGGGCCAGGGCCCGGATGTAGGTGCCCGAGGAGCAGACGACCGAGACGACCAGGTCGAGCACGGCCGTGCCGTCGTCGGCGACGGCGTCCCGGACGTCGTACACGTCGAAGGACGAGACCGTGACGGGCCGGGCCGGGATCTCGAACTCCTCGCCCTCCCGGGCCCGCTTGTAGGACCGCACGCCCTTGATCTTGATGGCGCTGACCTTGGACGGCACCTGCATGATGTCGCCGGTCAGCTCGGCGATGCCGGCGTCGATCGCGTCGCGGGTGACCTTGGAGGCGTCGGTGGAGGAGGTGATCTCCCCCTCGGCGTCGTCCGTGAGGGTGTTCTGCCCGAGCCGGATGGTGCCCAGGTACTCCTTCTCGGTCAGCGCGAGGTGCCCGAGGAGCTTGGTGGCCTTCTCGACGCCGAGGACGAGGACGCCCGTCGCCATGGGGTCGAGGGTGCCGGCGTGCCCGACGCGTCGCGTTCTGGCGATGCCGCGCATCTTGGCGACCACGTCGTGCGAAGTGAAGCCCGACGGCTTGTCGACGATGACAAGGCCGTCGGGCGTGGTGTGCTTCTGGGTCATTCGGCGCCGTCGTCCGTCTCGTCGTCCTCGTCGGGCTTGCGGTACGGGTCGGCGTCGCCGGCGTACTTCGCGCCCGCGGACGCCTCGCGCACCTTCTCGTCGGACTGGCGCGCCTTGTCGAGGAGGTCCTCGATGGTGCGGGCGTTGTCCGGGAGGGCGTCCATGACGAAGGTCAGAGTCGGAGTGAACTTCACACCGGCCGCGCGGCCCACCTCGGAGCGCAGGACGCCCTTGGCGCTCTCCAGGCCGGCGGCGGCCGCAGCGCGCTCCTCGTCGTCCCCGTAGACCGTGTAGAAGACGGTCGCCTCCCTGAGGTCACCCGTGACCCGGGTGTCCGTGATGGTGACGTGGGAGCCGAGCCGCGGGTCCTTGATCCCCCGCTGCAGCTTCTGGGCCACCACCTCTCGGATGAGGTCCGCCAGCCTTTTAGCCCGCGCGTTGTCGGCCACTGGTCCGTCTCCTTAAGTGCTTACTTGTTGCTTCAGTCTTCGTCGCTGTGGAGCCTGCGTCGAACCGAGAGCAGTTCGACTTCGGGACGGCCGGCGACAAGCCGCTCACAGCGGTCCAGGACGTCGGTGAGGTGTCCCGTCTCACCCGAGACCACCGCGAGCCCGATCTCGGCCCTGCGGTGGAGGTCCTGGTGACCCGTCTCGGCCGCGCTCACCCCGTACTTGCGCTGGAGTTCGGCCACGATCGGGCGGACGAGAGAGCGTTTCTCCTTGAGCGAGTGGACATCACCGAGGAGCAGGTCGAAGGACAGAGTCCCCACATACATGTGTGTATCCGGATGTCCCGCCGGTTCGGGGTACGGGCGCCACGCTTCGACGCCGATACGGGAACCGTACACGCAACGGCCGGGGCCGATCGACGGAATAAGTCCCGCCGACCGGCCCCGATCGTGACTCAGGTCAGACGCGCGGCTTCTCGCGCATCTCGTACGTCGCGATGACGTCGTCGACCTTGATGTCGTTGAAGTTGCCGAGGTTGATACCGCCCTCGAACCCTTCGCGGATCTCGGTGACGTCGTCCTTGAAGCGACGCAGGCCCTCGATGTTGAGGTTCTCCGCGACCACCTTGCCGTCGCGGATGAGGCGCGCCTTGGTGTTGCGCTTGACCTCGCCGGAGCGGATGAGAACACCCGCGATGTTGCCCAGCTTGGACGACTTGAAGACCTCGCGGATCTCCGCCGTGCCGAGCTCGACCTCTTCGTACTCCGGCTTGAGCATGCCCTTGAGGGCCGCCTCGATCTCCTCGATCGCCTGGTAGATGACCGAGTAGTACCGGACGTCGACACCCTCGCGCTCGGCCATCTGCTGCGCACGGCCGGCTGCCCGGACGTTGAAGCCGATGACGATCGCGTCGGAGCCCATCGCCAGGTCGATGTCGGACTCCGTGACCGCACCGACACCGCGGTGCAGGACGCGGATGTCGACCTCTTCGCCGACGTCCAGCTGGAGCAGCGAGGACTCGAGCGCCTCGACGGATCCGGAAGCGTCACCCTTGATGATCAGGTTCAGCTGCTGGACCTCGCCGGCCTTCAGCACCTTGTCCAGGTCCTCCAGCGACACGCGGCGCGTGCGCTTGGCGAACGCGGCGTTGCGCTCACGGGCGGCGCGCTTCTCGGCGATCTGACGGGCCGTACGGTCCTCGTCCACCACCAGGAAGTTGTCGCCCGCACCCGGGACGTTGGTCAGGCCGAGGACCTGGACCGGCGTCGAGGGACCGGCCTCGGCCACGCTGTTGCCGTTGTCGTCGTGCATCGCCCGGACGCGGCCGTACGCGTCGCCGACGACCATGGTGTCGCCGACCCGCAGCGTGCCTCGCTGGACGAGGACCGTCGACACGGCACCGCGGCCGCGGTCGAGACGGGACTCGATCGAGATGCCCTGCGCGTCCTGGTTCGGGTTGGCCCGCAGGTCGAGCGAGGCGTCGGCGGTGAGGATCACGGCCTCCAGCAGGGAGTCGATGTGCAGACCCTGCTTGGCGGAGATGTCGACGAACATCGTGTCGCCGCCGTACTCCTCGGCCACCAGGCCGTACTCGGTCAGCTGGCCGCGCACCTTGGTCGGGTCCGCGCCCTCGACGTCGATCTTGTTGACCGCGACGACGATCGGGACGTCGGCCGCCTTGGCGTGGTTGAGCGCCTCGACCGTCTGCGGCATGACGCCGTCGTTGGCCGCGACGACCAGGATCGCGATGTCGGTCGACCGGGCACCACGGGCACGCATGGCGGTGAACGCCTCGTGACCCGGGGTGTCGATGAAGGTGATCTTGCGCTCTTCGTCGTTGACCTCGGTCGCGACCTGGTAGGCACCGATGTGCTGGGTGATGCCGCCGGCCTCGCCCGCGATGACGTTCGTCTTGCGGATGGCGTCGAGGAGCCGGGTCTTACCGTGGTCGACGTGACCCATGACGGTGACGACCGGCGGGCGGACCATCAGGTCCTCCTCGTCGCCCTCGTCCTCGCCGAACTCGATGTCGAAGGACTCGAGGAGCTCGCGGTCCTCCTCCTCCGGGCTGACGATCTGAACCGTGTAGTTCATCTCGTCGGCGAGGAGCTGCAGCGTCTCGTCGGAGACGGACTGCGTGGCCGTGACCATCTCGCCGAGGTTCATCATGACCGCGACGAGCGACGCCGGGTTGGCGTTGATCTTCTCCGCGAAGTCGGTGAGCGAGGCACCGCGCGACAGGCGAACGGTCTCGCCGTTGCCGCGAGGCAGCATCACACCGCCGACCGACGGGGCCTGCATGGCCTCGTACTCCTGGCGCCTCTGCCGCTTCGACTTGCGCCCACGACGCGCCGGACCGCCGGGACGGCCGAACGCACCCTGCGTGCCACCACGGCCACCGGGACCGCCGGGACGACCACCGAAGCCGGGACGGCCACCGCCGCCACCGGGACCACCGGGACGGCCGGCGAAACCGCCACCGCCGCCACCGGGACCACCGGGACGGCCGGCGAAACCGCCACCGCCGCCACCGGGACGACCGGCGAAACCGCCGCCCGGACGACCGCCGCCGCCACCGGGACGACCGCCGCCACCGGGACCGCGGCCGCCGGGGCCGCCGCCACCGGGACGCGGGCCGGCAGCCGGACGCTGCGGCATCATGCCGGGGTTCGGACGGGGACCGCCGCCGGGACGGGGACCGCCGCCCTGCGGACGGGGCATGCCGCCCGGGGTCGGACGCGCGCCGCCCGGAGCCTGCGGACGAGGACCGCCGCCGGCGCCCTGCGGACGGGGACCGCCCTGGCCGCCCTGGCCCTGCGGACGCGGAGCACCACCGGGCGCACCGGGGCCGCCCGGACGCGGGGCACCACCCGGACGGGGCGCCTGCGGGCGCGCCATGCCGGTGGAACCGCCGGAGGTGAAGGGGTTGTTGCCCGGACGGGGACCCGCCGGACGGGCACCGGGACGCGGGGCGCCGCCACCCGGACGCGGGGCGCCGGGACGGTCGCCGCGCTCACCACGGCCCTGGCCGCCCTGGCCGGGGCCACCCGGACGCGGGGCGCCGGGACGCGGGGCCTGGCCGGCCGGACGCGGGGCGCCCGGACGCGGGCCGGAGCCCTGACCCTGGCCCTGCGAGGGAGCCGGTGCGGAGGGAGCCGACGGGGGTGCGGTGAACTCGGGCGTCCCCGGCTCCGACGAGACGCTGCAGCTCCTCGCCGACGAGATGAACTACACGGTTCAGA
>NZ_JAKEIO010000148.1 GCF_021474405.1 [Streptosporangium] indianense
CTTGCCCGACGGCGGGGTCGCGTACCGGCCCGCGCCGCGGCGGCCGGGGCCGGGGCCTGCGCGGGAGTGGCCGGAGCGGCCGGCTGAGCGGTGGTGGTGGTCCCCGCGGCCCCCGCGGCCGCGGTACCCGCCGGAGCCGAGGCGGCGGCCGCCCCTGGCTTGTAGTCGGCGAAGAAGTCCCACCAGGCTCGGTCTACCGAATTCGGGTCCTGGAGGTACTGCTGATAGATCTCGTCGACGAGCCACTCGTTGGCACCGAACGACGCGGCAGGGTTCTTCCCCGCTTGGTCGGTGTCGGTCGAGATGCTCGAGTTACTGGGGGACTGTGGCGACACGGCGGCAACCGCCCTCTTCCGCTTCACAAGATGATGGACAGCGGGAATCAAGGCTACGCCCCCTGGACGGGGAAGGTCAGGCCGGGCCCGCGCAACGTCGTGCAAGTCACATCTGGAACCGTGTTTCGGGGCTTGAAATGGCGGGAAACAAGCGTGGTTCCGCTTCGTGAGGGAAGAGCGGGGCAGGGCCCGGGGCGCCGGTGGCGCGGGCCCGTGCCTGATCACACGTGTCCGTCAGCGCGGACGCCCGTGGATCTTGTGGCTCCGCTTCGAACTTTACGTCAACTTGGCACAGATGTAAGTCCCGGAAGAGTGACAAGAATCCGGCAACCTCGCTCGGATTCGGCCACTCCGATCCGGCCCCCGTGCAGGTCCACCGCCCAGCGGGCGATGGCCAGGCCGAGGCCCGTGCCGCCGTCGCTGCCCGGTCCCTGCGGCCGCTTGGCGCTGCCGCGGTTGAACCGCTCGAAGACGCGATGCCACTCGGACTTCGGAATGCCGGGGCCCTCGTCCAGGACCTCCAGCTCCAGCGACTCCGGCAGGGCGCCCCGCCGCGCCTTGACCGTCACCCGGCCGTGCGGCGGGCTGTGCTTGACCGCGTTGTCGATCAGGTTGGCGACGACCTGGTGGATGCGCTCCGGGTCGGCGTGCGCCGTCAGCTCCGGCGGATGGACGTCGAGGTGCAGATGGACGTCCGTACGGGTGTGACTGCCCGAGCCGGTGGCGATGCCCGCGCGCACGGAGGCGACCATGTTGGCCTCCTTCAGTACGCCGGACAGATACGGCCACACCTCGAACCGCCGCTGTTTCAGCGGTACGACGCCGTTGTCCAAACGGGACAGGTCCAGCAGCGTCTCCACCAGCCGCCCGAGGCGCTCGGTCTGCTTCAGGGCCGTGCGCATGGTCTCCGGGTCGGCCTGCGTGACGCCGTCGACGATGTTCTCCAGCACCGCGCGCAGACCCGCGATGGGCGTGCGCAGCTCGTGCGAGACGTTCGGCACGAGTTCCTTGCGCTGGCTGTCCTGGGCCTCCAGCTCGTCGGCCATGGCGTTGATCGTCACGGCCAGGGCGCCCAGCTCGTCACGGCGGTTCTCCCGCGTGCGGCGGGTGTAGTCGCCCTGCGAGATGGAACGGGCCACCGCGGTCATCTCGTCCAGCGGTGCCGTGAGCGAATGGGCCACGAACTGCGTAATGAGAAGCGTGGCGATCATCGAGAAGACCGTGATGAAGCGCAGCTCCGTCTTGGTGTGCACCGCGATCACCGACAGACCTGTGGTGATCAGCACCGAGATGACGACCAGCGCGCCCAGCTTGGTCTTGATCGAGAACGGGCTCACCCCGCCCCAGGGATCCGGCTCCCCGGGGTTTCTCCGTGCGGCCGGCCCGCCGCTCATGGCGTCGGGGTCTCCAGGGCGTACCCCACGCCGTGCACCGTGCGGATCCGCTCGGCGCCGATCTTCCGGCGCAGCGCCTTGATGTGGCTGTCGACCGTGCGGGTGCCGGAGGCGTCCGCCCAGTCCCAGACCTCGGCGAGCAGCTGCTCACGGGAGAGCACCGCGCGCGGAGTGTTCGCCAGGCACACCAGCAGGTCGAACTCGGTGGGCGTGAGGTGAACGTCCTCGCTGCGCACCCGAACCCGGCGCTGCGCGTGGTCGATCTCCAGCTCGCCGAGGCGCAGGATGCCGGAGCGGGGGGTGGCCGCCGCGATGGCGGCGCGCTCCACCCGGCGCAGCAGCACGTGCACGCGCGCCGCCAGCTCCCGCATCGAGAACGGCTTGGTCATGTAGTCGTCCGCGCCGACGCCGAGCCCGACCAGCATGTCGGTCTCGTCGTCGCGCGCGGTGAGCATCATGACCGGCACCGGGCGGGCGGCCTGCACGCGGCGGCAGACCTCAAGGCCGTCGAAGCCGGGCAGCATGATGTCGAGGATCAGCAGGTCGGGCTGCCACGCCTCGGCGGTGTCGACCGCGGCCGGACCGTCACCCGCCGTTTGCACGAGGAATCCCTCGGCGCGCAGGCGGGTCGCGATGGCGTCCACGATCGTCGCGTCGTCCTCGACCACCAGGACCCGGCGCTGTGCGCCCGGAGTAGCCGTCGCCGAACCGTTGTGGGAGGTCTGTGTCTGCTCCATCGCCCGCCCCTGGGGTGTGCTTTCCGGAATCAGTGGGGTGATTCCTTCTGACTGGCTATGCCTGCGCATGGTTGCGATTGACGCTTGAATGATCGGCGTCAGGGGAGCAGCGTACGGGGAGTCAGTACGCCTTTGCTATCCAGGGCGGATGGCGAGGTGTACGACGTCCGGAACGCCCCGGGCAACGGGGATCTCTTCGGTACGCACCTGTTGGAACCCGGCATTCCGCAAGGTTTCTTCGAATTCCGGTGACGGCTGGGCGGACCAGACCGCCAGAACCCCGCCGGGTCTCAACACCCTTGCGCAGCTTGCCAATCCGGCTTCCCGGTAGAGATTTCCGTTGCCCTCCGTGACGGTCCAGCCGGGTCCGTTGTCGATGTCGAGGCACAGGGCGTCGTACGTGTCGGATGTCTCATTGACGTGTGCGACGAGATCGGCTTCCACGATGTGCGTGCGGGGATCGGCCAGGGCCCGGGCGGAGAGGGCGGAGAGCGGGCCGTCGCGGTGCCATTCGACGATCGCGTGCTCGCGTTCCACCACCGTGATCCGCCCCCAGCGCGGGTCCGCCGCGGCGTGCGCGAGAGAGAAGCCGACGCCGAGCCCGCCGATCAGGACCTCGGGGCGGTCCCGGCCGGCCAGGGCCTCCAGGGCCGCGTCGACCAGCCGCCGCTCCGAGCGGCCGTCGGACGTGTCCATCAGGAAACAGCCGTTGGAGATGATCTCCAGCCGGTCACCGTGCCGCCGCAGCACCACCTCGCCGTGGGGGCCCTCGCGACGGTCCAGGACATCGGGAATGTCGTACGAGGTAGGCATGGGGGCATCCTGACAGGGGAGGGGCGTGTGGCGCCTCGCAATTCGCCGGGCCTGCCGGCGGACGCGAGTCAGGGCTTTCGGGTTGCGGTGCATCGGCTCTCGCGTGGCGAGGGTCACAGACAGCGCGGCGACCGGGGCGAAGGCTGGGACCCGACGGAAGGAGTGCCCGCTGTGGAACGCACCGCGCCGCCCCGCGAGACGGCCGCACCGACGCCGTCGGGCGCGCCCGACCCCTTGGTCCTGGGGTCGCTGGACGGGGTGCCGCGGCAGCGGGGCCCAAGGGACAGACCCGTGGCGGAGGCACGGCAGTCCGCCCCGGCGGCGGAGCCCGTGCCACGGCGCATCCGTCCGTGGCGGCTGCTGCCGACCCCGACGGGTACGCCGTTCACCTTCGGATACGCATTCCTGCTCTGTCTCACCTCGCTGATCTCCGCGCACGCGGACCCGGGCCTCGTGCACGCCCTGCTCCAGGGCTCCAGCACGGATGTGACACACCTGCTCCGCACGCCGGAGCTGGTGCTGCTCGGCAGCGCGCTGTGGGTCGCGGGCGGGGTGACGTCACCGTTCGCCATCGCCTTCGTGCTGGTGCTGACCGCGCTGGAACGGCGGATCGGGGGTCTGCGCACCGCCGGTGTCTTCCTGCTCGGGCACGTCCTCGCCACCCTCGCGACCGAGGTCCCGGTGGGCCTCGCGGTCCTGGCCGGGCACCTGCCCGACAGCTCGCTGCACCGCCTCGACTACGGGGTCAGCTTCGGCGTTGCCGCCGGCATCGGCGCCCTGTCCGGGCTGCTGCCCCCGTGGCTGCGTCTGCCGCTGCTGGCCGGGTTCGGCTGGATGCTGCTCCAGGACCTGCTCGCCTTCACCGACCCGATGACGAACTGGGGGCACCTCATCGCCCTGGCCATCGGCATCGCGACCTGGCCGGTGGTCCGGCGGTGGTACGCGGCACGCCTCGGCTCGGCCGGCGCCTGAGCCGTGAGGCACCTCGGCCCGGCCGGAGGCGGGGGTGTGCGGGGCCTCGGCTCGGCCGGTGCGTGAGGCGTGAGGTTCTTCAGGCCCGGGCGGAGGCCGGCGGGTCGTGCCGGGCGCTGGTCAGCGGGGCCACCACGGTCCAGCCGAGCGCCTCGTAGAGCCCGCGCCCCGCGGGTGTCCCGGCCAGGACGCCGGTCCGCGCGCCCTGCCGGGCGGCGGCGTTCTGCAATGTCCTCATGACGAGGCTGCCCAGACCCTTGCGGCGGTGTTCGGGCGCCGTCTCGATCCGGTCGGCGACGGCGGTCACACCCGTCGGGGCGATCTGGCCGCGTGCCGCCAGAGACCCGTCCGGCGCGGCCACCATCAGCCGGGTCACTCCGCCGCGCGACCACTGGCGCAGCCGGTAGCCGTCGGGCGCCTCGGGAGCGCCGTCCGCCACCAGCGGGACGGTCATCAGGTAACCCGGCTCGGGATCGATCCACCAGCTGTCGTCGAGCCAGCCGGAGACCACCGACGGGTCCCGGAAGGCCTTCAGCCACACCCCGTGCCCGGTGACCGTCTCGGCCACCTTGCGGACGGTCGCCTCGTCGAGGTCGTCGCCCGTCGCGCCGAACACATGCCGTGTGACGTGCCCGGACATCCCCACATCGATCGTCCGGCCCCACGGCTCGGGCAGGGGCGGGGCGGCCCCGCGCGACACGACCCATCCGTCCACCCATGCCTGCACGGTGCTGTCCACGCCATCCCCCTGTAATGAGTGCAACGCCTGATCGTCCATTACGCAAGGGACCTTACGCGCCCTCCCGGCCCCGGCGTCATCAGTGATCGCTGACAGCGAACAGCCCGTGGGGAACATACGGACAGGCCCATGCATTGAGTCGGCATAGCTCAACTTGACTGCCGAAGGGGAGATCATGGCTTCGACGTCCTCACCGCTCACCCTGCCCGTGCTGCCGCTCGACGGAGAAGTCGTGCTGCCCGGGATGGTGGTCCCGCTGGACCTGAGCGATTCCGAGGTCCGTGCCGCGGTGGAGGCCGCCCAGGCCGCTGCCCGGTCAACACCCGGAAAGCCCCGGGTACTCCTGGTGCCACGCATCGACGGGACCTACGCGAACACCGGTGTGCTGGGTACCGTGGAACAGGTCGGCCGGCTGGCCGATGGCGACCCGGGCGCGCTGATCCGCGGCCGCGGGCGGGTGCGCATCGGCGCGGGGACCACCGGTCCCGGCGCGGCTCTCTGGGTCGAGGGCACCGGCGTCGACGAGACCGTGCCGGAGCCCCTGCCCGGTCATCTCGCCGAACTGGTCAAGGAGTACAAGGCCCTCGCCACCGCCTGGCTGCGCAAGCGCGGCGCCTGGCAGGTCGTCGACCGGGTCCAGGCCATCGACGACGTCTCGGCGCTCGCCGACAACTCCGGCTACTCGCCGTTCCTGACCACCGAGCAGAAGATCGAACTGCTGGAGACCACCGACCCGGTGGCTCGCCTGAAGCTCGCCACCCAGCAGCTGCGCGACCACCTCGCCGAGCAGGACGTGGCCGAGTCGATCGCCAAGGACGTCCAGGAGGGCGTCGACAAGCAGCAGCGCGAGTTCCTGCTGCGGCGTCAGCTGGAAGCGGTCCGCAAGGAGCTGCGCGAGCTCCACGGCGAGCAGGAGGGCGAGGAGTCCGACGACTACCGCGCCCGGGTGGAGGCCGCCGACCTGCCCGAGAAGGTCCGCGAGGCCGCGCTCAAGGAGGTCGACAAGCTGGAGCGGTCCTCCGACCAGTCGCCCGAGGGCTCCTGGATCCGCACCTGGCTCGACACTGTCCTGGAGATGCCGTGGAGCGAGCGCACCGAGGACGCCTACGACATCCGGGGTGCCCAGGCCGTCCTGGACGCCGAGCACGCGGGCCTGGAGGACGTCAAGGAACGCATCACCGAGTACCTGGCGGTGCGCAAGCGCCGTGACGACCGGGGCCTCGGCGTGGTCGGCGGGCGGCGCGGCGGTGCCGTGCTCGCGCTCGTCGGGCCGCCCGGCGTCGGCAAGACCTCGCTCGGGGAGTCCGTCGCCCACGCCATGGGCCGCACGTTCGTCCGCGTCGCTCTCGGCGGTGTCCGCGACGAGGCCGAGATCCGCGGCCACCGGCGTACGTACGTCGGCGCGCTGCCGGGCCGGATCGTCCGGGCCATCAAGGAAGCCGGGTCGATGAACCCGGTCGTGCTCCTCGACGAGATCGACAAGGTGGGCTCGGACTTCCGGGGCGACCCGGCCGCAGCCCTCCTCGAAGTGCTCGACCCGGCGCAGAACCACACCTTCCGGGACCACTACCTGGAGGTCGAGCTGGACCTGTCCGACGTCGTCTTCCTCGCGACGGCCAACGTCCTGGAGGCGATCCCGGAGGCCCTGGCCGACCGTATGGAGATCGTCCGCCTGGACGGCTACACCGAGGACGAGAAGGTCGTCATCGCCCGTGACCACCTGCTCCCGCGCCAGCTGGAGCGGGCCGGGCTGGACAAGGACGAGGTGACCATCGACGAGGGCGCGCTGCGCAAGCTCGCCGGCGAGTACACGCGCGAGGCGGGCGTGCGCACCCTGGAGCGGTCCGTCGCACGGCTGCTGCGCAAGGTCGCCGCCCAGCACGAACTGGGCGAACGGGAACTGCCCTTCACCGTCCGGGACGAGGACCTGCGCGAGCTGATCGGCCGGCCCCACCACGTGCCCGAGTCCGCCCAGGACCCCGCCGAGCGGCGGACGTCCGTGCCGGGCGTGGCGACCGGGCTCGCGGTGACCGGGGCGGGCGGTGACGTGCTCTACGTCGAGGCGTCCCTGGCCGATCCGGAGACGGGCGCGGCCGGGCTGACCCTGACCGGTCAGCTGGGCGACGTGATGAAGGAGTCCGCGCAGATCGCGCTGAGCTTCCTGCGCTCCCACGGCGCCGAGCTGGAACTGCCGGTGGCCGACCTGAAGGACCGGGGCGTGCACATCCACTTCCCCGCGGGCGCGGTCCCCAAGGACGGCCCGAGCGCCGGCATCACGATGACGACGGCCCTCGCGTCCCTGCTGTCCGGCCGGCTGGTCCGCACGGACGTGGCGATGACCGGCGAGGTCTCGCTGACCGGGCGGGTCCTGCCCATCGGCGGTGTGAAGCAGAAGCTGCTCGCCGCGCACCGGGCGGGGGTCACCACGGTGATCATCCCCACGCGCAACGAGCCCGACCTGGACGACGTCCCGGCGGAGGTGCTGGACAAGCTCGACGTCCACACCGTCACCGACGTCCGCCAGGTCCTGGAGCTGGCGCTCGCGCCCGCGACCAACGGGGCGGCGCCGGAGGTTCCGGTCGCGGCGTGACGGACGTGGCCGGATGAGGAAGGCCCGGGTTCTCGTGAGGGAGGCCCGGGCCTTCACCGTGTCGCGGCCCTGTGGACACGCGCGCCCTGACCTGCGGAATACTTGCCGAACTGCGGTGATGGCGGCAGGTGGCGGAAAATCCAGGTACCGGAACTCTCAGGGCCGGACGACGACCGAGGCAGGGGCAGACGTGCACGAGGGCGGCAACGACGACGGACACCGCGACGCCGGTGTGCCCGGACCCGGTGTGCCCGGTCCCGGTGTGGCCGGAACCGGTGTGGACCAGCCCGCCTTCCTGGCCCTCGAACGCGAGCTGACCGTGCTGCTGCGCCGCGCCCGGGCCAGCCAGGGTGAGATGGCCCGCGAGGTCCACCCCGACCTGGAGTCGTCCGCGTACGGCCTGCTCGTGCGGCTCGACGAGTGCGGAAAGCAGCGGGCCACCGAACTCGCCGCCTACATCGGGGTCGGCAAGGCGACCATGTCCCGCCAGCTGCGCGCCCTGGAGGAACTCGGGCTGGTGGCGCGTGAGCCCGACCCCGCCGACGGACGCGCCTGGCTCGTCGCCCTCACCCAGGAGGGCCACGACCGCGTCCGCCGGGTCCGCGAGGCGCGCCGTGCCCGCTACGCCGGCCGCCTGGCCGACTGGGACTCCCGCGAGGTCACGGAACTGGCCCGGCTGCTGCACCAGCTCAACCGCGGCATGGAGAAGTAGGCCGGGCGAGCGTCCCGGAGATCTAGAACTCGACGTACACGGCCGTCGCGTCGTCGTGCCTCTTGCTCCGGCCCGGGAACGTCTCGGCGGCGTCCGACCGCTCCAGGGTCCGGACGCGGTCCACCAGGGCCTGCGGGCCTTCCTTGCGGACGAGGCGGAGACAGTCCGTCCAGTCGCCCTCCTCGAACCGCTCGACCCACCGTGTCGCGCCGTCCGTGAGCGCCGCCAGTGCACGGACCTCGCCACGGGGCACGGTTCCGGTCACCGCCCGGGCCGCCACCGAGGGGTCGGCGGCCGCCGTGAAGAAGCCGCCCTCCAAGTTGCGGAGCGTGGAGTCCACCAGGGCGTCCGTGACCAGCGCCGAGCGGGGGAGCAGGGCCAGCCGGTCGTCGAGGACGGGTGTCACCACGCCGTCCGGCGACTCCAGCAGCAGGGCCGAATCGGACAGGACCAGGTACTCCACCGTGGCCGGATTCCAGCGGGCCACGACGACCGTGGCCTGGGGGGTGCGAGGGTGAGAAAGGTCACAGGTTGTGGCGTGTGCCTCGGAGGTACGCGCGATGGCGCGGGACAAGGCGTCGGCCAGGGGAACATCCGGTAGTGAAACGGTCAGTTCGGTCAGTGCTCCGCCGAGGCGTGCGGTGAACCAGGGGACGGAATGCAGACAGCCCGTCCCCGTTCTCGGCGGTGTGACCCCGTCCAGGACGACGACCGAACCGCCTTGTCCCGAGGCCGGTAGTCCGACAGCGGCGAAGTCCTCGTTGGGGCGGTCGGCGTCTCCCGGTTCGGACACGAGTTCAGTGCGCATCCGGCCAGTCTGCACGAGCCCTTCACAACGTCCACAGAAGACCGGTAACGGTTGCCGGACCGGCGAAGCCACGCAGGTCAGGCGCCGGGTTTGGGATGGAATGATTTGTTCCGGGAAGGCGCGGTGGCGAATACTGCCACCGGCCGTCGCCGTCGTCCAACCGGCGTGCCACGCAAGGCCTCTGCAAAGGCCTGCGGAACTTGCCCCTCAACTCCCGTCCGGGGTTCACTCCTTCGGGTGGCGGGTCAGGTGATGCGCGTGCGCTGCCCACCGGCGCTGGGAGGGTCGGGAAATGTACCGGGAGTGCGCGCCAGTTGACGGAGCGTCATCCGGGCCCAACGGTTCACGAGTCAGGAATGCGAGCACCGGTGCAGAAGACGCGGCCTCGTCGCACAGGCAAGCAGACGGCCCCCGTTCAGGGCGCTGAGCCGACGCCCCCCACCGGCAAGGGCCGTCCCACCCATGTACGCAACCGGCTGATCGTGGCCGTTGCCGTGGTGGCCGCCGCCATCGCCGGTGCCGGCACCCCGTCCGTGCTGGCGGCCTCCGGGCAACTCCACGACAGCCAGAAACTGGTGACGCTCGCGGAGCAGACGCAGGACGCCCTCGCCCTCGCGCACTCCCTCGCCGACGAGCGGGACGAGGTCACCTCCTACATCGCGGCCGGACGCCCCAAGGACAAGGCGCCCTCCGAGCAGCGCGGCGCCCGGGTGGACCGGCAGGTCGAGGAGCTGCGCTCCGACACCGACACGCCCGCCTCGCTCCGCTCGGACCTCGACGGCATAGCGGTCGTGCGCAGGGCGGCGCTCACCGGCAAGAGCAGCGCCCTCGAAGCGCACCAGGCGTACTCCGCCGCCATCACCGAACTCCACCGGCTCGCCGAGCAACTGGCGCAGCAGACCCCGCCGCGCGCTGGCGAAGGCGGATACGCGCTGGCCGAGCTGGACTCCGCCGTCCAGCAGGCCGCCGCGGCCCGCGGGCTGCTGCTCGCCGCGCTGAGCGTGCCGCGCAGCACCGGGACGGTCCTCGACCCCGTCACCGGCCTGCCGACCCAGACCTCCACCTCCTCGGACGCCGACACCCGGCAGCGCAACGCCCTCAGCGCCGCCGCCCAGCAGGCCCGGCTGCGCTCCGACGCGGCCTTGGCCGACTTCCGCGACACGGCGCCCAAGCCGGCCCGGGCCTCCTTCGACTCCACGGTCACCGGCACCGAGGTCAACTCCGCCGACAAGTACCTGGCCACCCTCACCGACCAGCCGACGCTCTCCCGCAGCGATCTCGCGACCGGTACCAAGAAGCTGGACACGGCCCTGTCCGCCCGCGTCGACCTGATGCGCGGCGTGGAGTCGGCCCTCTACGACCGCCGCACCAAGGACCTGGAAGCGCTGCGCGACGACGACGTCACCGCGCTGGAGATCCGCATCGCCGTCCTCGGCGCCCTCATGCTGCTCGCCGTCGGTGTCGCCACGGGCATGGCCCGCAGCCTCACCCGCCCGCTCGCGGTCCTGCGCCTGGGGTCCAAGCGCCTCGCCGAGGCCGACGACCCGGCGGCCGAGGAGCCGGTGAAGTTCACCGGCCGCAACGACGAGTTCGCCCAGGCCGTCCGCTCCGTCAACGCCCTGCATGCGCACGCGGTCGCCCTCACCGAGCGGATCACCACGCTGGAGTCCGACCGCAAGCACCTCGTCGGGCAGCGCCAGAAGATGGCCGACGCGCGTGAGGAACTGCGCGGCGAACTCGCCGAGTCCGCGGCCCAGCTGGAGCGGCTGCGCACGGCCATCGGCGGCACGTTCGTCAATCTCGCCCTGCGCACGCTCGGTCTCGTGGAGCGGCAACTGGCCGTCATCGAGAACCTGGAGGAGCGCGAGCAGGACCCGGACCGGCTCGCCACGCTCTTCAAGCTCGACCACTTCGCGACGGTCATGCGCCGGCACAGCGAGAACCTGCTGGTCCTCGCCGGTACCGAGCACGTCCAGCACGCCGCCGGTCCCGTGCCGCTGGTGGACGTCGTCCGGGCCGCCGTCAGCGAGATCGAGCGCTACGAGCGGGTCCGGATCGCCGCGCTGCCGCCACACGCGCACATCGCCGGGTTCGCCGCGGACGACCTCTCCCACCTGCTCGCCGAACTCATGGAGAACGCCACCTCGTTCTCCCCGCCCGACCTGCCCGTCGAGATCTCCGGCTGGCTGCTGGAGAACGGCGAGGTCATGCTCTCCGTCCAGGACGAGGGCATCGGCATGACCGAGGAGCGGCTGGAGCGCCTCAACTCCCGCCTCACCGACTTCGACCCCGAGGCGCCCTACGACCAGGAGGGCGAGGACGGTCTCGGCCTCGGCCTGTACGTCGTGGCCCGGCTCGCCCACCGCCACGGTGTGCGCGTCCAGTTGCGCGAGCAGAAGCAGGGCGGTGTCGCGGCGGTCGTCGTCCTGCCCCGCACGCTGCTGGCCGCCGCTCCCGCCGTGGCCGTACCGGCCTCCGGCCCCCTCACCGGCACGACCCACTCCTTCTCCTTCCCGGGCGCCGACGCCGAGGCCAACTCCAACGTCCTGCCCGGCCGTACCTCCGGCGACGATCCGCTGGTGGCCCTGGCGGAGAAGGCGGTCGCGCGCGGCGAGGCCGCCGAGATCACCACCGCCGCCCAGCACCCGGAACCGGCAGGGGAGCCGGAACCGGCCGAGGCGACGGAACCGGCGCGGGCGCGGGAGGTGCCGGAGGCGGCACCCTCGGCGACATCCACCGATGCGGTGGCGGCCGCGACGACACCCGCCGATCCGGTGGCGCCCGCCGGCCGGACGCCACCCGCCGGCCCGGCGACGCATCCCGAACCGGCGGCGCACGCCGGCCCGGACGAGACCGCCGCACCCGTGGAATCCCCCGCGGAAACCACGATGGAGCTGCTGATCCCCGCGCAGGCGGGGGAGCCGGACCCGGTGGGGCACGGACCATCGGTCACCGGCGGCGGGACCGGCCCGTCGGGACAGCCCGCGTCCGAAGCCGCCTCCCGCGAGGGCGGGACCGGCCCGTTCGGGCAGCGCGCGCACGAGGAAGCCCATGGCACGGGTGGTGCCGTGGACCCGGACGAGAGCCCGGAGCACGAGCGCGCTGCCGACGAGGAGGAGGACCGCGTCACCGACAAGGGCCTCCCCAAGCGCACACCGAAGATCACCGCACAGACCACCGCCCCGCGCCAGCGCAGCGGCTCCGTCGACGCCGAAGCCCTGCGTCGCCGCCTCGGCGGCTTCCGCCAGGGCGCCCAGGCGGGATACCGCGACGTGGAGGCGGAGATCGCCGAGAGGACGGCCTCGCACCAGCGGCCGGCCACCGGCGCAGCACGACCAGCTGGATCCGAAGAATCCACGGGGGGCACAGTCGAGGAGGCAAGCAGTTGACCGCTCCCAGTACCTTCGGACTGATCGGACTGAGCAGTGAGGCCCGCAACCTGCACTGGCTGCTGACCAACCTCGTCGAGGAGGTCCCCGGCATCGTCTCGGTCGCGGTCGTCTCGTCCGACGGACTGCTCCTGCTCTCCTCCGACGACCACCGCAACAAGGAGGCGCGGGACGCCCTGCAGGACCGCGGGACCACGCGCACCGGCCCGCGCGGCTCCGCCGCCGACCTGGCCACCATCGTCTCCGGCATCGGCAGCCTCACCATCGGCGCCGCCCGCCTGATGGACTTCGGCGGGGTCCGGCACACGATGGTCGCGATGGACGAGGGCAGCCTGTTCGTGATGTCGATCAGCGACGGCTCGCTGCTCGGCGTCCACGGCTCCGCGGACTGCGACATGAGCGTGGTGGCGTACCACATGGCCCTGTTCGTCGGCCGTGCCGGTCACGTCCTGACGCCGGAGCTCCGCAGCGAGCTCCGGAAATCCCTGGAGGATTCCCAGACGACGGGGAGTGCCCGATGAGCAGTACGCCCAAGCACCACCTCCCGGTCCGCGGCGGTGACCGCAAACCCGCCCGGGTCCGCCCCTACTCGCTCACCGGCGGCCGTACCCGCTTCGGCCACGTCCTCCTCGTGGAGACGTTCGTGGCGAGCACGGCCGCACTGGAGGCCCCGGAGGAGCGCAAGGAGCTGACGAACGGCCACCTGTCCACCCGCGTCATGCCGGAGCTGCGGGCCATCGTCGAACTGTGCCGCCGGATGCGTACGGTGGCCGAGATCGCCGCGCTGCTGAAGATGCCGCTCGGCGTGGTCCGCGTGCTCCTGAGCGACCTCGCGGACCAGGGAAAGATCCGTGTGTACGGAACGGGCACCGGCCATGGCACGGGCCGCCCGGACCGGGCTCTGCTGGAAAGGGTGCTGAGTGGACTCCGTCGTCTCTGACGCCGCTCACGGCGTCACTGGTTCATCCCCGTTCGTCGAGCCCGGCGAGAGCATGCACGCCTGGGAGACGGACCGCACCCGCGCTCCCATAGCCACGAAGATCGTGGTGGCGGGCGGCTTCGGCGTGGGCAAGACCACGCTGGTCACCGCCGTCTCGGAGATCACGCCCCTGCAGACCGAGGCGCTGATGACCGAGGCGAGCGAGGCGACCGACGACCTCACCGCCACGCCGGGCAAGTCCACCACCACCGTGGCCATGGACTTCGGGCGCATCACGCTCGACGACGACCTGGTGCTCTACCTGTTCGGCACGCCGGGCCAGCAGCGGTTCTGGTTCATGTGGGACGACATCGTGCGCGGTGCGATCGGCGCCGTCGTGCTGGCCGACACGCGCCGTCTGAAGGACTGCTTCCCGGTCCTGGACTACTTCGAGAGTTCCGGGCTGCCGTACGTGGTCGCGGTCAACCACTTCGACGGCAGCGAGCTGTTCGAGCCGGAGGACGTGCGGGAGGCCTTGACCATCCCGCAACACATACCTGTCATGATCATGGACGCGCGTCGCCGGATCTCCGTGATCGAGACCCTCCTGGCCCTCGTGGGCCACGCGCTCGACGAAACCCCCGAGTAGAGGACAGCCCGCATGCGGAAGATACTCGTCGTCGGAGCCGGTCAGTCCGGGCTCCAGATCGCCCTCGGCCTCCAGTCACAGGGGTACGAGGTCACCCTGATGTCCAACCGGACGGCGGACGAGATCCGTACCGGCCGGGTCATGTCGACGCAGTGCATGTTCCACACGGCCCTGCAGCACGAGCGTGATCTCCAGCTGAACTTCTGGGAGTCCCAGGCCCCGAAGATCGAAGGACTCGGCGTCTCGGTCGCCGCCCCCGGATCCTGGGCCGAAGGCCCCGCCGCCCGCGCCATCGACTGGCTGGGCAGGCTCGACGGCCACGCGCAGTCCGTCGACCAGCGCGTGAAGATGGCCGGCTGGATGGAGACGTTCGCCCAGCGCGGCGGGCAGCTCGTCATCCACGGCGCGGCCGTCGGTGACCTGGACTACTTCTCCCGCACCTACGACCTGGTGCTCGTCGCCGCCGGCAAGGGCGAGCTGGTCCAGATGTTCGGCCGTGACGCCGAGCGCTCCCCGTACAGCGAGCCGCAGCGTGCGCTGGCCGTCGCGTATGTGCACGGCCTGGGCCCGCGCCCCGAGCACCCGGGCACCGAAGCGGTCCGCTGCAACCTCGTCCCGGGCGTCGGCGAGCTGTTCGTCATGCCGACCCTGACCACCTCCGGCCGCGCCGACATCCTGTTCTGGGAGGGCATACCCGGCGGCCCGCTCGATGCCTTCCACGGCGTGAAGGACCCGGCGGAGCACCTCTCCCTGACCCTGGAACTCATGGAGCGGTACGTCCCCTGGGAGTACGCGCGGGCCACCAAGGTCGAACTGACCGACGCCGGCGGCACGCTGGCCGGCCGCTACGCCCCGACCGTTCGCAACCCCATCGGGCGTCTGCCCAGCGGCGGTCTGGTGCTGGGCGTGGCCGACGTGGTCGTGGCGAACGACCCGATCACCGGGCAGGGCTCCAACTCGGCCTCCAAGTGCGCCGCCGCGTACCTCGCCTCGATCACCGAGCACGGCGACAAGCCGTTCGACGAGGAGTGGATGCGGGCCACCTTCGACCGCTACTGGAACACCGCCCAGCACGTCACCAAGTGGACCAACGCCATGCTCGCGCCGCCGCCGGAGCACATCCTGAACCTCATCGGCGCCGCCGGTGAGCTCCAGCCGGTCGCCGACCGCTTCGCCAACGGCTTCGACAACCCGGCCGACTTCGAGAACTTCTTCTACGAGCCGGAGAAGACGCAGGCCTACCTCGCCGAGGTCTCCGGCGCGGGCGCGGCGTAACCGTCGTAACCCTCGTCCGACCCGTCCCTGGCGCCCTCGGGAAGCTCCGGCGGCTCGTAGTGCCGCAGGGGCTTCCCGGACGGGTCAGGGCGTACGGCGCCCAGGACCGGATTGGCCGCGATCGGTGACACCTTCACCCTCGCGCCCGGCCGGGGTGCCTGGACGACCAGGCTGTCGCCGAGGTACAGCGCGATGTGCGTGGCCTTCTCGAAGTACACGACCAGGTCGCCGGGGCGCAGCTCGGCCAGTGGGATCCGCTCCAGCCGCCTCCACTGCTCCTGGCTGGTCCGGGGGACGGGCGTCCCGGCCTCGGCCCACGCCCTTGAGGTCAGCCCCGAGCTGTCGTACGTCCGCGGGCCCTCCGCGCCCCACTCGTACGGCTTGCCGAGCTGGCGCAGGGCGTAGCGCACGGCACGGCTGCCTTCGGCGGACGGGGGGCGGGCGGGGATGCCGGTGCTTTCACCTGCGGGGCTTTCGCCGGCGTCGGTTTCGCCGGCGTTGTCCATGGCGTGCTTGCTGTGCTTGCCGCGCCTGCTGTCTTCGCCGTGCTTGCCGTTCTTGCCGTCCGTGGTGTCCTTGCCGTCGGCTTCCGCTTCGGCTTCGGCCTCCTCGGCTTCGCCGGGCTCGCCGCCCAGCGCCCCTGACGCCATGAACTCCTTCTGCGCCTTCGCGATGCCCTTCCGCTCCAACTCCGCCAGGTCGGCGAGCTGGTCACGGCTGAGGGACGCGAGCAGCTCCTCGACGTCGTGCAGGCGCGCACGGACCTTGTCCCGTTCCTTCTTGCGCCGCTCGGTGAGTGCGAGCTGCCGGTCCAGGGCCGTGCGGGCCTTGCGCGCCAGTTCGTGGGCCTTGCGCTCGTTGCCGGTCAGCCTGCCGATGGTGTCGGCCCGCTCCCGCGCCAGCCGGCCGATCACATGGCCCTGCTCGATCGCGTGCTGCGGGTCGCGGGCCAGCAGCAGACGGACGTACGGGGAGATGTCGGTGCTGCTCTGGTACTGCTGCCGGGCCAGCCGGCCGGCCGCGCCCCGGCTGTCGTGCAGGGAGAGCCGGGCGCGGGCGAGGGCGCGGTCCACGCGGTCGGTCTCGGCGCGCTGCTCCTTGAGCTTCTCCTCGGTGCCGTTGTAGGCCTCGGTGGCCTCCTCGGTCTTCCGGTACAGCTCCTGAAGATCTGTCAGGAGAGCGGCGACATCGCGCTGTTCCTTGTCCGGCTCGGGCGCGGCCGTGGCCGGGACGGGTGCCAGGACGGTTCCGGCCGCCGTCGCCGCGATGCAAACCAGACGCAGCAGCTTTCCTGACATGCCATCACCTCCGTTGTGGGGGCGGCGTGGTGCCGCCGGACACCGTGAGGATCAGGCGTGTGCGTGCGGTGCGCGCGGCGGGTGTGCGCGGTTCGGCGCAACCGGGTCACCCGTCGGCGTCGTCCGGCTTGCCGGGCGGCGTGGCGGCTGGCTTCGACCAGGGCCAGTGGAGCCGGCGGGGCGGGACGCCCTCCGGGGCGTACTCGTACTTCCAGCGGTTGGACAGGCCGACCTTGCCCGGGCCCCGGGGGACGCGGCGGTAGACCAGGACGGTGTCCGGTCCGCCGTCGGAGTCCGGCACGGGAATGCGGTACGTCTTGGGCGGGTGGCCGGTGATGCCGAGGAGGACGGGCAGGACCCTGCCGTCCATGGGGCCGCCCTCGAAGGGGGTGTCTTCGCTCTTCACGGGATCAGTCTCGGACATCCTCGGCGAGGGCCCGGACCAGCGCGTCGGTCTGCGGGTCGCGGCGGGCGGTCACCGTCAGCATGGCCACCAACTGCTCGACGAGCCAGTCGCGCAGCTCCTCGGCGGGGGGCTGCTTGTCCTCGTCGAGCCAGATGAGCGACGACGCCTCCACGGCGGTGATCCACATGCGGATGGTCATGCGCAGGCGCGGGCCGGGGTCGGCGACCATCAGGTGACGGACGATGTGCTCGGCGGCGACCCGGCGTACTCCGTCGACGATGGCGGTGGTGCGGGAGGTCTCGACGACGCTGCCGCCCTGGAGGAGGGCGCTGAAGCCGGTGTCGTGCTGGTCGACGAAGGTGAGGTAGCGGTCGAGGGCGCGGGACAGGCGGGGGAGGAGCGGGCCTTCCCGGGGTTCGTCGAAGCAGTGCTGGAGCTCGTCGGCGGCGGAGCGCAGGGCGGCCTCGTAGAGCTGTTGCTTGCCGCCCGGGAAGTACCGGTACACCAGCGGCCGCGAGACACCGGCCGCCTCCGCCACGTCGTCGAGGGACACCTCCTCGGGGGCGCGGTGGGCGAAGAGGTTCAGCGCCGATTCGAGCAGCTGACTGCGACGTTCCTCGACGCTGAGTCGCCGGTAGGCGGGGGTGGGGGCGGCTGGTGTCATGCCTCGCAGGGTAATCGGGGCGGCCGAGGGGTGCGCAGCTCGTCAGCCGGGTGACGCCGTCCTGCGCCTGGTGCCGAGGGTGAGTGCGGGGGCCTGCGCCTGACGTCGGGCGGGGGTGTGTGTCTTCGCCTGCTTGCCGGGTAGGGGTGCGCGTCTTCGCTTGACGCCGGGTGGGGGTCGGGGCCGCGTCGGGGGGTGTCCGTCCTCGGAACGGCGCGATGGGCTTGCACGCCGACTG
>NZ_JAKEIO010000149.1 GCF_021474405.1 [Streptosporangium] indianense
GCCCCCGGCCCCTCGGGCGCCCCGTTCAGGCGCGCCCGAGGACGACGACGGCGTTGTGCCCGCCGAAGCCGAACGAGCTGCTCACCGCCACGGGCACCGGGGCGGACCGCGGAGCGCCGTGCACGATGTCGATGTCGGCGATGTCGGCCCCCGGCTCATCGAGGTTGGCGGTGGGCGGGACGACGCCCTGTTCGACGGACAAGGCCGTGAACACCGCCTCGGCGGCGCCGCCGGCTCCCAGCATGTGCCCCGTCACTCCCTTCGTGGAGGTGACCGCCGTGTGCGAGCCGAAGAAGCCGTGGATGAGGCGTGCCTCGATGGCGTCGCCCAGCGGCGTGCCCGTCGCATGCGCGTTGACCAGCGCCACGTCCGACGCGGCCACCCCGGCGTCCGCCAGTGCGCTCCGCATGGCGAGCCGCGCCCCCTTCCCGTCCGGGTCGGGCGAGGTGAGGTGATGGGCGTCGGTGGACTCGCCGTACCCCAGGAGCGTCGCGTACGGGCGTCGGCCACGGGCCCGCGCGTCCGCCGCACGCTCCAGCACGAGCACCGCGGCCCCTTCCGCCAGGACGAAGCCGTCACGGTGCCGGTCGAACGGCCGGGAGGCCGACGACGGTTCGTCGCGGCGCCGGGACAGGGCCTTGAGCCGGTCGAAGGCGCCGGACAGGAGCGGGGTGATCGCGGCGTCGGTGCCACCGGCCAGCACGACGTCGCAGCGGCCGGCGCGCAACAGGTCGAGGGCCAAGCCCAGCGCCGTGGTGCCGGATGCGCACGCGGTGGCCACGGCGAGCGTGGGTCCGTTCAGGCCGAGGTCCAGGGCCACCGTGGCCGCGGCCATGTTCCCGATGGCTTTCGGGACGGTCAGCGGGTTGACCGCACGCGGCCCCGTGTTCCGCAGCCGCGCCGACTGCTCCAGCCAGGTTTCCAGGCCACCGACGGCGGTACCGATCAGCACCCCCACCCTGGCCGGGTCCCAGTGCCCGCCGTCCGCCGCCGCGTCCGCCACGGCTTCGCGGGCCGCCGCGACGGCGTACTGCGTGAAGGGATCCATGCGGCGCGCATCGGTCCCCAGAACCGCGTGCGCGTCGAACGCCGACACCGCACAGCTGAAGTCCACGGCCATGCCGTCGAGCCGGGCGTCGGGAGCCGCCGTGGGCAGCCCGGCACAGGCCGCCTTCCACGCCGTCGCCGTGTCCGGGCCGGCGGGCGAGACCGTCCCGAGGCCCGTGATCACCACATCCGGGTGCTGCTGTCTTCGTCCGTTCATGCCGGTACGACCGCCCCGCGAGCGTGCAGCAGCCCGGCGAGCTCGGTGACGGTGGTGGAGCCGGTCAGCTCCTCCTCGTCGACCGCCACGCCGAGTTCCTCCTCCAGATGCGCGCCGAGCTCCGCCAGGGACAGCGAGTCCACTTCCAGTTCCGTGAACGACTTGTCGGGGTCGATGACTCCGGGGACCTTGTAGACGGTGCCGAGGAGGGTGGTGAGGTAGTCGATGAACACAGGTGGCTCCTTCTTTCAGACCTCTGAGGTGACGGCGGTCAGCTGTGGCCAGATCAGACCCGTGGAGGCCCAGCTGAGGCCGCCGCCGAAGGCGGTCAGCACGGTGCGGGCCCCGGGTTCCAGCCGGTGGTCGGCCACCGCGCCGGCCAGGGCCAGCGGGATGGAAGCGGCCGCGGTGTTGCCGGTGTGCGCGAGGGCGCGGAGCACGCGTTCCGGCGGGAGTCCGAGCCGGCCGGCCAGGGCCTCGATGATGCGTGCGTTCGCCTGGTGCGGTACGAGCATGCCGAGGGTTGCGGGGCTCCAGCCGCAGTCCTTCATGACCCGCCGGGCCGACTCCGCCATGCGGTCGATGGCCTGCAGGTACACCTTCCGTCCGGACATGGTGAACCAGCGCTGCCCGGTGCCCTGTTCGCGGGTGCCGGGGATCCGGATCAGGTCCGCGCCCGTGCCGTCGCTGCCCAGGTCGTGGGCGAGGAGCGACCCGGGTTCGCCGGTCGTCCCGGAGCGCAGTACGACCGCCCCGGCCCCGTCCCCGAAGAGGACGGCCGTGGACCTGTCCGTCGGGTCGACGACGCGTGAGTACGTCTCCGCGGCCACGACCAGGACGCTGTCCACGGTCCCGGCCGTGATCAGGGCGCCGGCCGTGGTCAGCGCGTACAGGAATCCGCTGCAGACGGCCGAGATGTCGAAGGCGAGGACATGTCCCAGTCCTGTGCGGGACGCGATCTCGGGGGCCGCGGAGGGGCAGGGGCGCTCCGGTGTCGTCGTGGCGAAGACGAGGCCGTCGACGGCGTCGGTCCCTGCGGACCGCAGGGCGTTTCCGGCGGCCTCGCAGGCCAGGTCGAGCACCGAAAGATCCGGAGTGATACGCCGGCGGGACTGGATTCCGGTACGGGTGCGAATCCATTCGTCACTGGTGTCCAGGCCTTCCGCCAATGAGGTGTTGTGGACCGTGTTCGACGGAAGGCAGGTTCCCAGTCCGGAGATCACGGCCGCGGCCCGGGGTTCGGAATCCCTCCGGGCACCGATGTCGAGGCGTGACGCGCTCATTCAGCCGCCTCCCGAAGTGCGTGCACGATCGGCACGGCAGTTCCGTGGCATGAGGTGATGTGAATCGTCCGGCGACGGTATCCATTTCCGGATCCGTGCACAACCGTGGCCGGAAATGGTCTTCACGTATCGACGTAACGGAATATCCGCATCACCTTCCAAGGTCGGTCGATGCCATGAACTCGCAGGTCAGGAGGGGTGAGTTGTTCAACTGGTGCGGCGGCTCAGTTGAACGATGGGTGTGGTGCCGCCGCTGATTGATTAGCCTCCAACCGTTGCTGATCGGGGGATGGCCCTGACCGGCCGGCTGATGTGACTACTCGGAAGGGACGGCGTGGTGACGAATCCATTCGACGACCCCGATGCCAACTACTATGTCTTGGTCAATGAGGAGGGACAGCACTCCCTCTGGCCGGTCTTCGTGGATGCGCCGGACGGCTGGAAGACGGTGTTCGGTGAGGCGGGCCGCACGGAATGCCTCGACTACATCGAGAGGGCCTGGACGGACATGCGTCCCAAGAGTCTGATCGAGGCCATGGAGAAGAAGTAGGCAGGCGAAAGGCCCGTGCCCCCGGCCCGACATTGCATGTCGGGCCGGGGGCACGGGCCTGTGTGCGTCGCCGTGTCGCCGACTCGTGCTGCCGACCTGCCTTCTAGTCCGCCGGGCGAGGCGCGGGTACGGTCGCGCCCGTTCGCCGAAGGAGGTCGGGCAGGGCGTCCGCCATCCGCTCCATCGTCTGGTCCAGGACGAAGTGACCGGCGTCGATGTGGTGGAGGGAGAACGCGGTGCTCGTCTCCTCGCGCCAGGCCGCCAGGTCCTCGAAGCCGACGAAGGGATCGTGCCGGCCGCCCACCGCCGTGATGGGGACGTCCAGGGGTGCCGCCCGCCCGGGCGCTCCCTCCTCGGCGATACGGAAGTCGGCGCGCAGCGTCGGCTCGAAGACGTCCATGATCTCGGGGTCGTCGAGCACGGACGCGTCGATCCCGCCGTAGAGCGCGACGCGTTCGAAGAACGCCTCCCGCGGCAGCAGGTGGATCGACTCCGAGGAATGCCGGACGGGCCCCGCGATGGAGGAGACGAACAGCGCGGCCGGCAGCCTTCCGTGTGCCTCGCGGATGCGGCGGGCCAGTTCCAGCGCGACGACGCTGCCGGAGCAGTGCCCGAGGAACACGAAAGGCCGGTCGGTCAGCGGTGCGACCACCGGTTCGAGCGCGCCCACCAGCTGGTGGAGGTCGTCGAAGGGCCGCTCGTCGATCCGGTTCTCCCGTCCCGGGTAGCGCACGGCGCACAGTTCGGCCTCGGGCGGCAGACGCCTGGCCCACGGGGTGAACGCGGACGCCCCGGCGCCCGCGTGCGGGAAGCAGAAGACTCTGATGCCCGGATCCTCGGTCCGCCGGGGACGGACGACCCACCGCTTGGCGGACAGCAGGGCCCGCGGGTCCGGCGCCGGTGGTGGTGCCGGCACCGGCGGCGGTGCGGGTGCGGCTGAGGGGGCGGGGGCGGGGGAAACATCCGTCATCTCACGCCTCCCGCCAGGCGAAAACGGTGTGGAGATCGGTGGTGCGGTACTCCGCCGCCTGCCGGACGGAGGTGGTCATGCCCTGGCCCTCCAGGAGCGTGACCACCGCGTCGAGCGCCCCGCCCCGGTCGGCGACCTCGACGGCGGCGTTGGCGATCCCCGGCCACAGACGGTCGCCGATGCCCCGCAGCACCCGGAGTTCAAAGCCCTCCACGTCGACCTTGAGGAAGTCGACCCGGTCGATGCCGGCCCGCTCGGCGAACGTCTCCACGCGCTGCACGTCACAGCGCACCAGGCGCCGTTCGTCGAGGCTGTCTTCCACCAGGTCCTTCGCCTCCTGGATGAACTCCTCCCGGAGCTCCTCGTCGAGCGAGCCGGCGGCGCTGGTGATGAACGCCGAGGCGAGCACCTTGTCGACCGCCGGGTCGGCGTCGAAGCCCGACATCATGGTGCAGTGCGGGTAGTAGGTCAGCTCGCGCGTCTGATCCTCGTCGCCCAGGGCCAGATTCTGGACGCGCACACCGGGAAGGTGGCCCGTGTTCCGGCGGAGGGCGTCGAAGACGTCGGGTGCCGGCTCGAAGGAGAACACCTGCGCGTCGGGCCACCGCTGCGTCGCGAAGAGCGTGAACAGGCCTATGTTGGCGCCTACATCGAGAACCACCGGCTTCTCGGACATGCGCCAGCCCCGCGGTGGGACGTAGGACTCGTCGTCGAAGATCTCGCCGTACAGGTAGTCCGTCTCGTTGCCGTTGAGACTGAAGACGCGCATCCCGTTCGGGAGCTTTCTCCTGACCGGAGCCGTGGGAGTTCCTCCACCTGCTGTCATCGCACCGAGACTAGGGTCCCGCCGACTCCGGCACCGGCAGTACGGGAGGCGATCCCTGAGGCAGTTTCCCCGGACGCCGGGCCGCCCTGCGGGGAGAAGGCGGTGTGCGCGCTGCCTACGAGTCGCCGCCCGAACTGCCGTTCAGCGTGCGCGGGGCCTCGTACCGTACTCGGGTGATTCGGCGACGCGGAGGAGCGCACCCATGGTGAGGGCACAGCAGCACGCCGTCCGGCTCCGCCTGACGGAGTCCGCGCGGGCGGAACTCGTCGAGGAGCGTTTCGCGGGCGCCGGCGACGTGCCGCACCTCCGCGTCGTGGACGTGCCCTCGTCGACGGCAGAACCCGGCGCCCCGGACCTGTGGTGCGGGGAAGCGGCGAGAGCGGGAGACGGCGTGCACGCGCTGCTGCTCCGCCGCCCGGACGGATCGGCCGACCTGGTCGTCGTGGCCCCCCGCGCCCTGCTGGACACGGCAGGACTGCGGCGTCTGGTCTGCGAGCTGGCCGACGGGAACCAGGAGGCGGTGAGCGCGGAGTTCAAACGCATCGCCGACGCTCCCGTGCGCACGCCGAGCACCGAGCACGGCGCCCCTCCCGGCTGGGGGTTCGGCCAGGGTGACGGCGACCGGTCCGCCACGGCCTGGGCGGTCCTGCCGCCCGACGCACCGGCCGACGACACGAGGCTGCGCACCGCCCTGGCCGTGACGCTGCGGCGCTACGCGGACGACGACACCGACGAGATCGTCCTCGGATCCGACGAGGGCGCCGTGGCCGTACGGGTGAACGGCACCCTCGACGAGGTGTACCGGCAGCCCCATCCGTTCGTGGACGCCCCGGTGGTGGCCGGCACACTGCCGGGCGGCGACGGGGAACCACTGCGCGAGGGCGAGGCGTACCTCCCCTCACTCGCGCCGGTGTTCCCCCTGACGTTCTCCCTCGCCCGCCGGGCGGACCGCAGGCTGTGGCTGCGCTGCGATCACCTGCTGAGCCATGCCGGTCCCGCGACCGGTGAGCAACTGGCCCGGCACGTCGCCCACGTGTACGGGCAGTCGTCTACGGCACCGCGGACCCCCGCCGCCGACCCGAAGCTCTTCGACGACGGGGAACGCGACCGCATCGTGCGCCTGGGCAGGTCCCTGCCCGCGTCACCCGCCTCGGCGGAAACCGTGCACGAGGCGTTCGCCCGGGTGGTCGCCTCCGCACCCGACGCCGTCGCGGTGTCCGACGACGACGTGCGGCTCACCTACGCCCAACTCGACCACCTGGCGGACATGTTCGCGGCCGGCCTGCGAGCGCGGGGGGTCCGCCCCGGCGACCGCGTCGGAGTCTGCCTGGACCGGTCGGCGGAGCTGGTCGCCGTGCTGCTCGGCGTGCTCAAGGCCGGCGCCGCCTACGTCCCGGCCGACCCCGCGTACCCGGCCGAACGGGTCTCCCGCATGAGGGCGACCACGGCGGCACACCTGCTGGTCACCCGGCGTCCCGACCTCGCGCGGGGCGGCCACCGCCTCGCCACCCCCGACCAACTGCTCGAGGACGCCCACGCGTCGGACGCGCCCGGCGGGCAGCACGGCACGGGGGACACCGGCACCGCCTACGTCATCTTCACGTCCGGTTCCACCGGGCGGCCCAAGGGCGTCGCCGTACCCCACGGCAACGTGCTCAGTCTGGTGCAGGCGACCCGCGCCGACTTCGGGCTGGGAGCGGCGGACGTGTGGACGTTCTTCCACTCGAGCGCCTTCGACTTCTCGGTGTGGGAGATCTGGGGCTGCCTGCTGACCGGCGGCCGCCTCGTGGTCGTGCCCCACCTCACCTCACGCGAACCCGACCGGTTCCGCGACCTCATGGTGACCCACGGCGTCACGGTGCTCAGCCAGACTCCCTCGGCCCTCGCCAACCTCCTGTCCGTCGACCACACGGGTCTGGCGGTGCGGCTGGTGATCCTGGGCGGTGAACCGCTGGACGCCAGGATGCTGCTGCCCTGGTTCGACGCGTACCCCGACGACCGGTGCCGGGTGGTGAACATGTTCGGCATCACCGAGACCACCGTGCACGTCACCGCACAGACCGTGACACGTGAGCTGGCGCTCGGCGCGACGCGTTCGGTGGGCGCACCGCTGCCCGGATGGCACGTCTACGTGCTGGATCCCGAGGGACGGCTGCTGCCGCCCGGAGTCGCGGGCGAGATCTGCGTCGGCGGCGCCGGCGTCGCCCACGGCTACGTCGGCCAACCGGACCTGACCGCCGAACGGTTCGTGCCCGACCCGTACCACGGTGGCCGCATGTACCGCAGCGGCGACCGGGGACGGCTGCGGCCGGACGGGGCACTGGAACACCTGGGACGCCTGGACAACCAGGTGAAGATACGCGGCTTCCGGATCGAACTGGACGAGATCCGCGCGGTGTTGCTGGAGAACGGAGCCGTCCGGGCCGCAGCGGTCGTCGTGGGCTCCACCGACGGGGGCGGCTCTTCCGGCCTGCGTCTCGACGCCTACGTGGTGCTGGACGGCGGGGACGTGCGGTCCGTCCGTGAACACGCCGCCGCCGTCCTGCCCGACTACATGGTCCCGGCCACGGTGACGGAGGTGGATGCCCTGCCGCTGACCACGAGCGGCAAGGTGGATGTGGCGCGTCTGCCCTCCCCTGAGATGACCAAGGGCGCCGCCGAGGACGCCACGCCGACGGCGGACGACGAACTGGCAGCGTGGCTCCAGGAGTTGTGGTCACGGCTCCTGGGGTTCCCGGTCGGTCTCGACGACGACTTCTTCGAGGCCGGAGGAAACTCCATGGTCGCGGTGAAGAGCTCCGCGGCGATGCGGGCCGAGGGGATACCCACCCTCCGCCTGCGCGAGTTCTACCGCCACCCCACCATTCGCCAGGTGGTGGCGGCCCTCAAGGCGGCGGACCGCTGACAGGTCCCGCAACGGCGGCGCACGGCCCAGGCGATCACCGCCGACGGCCGGCTCCGCTCACGACGTCAGCGGCTGGACGTCACGGAGTCCGGCCCACGCGACGGGCACACCGCGGGCAGGGGAGGAGGTGCCGAACTCGGAGTGCACGAGGTGGCGCACCAGGTTGAGCACCACGAACCGCTGCCCGTCCCCGTGCGCGGACGCCACCCGGCGTACCAGACCGCGTGCGCGCAACACGTGCACGGCGCTCTCCGCATCCGTGACGGAACCGGCGAGCAGCGTGACGGCGTCGCTGACCGTCCAGGGCCGCGCGTCGACCAGCCTGCGCAGAGCGTCGAGCTGCAGCGGCGGCAGCGACGCGAGGGCGTCACGCATCCAGACGACGAGCGGGGCATCGGTCCGGGACGGGGGCATCACCAGCCGTGCCGGGGACGCCTGCGCCATGCGCAGGAGTTCCGTGGGCTCGTAGATGAGCAGCCAGGAGGCCGCCGACTCGAGCGCCGACGGTATCCCGTCGAGGAGCCAGCACACGCCGGCGATCGCGGCCACCGTCTGCGGGGACGACACCTCCGCCGGGTAGAGCAGGGCGCACCGCGACAGCATGTACCGCGTCACGGGGGAGTCCACGGCGGCCGCCGCGTCGCAGGCGCGGGGGTCCCATTCCGGGACGTCGAGGGGGAAGAGCGTGAAGGTGATCTCCCCGGCGCGTCCCGGCGCGGCGTCGCAGGACTCCATCAGCACCCGCAGCGTGCGGCAGAGCCGCAGCAGTCCCCGCAGGTCCCGGTGATCCCGGTCGTCGAGGTCACGGTCGTCCACGACGAGAAGGACCTCGTCCGCGGCGAGACGGCCGGCCACCTCGTCCACCGTGGCGGCACAGCCGACCACGTCCGCGACGCGGCTCAGCAGCCGGCGCGCGGAACCGTGCGGGCCGGTGCCGGGCAGCGCCTCAGAACGCTCCAGGAAGATCACCGGAACGAGCCGGATCCGGTGCAGTTCGCTCGCGACGTGCTGGACGAGCGCCGTCTTGCCCACCCCGGGCGCGCCCACCACCCGGACCAGCCGGTGACCGGTGGACCGCAGCACTCCGACGAGCGAGGACGTCTCCTCCTCCCGGGCAAGGGGCGGGGACAGGGGGGCGGGTGGTGCCGGCAGGTCGTCGTGGAGCGACCGCGTCGCCGTCGGCCCGGCGGCGGCTTCCAGTTCCGCCCGCCGTGCCCCGTTCAACCGCAGGGCATCGGCCAGCAACCGGACGGTCTGCAATCGCGGGCTGCCGGTACGGTCGAGTTCGAGGTCCCGAATGGCCCGGATGCTCACCGTCGAGATCTCGGCGAGCTGCCCCTGTGTCATACCCGCGCGCTTTCGCGCGCCGCGCAGCACGGAACCGAACTGCGTCCTCGATATGCGGTCGACGCTCAATGCCCCCCGCTCTCTGTCCTATTGGGCACGGCTCATCCGCCCTACCGTACGCAGGCCCGACTTCCGGTGTCAGCGGCATCACGCCCGCATCGGACCGGCAGCCGTTCAAGTGAGGCGCCGCCTCAGTTGAACACGCGGGGCGCCGACCTGGACCGTCTTCGCGGGGTACTGCCACCATGGGGCGCGCCGTGGCCGGCAGCCGGCCACCGGTCACCGGGCGAGTGGCCGCGTCGATGAATGTCCGTGTCCTGATTCGCCCCGCCGACGGTCGGAAGGGACGAGCACGTCGAACTTCGCGGAATTCCCGACCCCACGGCGGGAATTCCGAGCGCAGTACCCGGGGGTGCCGAACAGCATCCCCTCGCAGCTTTGTCATTGAGGACTGGACGGTAATTCAGCATGCCTCGACGGCGGCTGCTCCTCGCTGCTCCAGTCGATGATCCGGATCGGTTGGGGTGTGCAGGGATGGCAGCAACTGTAGGTGAACACCGGGAACTCACGGCCGGTCAGCTCGCTGTCTGGTACGCACAGCAACTCGACCCCGGGAACCCGGTCTACAACGTCGGCGAGTACGTGGAGATACGCGGCCCGCTCGACGTGGAGCTGCTCACCCGAGCCCTGCGCCGCACGATGGACGACGCCGAGACGGCGCGGCTGCGCTTCCGGCTGGTGGACGGCGTTCCGCGGCAGCACCTCGGCGACGCGGACGACCACCCCGTCGAGATCCTGGACCTCACCGCGGAGCCCGATCCCCGCGCGGCCGCAGAGGCCTGGATGCTGGGCCGGATGCGCCGGCCGATGGACGTCCTCGACGGGCCCCTCACCCGCTACGCCGTGATCAAGGTCGGCCCGGACCGCCACTACTGGATGCACTGCGCTCACCACCTCGTGATGGACGGACACAGCGGCCGGCTGTTCGCCGACCGGCTGGCGCACAACTACACGGCCCTGGTGGAAGGCCGCGATCCGCAGCAGGACCGGATCATCGAGCCGATCGCGGTCCTCCTGGACGAGGACCTCGCCTACCGTTCCTCCCCGGCCCTGGCGGAGGACCGGGCTTACTGGACGGGCGCGCTGTCGGACCTCCCGCACTCGAAACGGTCCGACGGGCACCGGCCCCGGCAGCTCCCGCGGACGCCGGTCCGGCACCGGGGCGAGATCGACGCCGAGGACAGTGCCGGGCTCAAGCGGGGCGCGCGGCGGCTGCGGACCACCTTGGCCGGTCTGACGATCGCCGCGGCGGCCCTCTACCACCACCGCACGACGGACGCGCGGGACATCGTCGTCGGGGTCCCCGTCGTCGGGCGTTCCGGACGCCGCGCGCTCGCGGTCCCCGGCATGACGTCGAACATCCTCCCCATCCGTCTCTCCGTCGCGGAGTCGACCACGGTGGGGAGCCTCCTGCGGCAGATCACGGCACAGGTGCGGGCCGCGACCCGGCACCAGCGCTACCGCTACGAGGACATGCTGCGCGACCTGAAGCTCCTCGGTGGCGTTCCGCTCTGCGACCTGATCGTCAACGTCATGGCGTTCGACTACCGGCTCGGCTTCGGCGACTGCACGGCGACCACCCGCAACCTCGCCAACGGCCCCATCGACACGCTCAGCTTCGACGTCTACGACCGGCTGGACGGCAGCGGCCTCCAGCTGGACGTCGACGTGCACCGCGGCGCACATGACCTGGAACCGGAGGAGCAGATCTGCCCCCGCTTCGGCCGGATCCTGCGGAGCCTCGCCGCTGCCGAGCACACCGACCCCCTCGGCCGGATCGACGTCCTGTCGGAGCGGGAGCGGGCGCGGGTACTCGTCGAGTGGAACGACACGGCCTCCGAGGCGGTGACGGAGTCGTCGCCGGTGCGGCTGTGGGAGGCGCGGGCCGCGCGCACACCGGACGCGATCGTCGACGGCACCGGCCTGTCCTGCGCCGAGCTGGACGGGCGGGCCGACCGGCTGGCACGTCATCTGGCCGAGCGGCACGTGGGCCCGGAGTCCGTGGTCGGACTGTGCACCTCACGCGCCACGGACACGCTCGTGGCGACCCTGGCGGTGTGGAAGGCCGGCGGCGCCACGCTGCCGGTCGACCCGGCCCTGCCGGCCGAGCGGATCGGCCGACTGCTCGCCGACGCGGGGACCGATCTCGTCCTCACCGGCCACGACGATCCCGACCACGGGCTCCCGGCTCTGCCGTCGAGCCGGGTGCGAGCGGTCGCCCTGGACGATCCGTCGCTGACGGAACCACTGGACGGGCCGGGCACCGGCCCGTTGGACCTGCCTGAACCGCTGGACGGGCCGCACACCGGCCCGCTGGACCTGCCTGTCCCGAGCCGGGCCCTCGCGCAGGTGATCCCCACGACGGACACGACGGGACAGCCGACGTGCGTGGGAATCACCCACGGCGCACTGGCCAGCCATCTCACGTGGGCGGCGGACGAAGCGGGCCTGCCCCGGCAGGCCGCGGCACCCGTCGACCGGGCCGTGCTGAGCGCGCTGCTGCCGCAGGCGAGGACCGCGGCCGAAGCGCCCGGCGGCGTCGACGCCCCGGCCCCGTGGCGGACCGACGCCACCGGCACCGAAGTGCTGGTGGCCTGCTGTGTCCACGAGACGGGCACCGGCGACGCGCAGGACGGCTCGGTGCGGCTCGGGCGACCGCTCGCGAACAACCGGGTCTACGTGCTCGACGCCGGGCTCCGTCCCGTCGCGCCCGGCGTACCGGGGGAGCTGTACCTGGCCGGTGCCGGGGTGGCGCGCGGGCTGCTGGGCCGGGCCGGGGCGACGGCGGAGCGGTTCGTCGCGGACCCGTTCGCGGCGGACGGGTCGCGCATGTACCGGACCGGCATGCGGGCGCGCTGGACCACCGACGGCGAACTGGAGCTCCCGGGCGGCGCAGCCGAGGCCGGACAGCACGGACGGAAGCAGCCGGCACCGGAGCGGCACGGACAGAACCCGCCCCCACCGCAGCGGCCCACGCACGAGGACACGAAACGCAGCTCTGCCGACGCCCGTGAAGAGGCCCTGTGCGCGCTGTTCGCCGAGGTCCTGGAGCTGGAGAGCGTCGACGTCGACGACGACTTCTTCGACCTGGGCGGCCATTCCCTGCTCGCGACCCAGCTCGTGAGCCGCATCCGCAGCACGCTGAACGTCGAACTGCCGATGCGGGCCGTGTTCGAGACGCCGACCGTCGCGGGACTCGCCGCCAGACTCGCGGGCGCGGACCTGGCCCGCGTGGTGCTCGCCCGGCGGGAACGCCCCGAACGGGTGCCGCTGTCGTTCGCGCAGCGCCGGCTGTGGTTCCTGAGCCGGCTGGAAGGTCCCAGCGCCACCTACAACACCCCGATCGTGCTCAGGCTGTCCGGCCGGCTGGACTCCGCGGCCCTGAAGGCCGCCCTGCGTGACGTGCTGGGCCGCCACGAGGCGCTCCGCACGATCCTGCCGTCCGAGGACGGAGAGCCGTACCAGGCCGTCCTCGGCATGGAGGACCTCGACTGGGAGCTGACGGAGGTCACCGTCCGGGATTCCGGCCGGGCCTACGAGCAGCTCTCGCGGATGACCGACCTGCCCGAACCGGCCGCCTCCGCCGACGGGACGCTCTCCGAGCTGACGAGCGCCGTCGTGGGCGCCGCCGGCCACGTCTTCGACCTGTCGGCCGACGTACCCGTGCGGGCCTGGCTGTTCCGCACCGAACGCACGGACGAGCACGTCCTGGTGGTGCTGGTGCACCACATCGCCGGTGACGGCTGGTCCATGGGACCGCTCGCCCGGGACATCTCCACGGCCTACACGGCGCGCTGCGAGGGACGGACACCCGGGTGGGACGACCTGCCGGTGCAGTACGCCGACTACGCCCTGTGGCAGAGGGAGTTGCTGGGCGCGGACGACGACCCGAGGAGTGTGCTGTCGCGCCAGGTGGCGTACTGGCGCGACGCGCTCGCGGGCGCTCCGGAGGAACTGCACCTGCCGACGGACCGGCCACGCCCGCCGGTGGCGAGTCACCGCGGACGCACGGCCGCCTTCGGCGTGTCCGCCGAGGTGCACGCGCGGCTGCTGGACCTGGCCCGCGCCGAGGGCGTGACGCCGTTCATGGTGCTGCACGGCGCTCTGGCGGTGCTGCTGTCCCGCCTGGGGGCCGGCGTCGACATCCCCATCGGGTCGGCGGTGGCCGGGCGCACGGACGAGGCGCTGGACGACCTGGTCGGCTGCTTCGTCAACACCCTCGTGCTGCGCACCGACCTGTCCGGCGACCCGGCGTTCACCGAGGTGCTGCGCCGCGTGCGGGAAGCGGGCCTGGGGGCCTTCGAGCATCAGGACGTGCCGTTCGAGCGGCTGGTGGAAGAGCTGGCTCCGCAGCGCTCCCTCGCCCGCCACCCCCTCTTCCAGGTCGTCCTCACCATGAACGACATCGCCGACGGGCTGATGGAACTCCCGGGGCTGCGCGCGCAGATGATGTCGACCGCCCGGCCCGCGGCCAAGTTCGACCTGGACGTCATGGCGGGTGAGGCGTTCGACGACACCGGGGCACCGGCAGGCATCCGGGGCGCACTGACCGCGGCGGTGGACCTGTTCGACGAGGGATCAGCCCAGCGGATCGCGGACCGGTTCGTCCGGGCGATCGAGGAACTGGTCACGGTCCCCGCGACGCGACTGAGCCAGGTCGGGGTGCTCACACCCGCCGAACGCGCACAGGTCCTGACCGGGTGGAACGACACGGCGACCGAGCCGGCGGGCGAGCTGGTGCCCGAGCTGTTCGCGGCGCAGGCGGCACGTACGCCCGACGCCACGGCCGTCGTCTCGTCCGGCGGTTCGGTGCCGTTCGCGGAACTGGACGCACGGGCGAACCGCCTGGCGCACTACCTGCGGGCCCAGGGCGTGGGCACGGACTCGGTGGTGGGCCTGTGCCTGCCGCGGGGCGTTCAGACCATCACCGGAATGCTGGCGGTGTGGAAGGCGGGCGCTGCCTACCTGCCGATCGACCCCGGCCAGCCCGCGGAACGCATCGCGTTCATGCTCGGCGACAGCCGTGCCGTGCTGACCCTGACCACCGAGGAGATCCTGGAGGAGCTCCCCGCGGGACGGCACCGCCTGGTCGCCGTGGACGGCATCATGGTCGCCGCCCAGCTCACCGCCGCGCCCCACACGGCACCCGACGTCGACCTGTGGGCGCAACAGGTGGCCTACGTGATGTACACGTCGGGGTCCACCGGGCGCCCCAAGGGAGTGGCCGTCACCCACGGCGCACTGGCCAACTACGTGACCTCGGTGCCGGCCCGGGTGGGCTTCGGCACGCCGGGCGGCCGCTACGCGGTACTCCAGGCACAGGCCACGGACCTGGGCAACACCGTGGTGTTCGCGTCCCTGACCACGGGCGGCGAACTCCACGTTCTGGACGCGGAGACGGTCACCGACCCGATCGCCGTCGCGGCGTACCTGGCGGAACACCGGATCGACTTCCTGAAGGCGGTCCCCTCACACGTGGCCGCCCTCGGCCCCGACGGTGCACTGCCCGCCCGAGCACTGGTCCTCGGCGGTGAGGCCGCTACGCCCACGCTCGTGGGCGAGCTCCTGGCCACGGCCGGCGACCGGGCCGTCTTCAACCACTACGGGCCCACGGAGACGACGATCGGCGTCGCCACCACCCGCCTCACCCCGGACCGGGCGGCCTCCGGAGTGATACCGGTGGGCACCCCGACGGCGAACACCCGGCTGTACGTACTGGACGCCATCCTGGAACCGGTCCCGCCGGGCGTGGTGGGGGAGCTGTACGTCGCGGGCGCGCAGCTGGCGCGCGGCTACACGGGACAGCCGGGACTGACCGCCGAACGCTTCGTGGCATGCCCCTTCGCGAACGGCGAACGGATGTACCGCACGGGGGACCGCGCCCGCTGGACCCCGGACGGCCAGGTCGTCTTCGCCGGCCGCGTCGACGAACAGACCAAGATCCGCGGCTTCCGCATCGAGCCGGGAGAGGTCCAGGCGGTACTGGACTCCCACCCGCAGATCATCCGAGCGGCCGTCGTCGCCCGGGACGACATCCCCGGAGAGGTGCGCCTGGTCGCGTACGTCGTCACCGATGACGAGGACGCCGACCACACGGCCCTCGCCGCCTCGCTGCGCGCATACGCCGGTGAGCGGCTTCCGGAGCACATGGTGCCGTCGGCGGTCGTGGTCCTGGAGACGCTGCCGCTGACCGGCAACGGCAAGCTCGACCGCTCGGCCCTGCCGGCCCCCGACTACGCCGCGGCGGCCGCTCGGTCGCGCCGCGCACCGGCCGATCTGCGGGAGGAGATCCTGTGCGGTGCGTTCGCCGAGGTCCTGGGTCTGGAGAGCGTCGGCGTCGACGACGACTTCTTCGAACTGGGCGGGCATTCGCTGCTCGCCACCCGACTCGTCAGCCGGATCCGCACCGTACTCGGCGTGGAGATGGAGATCAGGACGCTCTTCGACGCCCCGACCCCGGCCGGTGCGGCCGCCGGACTGGCCGGAGCGGGTACGGCCCGAGCGGCCTTGGCCGAGAGGCGGCGGCCGGAGCGGCTGCCCCTGTCGTACGGGCAGCGCCGGCTGTGGTTCATCGGCCAGCTGGAAGGGCCCAGCCAGACCTACAACAGCCCGGTCGTCGTACGCCTCACGGGGGACCTGGACCGGCATGCCCTCGCCCAGGCACTGGCGGACGTCATCGAGCGGCACGAGGTGCTGCGGACGGTGTTCCCCGTGGCCGACGGGGAGCCCTACCAGCGGATCGTCCCCGTCGACGAGCTCGACTGGGACCTCACCGTGGTCGACGTGCGGCAGGGGCGGCAGCCACACCAGGACGGCCGCCTGCTCGAACTCCGTGACCTGTCACTGACCGAGCCGGTGATCGACCTGCCGACGATCGAACCGTCCGCCGACCTCCCGTCCGGTGAGATCGCCCCGGGCGACCTCACGGCAGCGATGGCCCGAGCCGCCGGCTACGCCTTCGACCTGTCCGTCGAGACACCCGTACGCGCCTGGTTGTTCGGGCTGGACCGCGACGAGCACGTGCTGGTGCTCGTGGTGCACCACATCGCCGGTGACGGCTGGTCGATGGGTCCGCTCGCGCGGGACGTGTCGGTGGCGTACGCGGCGCGGTGTGAGGGGCGGGTGCCCGGGTGGGGTGCGTTGCCGGTGCAGTACGCGGACTATGCGTTGTGGCAACGGGAGTTGCTGGGGTCCGAGGAGGACGCCGACAGTTTGATGTCGCGTCAGGTGGGTTTCTGGCGTGAGGCGTTGGCGGGGGCTCCGGAGGAGTTGGGTCTGCCGTTCGATCGTCCGCGTCCGGTGGCTGCTTCGCATCGTGGGCACACGGCGGTGTTCGAGATGCCGGCGGTGTTGCACGCGCGGATGGTGGAGGTGGCGCGTGAGCGTGGCGTGACGGTGTTCATGGTGCTCCAGGCGGCGCTGGCGGTGACGTTGTCGCGGCTGGGTGCGGGCACGGACATTCCGATCGGTTCGGCGATCGCCGGGCGCACGGATGAGGCGCTGGACGAGCTGGTGGGCTGCTTCGTCAACACCCTGGTCATCCGCACGGACCTGTCCGGTGATCCGACGTTCGAGGAGCTGCTGGAGCGGGTCCGCGAGACGAGCCTGGCGGGGTTCGCCCATCAGGACGTTCCGTTCGAGCGGCTGGTGGAGGAGCTGGCGCCGTCCCGGTCCCTGGCCAGGCACCCCCTCTTCCAGGTCGTCCTCACCAAGCTGAACGCCACGTCCGGCAAGGAGACGGGTGAAGCGACACTCACCCTGCCCGGCATCCGCTCCACGCCGCTCTTCCTGGGCAAGCCCTCCGCGAAGTTCGACCTCGACGTGATGGTCGAGGAGGAGTTCGACACGGAGGGCGACCCTGCCGGGGTACGGGGCGCCGTCACCGTCGCCGCGGACCTCTTCGACGCGACCACGGCCGGGCGGCTGGCGGAGCGGTTCCTCCACGTCCTGTCCGAGCTGACCGAGGACACAGCGGCCCGGGTGGGCGCGGTGGATGTCCTCCTGCCGGATGAGCGTCGGCGGGTGCTGGTGGAGTGGAACGACACGGGTGCGCCGGTGGCGGCGTCCACGGTGCTGGGTCTGTTCGAGGAGCAGGTGGTGCGGTCGCCGGATGCGGTGGCGGTCGTGCAAGGGGCGGAGTCGGTGTCGTTCGCGGAGCTGGATGTGCGCGCCAACCGTTTGGCCCACTACCTGCGGGCGCAGGGTGTGGGTGCGGAATCGGTGGTGGGTCTGTGCCTGCCGCGAGGCGTGGAGACGCTCGCGGGCATGCTGGCGGTGTGGAAGGCCGGGGCGGCGTACGTGCCGGTGGAGGCGGGTCAGCCGGCCGAGCGGGTGGCATTCGTGCTGCGCGACAGCAGTGCGGTGCTGACGCTGACGACCGAGGAGATCCTGGACGACCTCCCGGCGGGGCGTCATCGCCTGGTCGCCATTGACGGCACGCTGACCGCGATGCAACTGGCGGCGACCCCGACAACCGCACCCGGGGCGGAAATTCTGCCGGAGCAGGTTGCCTATGTGGTCTACACGTCGGGTTCGACGGGACGCGCGAAGGGCGTGGCGGTCACGCACGCGGGCCTGACCAACTACGTCGCCACGGTGCCGGAACGGGTCGGCTTCGGCAGTGGGGGCCGGTTTGCGGTGTTGCAGGGTCAGGCGACGGACCTGGCGAACACGACGGTCTTCGCGAG
>NZ_JAKEIO010000150.1 GCF_021474405.1 [Streptosporangium] indianense
GACCCGGCCCGGCCCAGCCCAGCCGCCTTCGCTGTCACCCCCGCGTGCGAGGATTCGGAGGCCTACCTGACAGCGCAGTCGAAGGGGAGTGTGCGATGGCGTCGAAGCCGCCCAAGAGCGATCCGGTCCAGGATGCGCCGCAGGTCGCCGAGCCGAAGCACGCGGCCGCGGGGCTCCCGGCGATCGGGCACACACTGCGGATCGCACAGCGGCAGATGGGCGTGAAGCGCACCGCGCTGACGCTGCTGAGCGTGAACCAGAAGGACGGCTTCGACTGCCCCGGCTGCGCCTGGCCCGAGCCGGAGCACCGGCACAAGGCGGAGTTCTGCGAGAACGGCGCGAAGGCCGTGGCGGAGGAGGCCACCCTGCGCAGGGTCACCCCCGAGTTCTTCGCCGCGCACCCGGTCGCCGACCTGGCCGGCCGCAGCGGCTACTGGCTGGGACAGCAGGGCCGGCTCACCCACCCCATGTACCTCCCCGAGGGGGGCACGCACTACGAGCCGGTCACCTGGGAGCGCGCCTTCGACATCACCGGCGAGGAGATCGCCGCGCTCTCCTCGCCCGACGAGGCCGTGTTCTACACCTCCGGCCGCACCAGCAACGAGGCCGCGTTCCTCTACCAGCTGTTCGCGCGCGAGCTCGGCACGAACAACCTGCCCGACTGCTCGAACATGTGCCACGAGTCGTCCGGTTCGGCCCTGTCGGAGACGATCGGCATCGGCAAGGGCAGCGTCCTGCTGGAGGACCTGTACCAGGCCGACCTGATCATCGTCGCCGGGCAGAACCCGGGGACGAACCACCCGCGCATGCTGTCCGCGCTGGAGAAGGCGAAGGACAACGGCGCGAGGATCATCTGCGTCAACCCGCTGCCGGAGGCGGGCCTGGAGCGTTTCAAGAACCCGCAGACCCCGCAGGGCATGGTCAAGGGCGCGGCGCTCACCGACCTGTTCCTGCAGATCCGCATCGGCGGCGACCAGGCGCTGTTCCGTCTGCTGAACAAGCTGATCCTGGAGACGGACGGGGCGGTCGACGAGGCGTTCGTCCGGGAGCACACGCACGGCTACGAGGAGTTCGCCGAGGCCGCCCGCGCCGCCGACTGGGACGAGACGCTCACGGCGACCGGCCTGGCCCGGGAGGACGTCGAGAAGGCCCTGCGGATGGTCCTGGCCTCCGAGCGCACCATCGTGTGCTGGGCGATGGGCCTCACCCAGCACAAGCACTCCGTCCCCACGATCCGGGAGGTCGTCAACTTCCTTCTGCTGCGCGGCAACATCGGCCGCCCGGGCGCCGGTGTGTGCCCGGTGCGCGGGCACTCGAACGTGCAGGGCGACCGCACCATGGGCATCTTCGAGCGGCCCGCCCCGGCGTTCCTGGACGCTCTGGAGAAGGAGTTCGGTTTCGCGCCCCCGCGCGAGCACGGCTATGACGTCGTACGCGCCATCCGCGCCCTGCGCGACGGTGAGGCGAAGGTCTTCTTCGCGATGGGCGGCAACTTCGTCTCGGCGTCCCCCGACACGGACGTCACCGAGGCGGCCATGCGGCGGGCCCGGCTGACGGTGCACGTGTCGACGAAGCTGAACCGCTCGCACACGGTCACGGGCGCGCGTGCCCTGATCCTCCCCACGCTCGGCCGCACCGAGCGCGATCTGCAGGGCGGCGGCGAGCAGTTCGTGACGGTCGAGGACTCAATGGGCATGGTGCACGCCTCCCGGGGCCGGCTGGAGCCCGCGAGCCGGCACCTGCTGTCGGAGCCGGCCATCGTCAGCCGTCTGGCCCGCCGCGTGCTCGGGGAGAACAGCCGCACGCCCTGGGAGGAGTTCGAGAAGGACTACGCGACGATCCGGGACCGTATCGCGCGTGTGGTCCCGGGCTTCCACGACTTCAACGCCCGCGTGGCCCGCCCCGGGGGCTTCGCCCTCCCGCACGCCCCGCGCGACGAGCGCCGCTTCCCCACGGCCACCGGCAAGGCCAACTTCACCGCCGCGCCCGTGGAGCACCCGCGGCTGCCCGAGGGCCGCCTGCTGTTGCAGACGCTGCGCTCGCACGACCAGTACAACACCACGATCTACGGCCTCGACGACCGCTACCGCGGCATCCGCAACGGACGCCGGGTGGTGCTGGTCCACCCCGAGGACGCCCGGGCCCTGAAGGTGGCGGACGGGTCGTACGTCGACCTGGTCGGCGAGTGGAAGGACGGCGTGGAGCGCCGGGCCCCCGGTTTCCGCGTCGTGCACTACCCGACGGCCCGGGGCTGCGCGGCCGCGTACTACCCGGAGACCAACGTCCTGGTGCCGCTGGACGCCACGGCGGACACCAGTAACACCCCGGCCAGCAAGTCCGTGGTGGTGCGTCTGGAACAATCGGCGACCGACTGAGCGTTCGCTCAGTGACAGAGCAGCCGAGTGACGAGGACGAACGGAGCCGGGCCCGATGGGTGAGCAGCAGCATGTGAAGTTCCCGCAAGAGGTCATCGACGAGTACGCCGCGCTCGGCGTGGACCTGCTGGCCCTCTTCTCCGCGGGCCACCTCGGGAACCGGATGGGTGTCCAGATCTCCCAGGCGTCGGCGGAGCGGGTCGTCGGCACCATGCCGGTGGAGGGCAACACCCAGCCCTACGGACTGCTGCACGGCGGGGCCTCCGCGGTCCTGGCCGAGACCCTGGGCTCGATCGGGTCGATGCTGCACGGCGGCAGCTCCAAGATCGCCGTGGGCGTCGACCTGAACTGCACCCACCACCGCGGGGCGCGCTCCGGGCTGGTCACCGGCGTGGCCACGCCCGTGCACCGGGGCCGCTCCACCGCCACCTACGAGATCGTCATCACGGACGAGAACGACAAGCGGGTGTGCACCGCCCGGCTGACCTGCATGCTGCGCGACGTGCGGCCGGGCGACGAGGAGCACATCCGCGCAGCGGGCTGACGGACGTAGGGAAAACCCTGGAGGGGCGGGCGCGGTCTTGCCGCGGCCGCCTCCGGGGCCTTTCACTGGCGCTCCCCCCCACAGGAGAAGACCCGTCCCACCCGTAGAAGGGTTTCTCTTGACCTCCGTACGCGCCCTCACCGTGACCGCGGCGGCGTGCGCCGCCGTGCTCGCCACCGCGCTGCCGTCCTCCGCCATCAACTCCTACAACGCCACGCCCGCCCCCGAGCGCACCGAGGTCGGCGCACTCGTGGCCACCTGGGACGACGACGGCGACCCCGCGACCCCCGACCGCGTCGACTGGGTCTGCTCCGGCACCATGGTCGACGCGGACACCTTCCTGACCGCCGCGCACTGCACCTCGGACTGGCCCGACAACGTCCGCTTCCACGTCTCCCTCGACCAGGACGTGCAGTCCGGGCTCGACGCGGCGGCGAAGAAGCACCCGGGCGACCCGGCCGCGCAGGCCGCCGCGGTCGCCGTCCCCGGTACGGCGCACACGCACCCCGCCTACCCGGGGCCCGCGTCCGACACCCACGACATCGCGGTGATCCAGCTGCCGGCCGCCCAGGTCAAGGCCCGCTGGAGCTTCACCCCGGCCGCCCTGCCCACCGCGAACCAGCTCGGGAAACTCGGCCCGCAGGGCCTGAACGACACCTCCTGGGTCGTCGCCGGATACGGCACCCAGGAGGCCGTCAACGGCCCCGGCGGCCAGACCCACCCCGGCGGCGGCGTCCGGATGAAGGCACCCGTCACCTTCAACGCCCTCAACGACTCCTGGGCCCGGCTCAGCATGACCGCGCCCCAGGGCAACGGCGGCGCCTGCTACGGCGACTCGGGCGGCCCCAACTTCGCCGTGATCGACGGCCGGAGCGTCCTCGCCGCCACCACCATCACCGGCGACACGCCCTGCTACGCGACCAACGTCACCTACCGCCTGGACACCCCCGGCGCCCGCGCCTTCCTCGCGCCGTTCGTGAAGCTGCCGTAGCCCTTACCACCGCAGCACCCCGCCCCGCCGCCCCGCGCTCCCCCGCGAGACGGCGGGGCATCGCGCTTCCCCCCACTCGGCGGCCAACTCCGACGCTGCCGACGTCAGTTGAGTGCCCGTCGACAGCAACGCGCCGGACCATCACGGCGACGTCGCACGCCCAGACCGGCAACTCAGCTGGCGGACACCACCGTTGACGTCCCCCTTCGGCCCATCGCGTCGCGCCCCTCGGGCCGGACCGGCACCGCGCCCGCCCCCTGCCGACTCCCCCGGCACACCGTCGGCACGCCCCGCCGCGACGCCGTGGAGAGCACCGTTTTCGATCACCCGGACAGTCCCCGGAAGCCGCCCGCCCCTTTTCCCGGCGTAACGCTCCGTAACGTGCGCGCAATACAACACCGCGGTTTCCTCTTCGGCCCCGCCCGCACCCCTCGACCTTTTTGATCTCTTTCGGGGCCGCATACGGCCCGAGTAGCACACGATGTCAGCCAGGGCCAACCGGAAGTGCGGGTTCTCAGAATGCGGACCTCGGCGAAAGTCCACCAAACCCGTCGAGACGGCCCGCCGCCGAGACCGGCCATCCACGCCGTCATAACAAGAAAGTCACAAGCGAGCCCGCGCCGCTGACCCTGCCCTTACCCCGGGCTTAGAGTCACGGCCAGTCACCGCTCCATCGGGAGTTCGGTACCAGCGCGGCACTCACCCCCCGACCAGGGCGGGGCCTGCCTGTGAAAGGACTGATTGTGCGACAGCGTTCCTTGGTGATTCTTACCTCCGTTCTCACGACCGGAGCTCTGACTCTCACCGCCTGCGGTTCCCGAGACGACAGCGGTGACAAGGGCGGAGACAGCGGGAGCGGCACCACACTGACCATCGGCGTGGACGCCCCCCTCTCCGGTGAGAACTCCACCACCGGTCTCGGCATCCAGTACGGCGCCCAGATCGCCATCGACGACGCCAACAAGAACAACTGGGTCCCGGGCGTGAAATTCAAGCTCAAGGCCCTGGACGACAAGGCGCAGCCCGCCACCGGCCAGTCCAACGCGACCAGCATCGTCGGCGACAAGACCGCCGTCGGCGCCGTCGGCCCGCTGAACTCCGGCGTCGCCCAGACGATGCAGCAGGTCTTCGCCTCGGCCAACATGGTCCAGATCTCCCCGGCGAACACCAACCCCGAGCTGACCCAGGGCAAGAACTGGCAGACGGACAAGAAGCGTCCCTACAAGACGTACTTCCGTACCGCCACCACCGACGAACTGCAGGGCAGCTTCGCCGCCGGCTACGCGTACAACGGCCTCAAGAAGAAGAAGGCCTTCGTCGTCGACGACAAGCAGACCTACGGCGCCGGCCTCGCGAAGATCTTCGCCGAGCAGTTCAAGAAGTTCGGCGGCAAGGTCGTGGCCACCGACCACGTCAACACCGGCGACAAGGACTTCGGCTCGCTCGCCACGAAGATCAAGAACTCCGGTGCCGACCTGGTCTACTACGGCGGCCAGTACGACGAGTCCGCGCTGATCACCAAGCAGCTCAAGGACGCCGGCGCCAAGATCCCGCTGTTCGGCGGCGACGGCATGTTCGCCTCCACCTACATCGAGGCCGCCGGCAAGTCCTCCGAGGGTGACCTCGCCACCGCCATCGGTGTCCCCGCCGACACCCTGCCCGCGGCCAAGACCTTCATCCAGACGTACAAGGACAAGGGTTACAAGGGCGACTACGGCGCGTACGGTGCCTACGCCTACGACGCCACCACCGCCATCATCAAGGCCGTGAAGGCCGCCGCCGACGCCAACGGCGGCAAGGTGCCCACCGACATCAACGACCTGCGCTCCAAGGTCGTCGACGGTGTCCAGAAGTCCGACTTCGAAGGCCTCACCGGCAAGATCTCCTTCGACCAGTACGGCGACACCACCAACAAGCAGCTGACGGTCTACCAGGTCGAGAAGGGTGCCTGGAAGGACGTGGAGACCGGTACCGCCGATCTGAAGTAGTCGGCCCGCCACAACGCCGCACCACGGGCCGCGCGGAAGGGGACCCCGACCGCGCGGCCCGTTTCCACACCCCCACACAGCACACGACCACGCACACATCCAGTGCACACGACCACCAGCGACATGGAGGCCATGCGGTGAACACCCTGCCGCAGCAGCTGGCCAACGGGCTGCTTCTAGGCTCGATGTACGGGCTGATCGCCATCGGCTACACGATGGTGTACGGCATCGTCCAGCTCATCAACTTCGCGCACGGCGAGATCTTCATGACCGGGGCCTTCGGCGCCCTCACGGTCTACTTCTACATCCTGCCCGACGGCACCTCGATGGCCCTCGCCGTACCCCTCATGCTCCTCGGCGGCGCCCTCGTGGCCATCCTCATCGCCGTAGGGGCGGAACGGTTCGCCTACCGACCACTGCGCGGAGCACCACGCCTGGCACCGCTCATCACCGCCATCGGACTCTCCCTGGCCCTCCAGGAGGTCGTGCGCAACTTCTACCCCGGCGCCGACCGCGCCCGCGCCTTCCCCGGCCTCGACGCCACCCACGACATCGGCTCCGTCACCATCAAGGACGCCGACATCTTCCTCATCCTGGCCGCCGTCATCTGCATGGCCGCCCTCGCCTTCTTCGTGCGCCGCAGCCGCACCGGCCGCGCCATGCAGGCCACCGCGCAGGACCCCGACACCGCGCAGCTGATGGGCATCGACACCAACCGCATCATCGTGATCGCCTTCGCCATCGGCGGTTTCTTCGCGGCCGTCGCCGCCGTCGCCTACGGACTCAAGTACGGCAACGTCGACTACCGCATGGGCTTCCTGATGGGCCTCAAGGCCTTCACCGCGGCCGTCCTCGGCGGCATCGGCAACATCTACGGCGCCATGCTCGGCGGTGTCGTCCTCGGCATCGCCGAAACCCTCGCCTCCGCCTACATCGACGAGATCCCGGGCATGCAGCAGCTCGGCGGCCAGAGCTGGGCCAACGTCTGGGCCTTCTGCCTCCTCATCCTCGTGCTCCTCTTCAGGCCACAGGGCCTGCTCGGCGAGCGCGTCGCGGACAGGGCGTGATCACATGACCGAGACGACCAAGACCGAAGTGCCGGACGCCGTCCCCACCCCGACGCCCGCACTGCGCGGCCTCATCCCGCTGCCCGCCGCCGCCGCCCGCGGCCTGCTGCTCGCCGGCGGCATCGCCACCGCGGCCTCCGCTTTCCTCGCCTGGACCTGGACCGCGGAATTCCCCGGTGACCTCACCATCAACGGCTACCCCGGTGGCCTGCAGTGGCTGACCTTCACCGCCGGCCTCCTCACCGCCCTGTTCGCCCTCGCCTCCTACGGCGTCCGCGGCCTCGGCTGGCTGCTGCCCGCCCGCAACAACGCACCCCTGGTGCTCACCGCGCTCGGCGGCTTCGCCGTCACCTGGTTCACCGTCATCGCCATCAGCGCCAAGCTCGGCGGCGTCGTCAACCTCGAACCCGGTGGCTGGATCGCGGCCGTCGCCTCCCTGCTGCCCGTCATCGGCGCCTTCGCCCTCCCCCAGGAGCGCACCGGCACCGACGGCACCAAGGACGCCCTCAAGGCCTACATCGCCAAGCCCGACCACATCCCCGCCGCCCAGGCCGTCGCGCCCTGGATCCAGCGGGCCGTCATCACCGTGGTCACGATCATCGGCCTCGGCGTCTTCACCTACGGCATCGACACCGAGTACGGCGAACTCTTCATCGGCTACCTGTTCGTCGTCACCTTCGCCATGTGGGCGCTGCACACCGCCGGCCTCATGGACCGCTTCTCGGCGCTCGTCGCCGCCAACCGCAGCTTCACCCTCGCCATGGGCTTCGCCGCGGCCATCGCCTTCCCCTTCACCCAGACCGACGACCACTACGCCAACATCGGCGTCAACATCCTGATCTTCGGGACCGTGGCCCTCGGCCTCAACATCGTCGTCGGCCTCGCCGGACTCCTCGACCTCGGATACGTCGCCTTCCTCGGCGTCGGCGCCTACACCGCCGCCCTCGTCTCCGGCTCCGAGTTCTCCACGATCTCCGGCGTCCACCTGCCGTTCTGGGCCTCCGCCCTCGCCGGCGCCGCCGCCTCCCTCGTCTTCGGCGTCCTCATCGGCGCCCCGACCCTGCGACTGCGCGGCGACTACCTCGCCATCGTCACCCTCGGCTTCGGAGAGATCTTCCGCATCGCCGTCAACAACATGGACGGCGACTCCGGACCCGACGTCACCAACGGCCCGAACGGCATCCCCTCCATCCCCGACCTGAACCTCTTCGGGTTCAACCTCGGCCAGGCCCACGACATCGGCGGATTCACCCTCGGCCGCTTCGCCAACTACTACCTCCTGATGGTCCTCATCATGGCCATCGTGGTCCTGGTCTACACGCGTGCCGCGGACTCCCGCATCGGCCGCTCCTGGATCGCCATCCGCGAGGACGAGACCGCCGCCACCGCCATGGGCATCAACGGCTTCCGCGTCAAGCTCGTCGCCTTCGCCCTCGGCGCCTCACTCGCCGGCCTCGCCGGCACCGTCAGCGCCCACGTCACCTACAGCGTCGTCCCCACGCCGTACCAGTTCGCCGGCTCCACCCCGCCCAACTCCGCGTTCCTCCTGGCCGCGGTCGTCCTCGGCGGCATGGGCACCGTGGCCGGACCGCTCCTCGGCGCGGCCCTGCTCTACCTGCTCCCCGAGAAGCTGGTCTTCCTCCAGGACAAGTCGCTCCTCGCCTTCGGCATCGCGCTCATCCTCCTGATGCGGTTCCGCCCCGAAGGCATCATCGCCAACCGCCGGCGCCAGCTCGAATTCCACGAGACCGGCCAACTCGACGTACCCAAACAGACCACGCTGACCGACGAACCGGCCGTCACCAAGGCGGGGGCGTAAGAACATGACGACACCTGTACTCGAAGCACGCGACGTCACGATGCGCTTCGGCGGCCTCACCGCCGTACGCTCCGTCGACTTCACGGTCAACGCCGGCGAGATCGTCGGACTCATCGGCCCCAACGGCGCCGGCAAGACCACCTTCTTCAACTGCCTGACCGGCCTGTACGTCCCCACCGAGGGCACCGTCTCCTACAAGGGCACCGTCCTCCCCCCGAAGCCCCACCTGGTCACCCAGGCCGGCATCGCCCGCACCTTCCAGAACATCCGTCTGTTCGCCAACATGACGGTCCTGGAGAACGTCCTCGTCGGACGCCACACCCGCACCAAGGAAGGCCTCTGGTCCGCCCTCCTGCGCGGCCCCGGCTTCAAGAAGGCCGAACGCGCCAGCGAGGAACGCGCCATGGAACTCCTGGAGTTCATCGGCCTCGCCCACAAGCGCGACCACCTCGCCCGCAACCTCCCCTACGGCGAACAGCGCAAGCTCGAGATCGCCCGCGCCATGGCCTCCGAGCCCGGCCTGCTGCTCCTCGACGAGCCCACCGCCGGCATGAACCCCCAGGAGACCAGGGCCACCGAGGAACTCGTCTTCGCCATCCGCGACAAGGGCATCGCCGTCCTCCTCATCGAGCACGACATGCGCTTCGTCTTCAACCTCTCCGACCGCGTCGCCGTCCTGGTCCAGGGCGAGAAGCTCGTCGAGGGAACCGCCGAAGTCGTCCAGGCCGACGAGCGCGTCGTCGCCGCCTACCTGGGCGAACCCTTCGAAGGCGACCCCGGCGAGGCCGAAGCCGCCGAGGTCGAGGCCGCCGAAGCCACAGCCGACGCGACCAGCACCACCAGCAGCACCAAGGGAGAAGCCCAGTGACCGCACTCCTCGAGGTCGAGGACCTCCGGGTCTCCTACGGCAAGATCGAAGCCGTCAAAGGCATCTCCTTCAGCGTGGAGGCCGGCCAGGTCGTCACCCTCATCGGCACCAACGGCGCCGGCAAGACGACCACCCTGCGCACCCTGTCGGGCCTGCTCAAGCCCACCTCCGGGAAGATCCTCTTCGACGGCAAGCCGCTCAACGGCATCGCCGCCCACAAGATCGTCGCCCTCGGGCTCGCCCACTCCCCCGAGGGCCGGCACATCTTCCCCCGCCTCACCATCGCCGAGAACCTCCAGCTCGGAGCGTTCCTCCGCAAGGACAAGGACGGCATCGAGAAGGACATCCAGCGCGCCTACGACCTCTTCCCCATCCTCGGGGAACGCCGCAAGCAGGCCGCCGGAACCCTCTCGGGCGGTGAGCAGCAGATGCTCGCCATGGGCCGCGCCCTGATGTCGCAGCCGAAGCTGCTCATGCTCGACGAGCCCTCCATGGGCCTCTCGCCGATCATGATGCAGAAGATCATGGCGACGATCTCGGAGCTGAAGTCCCAGGGCACGACGATCCTCCTCGTCGAGCAGAACGCCCAGGCGGCCCTGTCCCTGGCCGACCAGGGACACGTCATGGAGGTCGGCAACATCGTCCTGTCCGGAACGGGCGAGGACCTGCTGCACGACGAGTCGGTGCGCAAGGCGTACCTGGGCGAGGACTGAGGCCCCGCCCGTACGCCGAGAGGCCCGTTCCCCTTCTCCACCGGAAGGGGAACGGGCCTCTCGCGCCGGGCCGTCAGCCCTTGTTGGCCTTCTTCTCCTCGGCGTCCTGGATGACCGCCTCCGCGACCTGCTGCATCGACATCCGCCGGTCCATCGACGTCTTCTGGATCCACCGGAAAGCGGCCGGCTCCGACAGGCCGTACTCCGTCTGCAGGATCGACTTCGCCCGGTCCACCAGCTTGCGCGTCTCCAGCCGGAGGGTGAGGTCGGCGACCTCCTTCTCCAGCTCCCTCAGCTCCGTGAAGCGCGAGACGGCCATCTCGATCGCCGGCACGACGTCGGTCTTGCTGAACGGCTTCACGAGGTACGCCATGGCACCCGCGTCCCGGGCCCGCTCCACCAGGTCGCGCTGCGAGAACGCGGTCAGCATCAGCACCGGCGCGATGCTCTCCTCCGCGATCTTCTCGGCCGCGGAGATGCCGTCCAGCTTCGGCATCTTCACGTCCAGGATCACCAGATCGGGGCGGTGCTCACGGGCCAGCTCCACCGCCTGCTCACCGTCCCCGGCCTCGCCGACGACGGTGTACCCCTCCTCCTCCAGCATCTCTTTGAGATCGAGCCGGATCAGCGCCTCGTCCTCGGCGATGACGACCCGCGTCGTCATCGGGGGCACGTGCGACTTGTCCTCTTCAGGCACGTCAACAGGCTGGGGCGACTCGGGGGCACTCACGTGGGCTCCTTGGTAGGGGCAGGCCGGTACTGCTCCCAAGAGCGTACCTAGCAGCAAGGCGCAGTAGTGAACCGGTACACTGCTCATCGGTTCGCTGACTTGCCCGGTTGGAGGAACTGGTCAGACTCGCGGCACTCAAAATGCCGTGCCCTTTGGGCATGTGGGTTCGAATCCCACACCGGGCACCGCAAGATCAAAGCGGAGTTCCACGTTCGCGTGGTTCTCCGCTTTTTGCTGCCTATGGTCACCGCGTGTGACACACAGTGGTCGCATGAATCTTCATGGCACTGACGTGCGACAGGAAGCCATCACCCTTCTGCGCGGCGGCGCGAGGAACGCAGAGGTGGCCCGGAGCCTCAACGTACCGCTGGGGACCATCGGCTACTGGAAGCACAGGGATCGGGCGAACCGCGGTGAGTGCCCTGGCCGCCATGATCCGAAGTGCCCCCGGTGCGACGGGCGGGATCTGGACGAGCCCGCCTATTGCTATCTCCTGGGTCTGTATCTGGGGGACGGACACATCAGTCACTACTCGGAGCACCGCGTTCCCAATCTCATGATCACCTGCACGGAGTCATGGCCGGGTCTCATGGACGCCTGTGAAGCGGCCATGCGGGCGGTCTTCCCGGAGAACGCGACCTGCCGCGTCCGCAAGACCGGCTGCCGCAACGTGAAGGTCTACTCGAAGCACCTGCATTGCCTGTTCCCCCAGCACGGCCCCGGCAGGAAGCACGAACGCCGGATCGCCCTCGAGCCCTGGCAGCAAGTCATCGTCGACGCTCACCCCTGGGAATTCGTTCGCGGGCTCATCCACTCCGACGGGTGCCGAATCACCAACTGGACGATCCGGACGGTTGCCGGTGAGCGGAAGCGGTACGAATACCCCCGGTACTTCTTCACCAACGCATCCGACGACATCCGGCGGCTGTACACCGACACCCTGGACAAGCTCGGCGTTGAGTGGACGCACTGCACCCGTCACGGCAACCCGTTCAACATCTCCGTCGCCCGCAAAGCCTCCGTGGCTCTCATGGACGCCCATGTCGGGGCCAAGTACTGACGGTGTGCTATTTCGGGGTGTCGGCCTCGCCGATGTGGTGGACGCGGACCATGTTCGTCGAGCCGGAGACGCCGGGCGGGGAGCCGGACGTGATGATGACCGTGTCGCCCGGGCTGCAGCGGCCGTAGCGGAGCAGGAGCTCGTCGACCTGGTCGACCATCGCGTCCGTGGAGTCGACGCAGGGTCCGAGGAAGGTCTCGACGCCCCAGGTGAGGCTGAGCTGGGAGCGGGTCGCCTGGTCGGGGGTGAAGGCCAGGAGGGGGATCGGCGAGCGGTAGCGGGAGAGGCGGCGGGCGGTGTCGCCGGACTGGGTGAAGGCGACCAGGAAGCGAGCGCCCAGGAAGTCGCCCATCTCGGCTGCTGCCCGGGCCACGGCTCCGCCCTGGGTGCGGGGCTTGTTGCGTTCGGTCAGGGGCGGGAGCCCTTTCGCCAGGATGTCCTCCTCCGCCGCCTCGACGATGCGCGCCATCGTGCGGACCGTCTCGACGGGGTGCTTGCCGACGCTCGTCTCGCCGGACAACATCACCGCGTCGGTGCCGTCGATGACCGCGTTGGCGACGTCGGAGGCTTCGGCCCGGGTCGGGCGGGCGTTGTCGATCATCGAGTCGAGCATCTGGGTGGCGACGATGACCGGCTTGGCGTTGCGCTTGGCGAGTTTGATGGCGCGTTTCTGGACGATCGGGACCTGTTCCAGTGGCATTTCGACGCCGAGGTCTCCGCGGGCGACCATGATGCCGTCGAAGGCGGCGACGATGTCGTCGATGCTCTCGACGGCCTGGGGCTTTTCGACCTTGGCGATGACGGGGAGGCGGCGGCCTTCCTCGTCCATGATGCGGTGGACGTCCTGGATGTCGCGCCCGGAGCGGACGAAGGACAGGGCGATGACGTCGAAGCCGGTGCGCAGGGCCCAGCGCAGGTCGTCCTCGTCCTTCTTGGAGAGGGCGGGGACCGAGACGGCGACGCCGGGGAGGTTGAGGCCCTTGTGGTCGCTGATCAGGCCGCCTTCGAGGACGGTGGTGTGGACGCGGGGGCCGTCGACGGCGGTCACCTTGAGGCAGACCTTGCCGTCGTCGACGAGGATGCGTTCGCCGGTGGTGACGTCGGCGGCGAGGCCGGCGTAGGTGGTGCCGCACATGTGGCCGTCGCCTGCGACGCCGTCCTCGACGGTGATGGTGAAGGTGTCGCCGCGTTCAAGGAGTACGGGGCCTTCGGTGAAGTGGCCGAGCCTGATTTTCGGGCCTTGAAGGTCGGCGAGGAGGCCGACGCTGCGGCCGGTCTCGTCGGCCGCTTTGCGCACCCGGTGGTAGCGCTCCTCGTGTTCGGCGTGGCCGCCGTGGCTGAGGTTGAATCGGGCTACGTCCATTCCGGCGTCGACCAGGTCTTTGATCTGGTCGTACGAGTCGGTGGCGGGACCCAGGGTGCAGACGATTTTGGCTCGGCGCATGAAACGAGCCTATGAGTTACCGACTGGTAGTGAATTGGTCGGGCGTGACTACTCAACAGACATTGCGTGAAGCGTTATTGACAAGTGTTGAATTGTGCGGCGGGGTGCTCTGATGAGCACGGAAAGGAATTCGGTCGCGCTTTCGGGGATTACCCCGCCGGGGGTCACAGGCGTGGCGGGACCATGGTGAAGCGGGCGTTGATCGCGGCGTGGACGCGCTGGCGCTGGGGTTCGAGGTCGAGGGGGGCCGGGGTGTCCTCGGCGGCGCCGGCGAAGGCCGCCGAGCGCATACGGCCGGGGGCCTGGGGGTAGGCCGGCGGGGCGCTCTCGGCGCCGATGTCGGCGAGTTCGACCAGGGCGGAGAGGCTGGTGCCGAGGGCCTCGGCGTATTCACGGGCGCGCTGGACTGCTTCGTGCACTGCCTTTTTGCGGGCTTCGCGGTGGGCGGGTGAGTCGGGGCGCAGGGCCCACCAGGGGCCGTCGACGCGGGTGAGGTCGAGGTCGGCGAGGCGGGTGGTGAGTTCGCCGAGGGCGGTGAAGTCGGTGAGTTCGGCGGTGACGCGGACGCTGCCGTGGTAGGTGCGGACGCGTTCGCCGCGGCCGTGCCGGGCGAGTTCGGGCGTGATGGAGAAGGCGCCGGTCTCCAGGCGTTCGACGGCGTCGCCGTAGGACTTGACGAGGTCGAGGACTTCGGTGTTGCGGCGGGTGAGGTCGTCGAGGGCGGAGCGGCGGTCGCGGCCGCGGGCGGCGACGGTGATGCCGATGCGGGCGATCTCGGGGTCGACTTCGAGGCGGGCCTCGCCGCGGACGGCGATGCGGGGGGCCTCGGGTGTGCCGTAGGGGACGGCGGGCTGGGAGGCGTCTGGGGTGGCCGCGGTCATACGTCCCACTCTGTCATGTCTGGGCTGGTTGGCGGCGGGGGATGCGGTGGCCGAGTCATCAGATCGCAACCTGCCGGGTCTGTTGCGGCTGGTCATGGACGGGTCAGAATCTACGCGCGTTATCTACGCGCGTCGTTCACAGATTCCGCAGGGGAGCCAGACATGCCGTTGAACCGCCGGAAGTTCCTGGAGAAGTCCGCCGTGACAGGGGCGGGGGTGGCGCTGGCCGGTGCGGTCTCGGCGCCGGCTGCGCAGGCGGCCGAGGCCGGGCGGGGCGCCAAGCGGTACACGTTCACGGTGCTGGGGACGACGGACCTGCACGGCAACGTCTTCAACTGGGACTACTTCACGGACAAGGAGTTCGACGACAAGAACCACAACGACGTCGGCCTCGCGAAGGTCTCGACCCTGGTGAACCAGGTCCGTGCGGAGAAGGGCCGCCGCAACACGCTGCTGATCGACGCGGGCGACACCATTCAGGGCACGCAACTGTCGTACTACTACGCCAAGGTGGACCCGATCACCGCAGAGGGCGGGCCGGTGCACCCGATGGCGCAGGCGATGAACGCGATGGACTACGACGCGGCGGCGCTCGGCAACCACGAGTTCAACTACGGCATCCCCGTGCTGCGCAAGTTCGAGCAGCAGTGTGATTTCCCGCTGCTGGGTGCGAACGCGCTGGACGCGAAGACCCTGCGGCCGGCGTTCGCGCCGTACAGCATGCACTGTCTGCGTACGCCGCACGGGCGGGACGTGAAGGTGGCGGTGCTGGGGCTGACCAACCCGGGCATCGCGATCTGGGACAAGGCGAACGTGCAGGGCAGGATGACGTTCCCGGGTCTGGAGGAGCAGGCGGCGAAGTGGGTGCCGAAGCTGCGCTCGATGGGCGCGGACGTCGTCATCGTGTCGGCGCACAGCGGCTCGTCGGGTACGTCGTCCTACGGTGACCAGCTGCCGTACATCGAGAACGCGGCCGCCCTGGTGGCCGAGCAGGTGCCGGGCATCGACGCGATCCTGGTCGGGCACGCCCACACGGAGATCCCCGAGTACTTCGTCACCAACAAGGAGACCGGCAAGCAGGTCGTGCTGTCGGAGCCGCTCAAGTGGGGCCAGCGGCTGACGCTGTTCGACTTCGAGCTGGTCTGGGAGAAGGGCTGCTGGAAGGTCGAGAAGGTCGGTGCGAAGGTCCTCAACTCCAACACCGTGGAGGAGGACCCGAAGATCACGCAGCTGCTGGCGGACGAGCACGAGAAGGTCGTGGCGTACGTCAACCAGGTCATCGGCACGAACGCGGCGGAGATGACGTCGGCCGAGGCGCCGTACAAGGACGTGCCGATCATCGACCTGATCAACCACATCCAGGCGGACACGGTGAAGCAGGCGCTGGCGGGCACCGAGCACGCCGCGCTGCCGGTGCTGTCGCAGGCGGCGTGCTTCTCGCGCAGCGCCCGGATCCCGGCGGGCCAGGTGACGATCCGGGACGTGGCGGGACTGTACGTCTTCGAGAACACGCTGGAGGCGCGTCTGATGACGGGTGCGCAGATGAAGGCGTACCTGGAGTTCTCGGCGAACTACTACGTGCAGACCGCTGCGGACGCCCCGGTGGATCCGGCGAAGCTGACGAACGCGGGCGGCACGCCGGACTACAACTACGACGTCGTGAGCGGTCTGTCGTACGAGATCGACATCGCGAAGCCGGCCGGGTCGCGGGTGACGAACGTGCGCTTCGAGGGTCAGCCGCTCGCGGACGACGCGAAGTTCGTGTTCGCGGTGAACAACTACCGGGCCAACGGCGGCGGGAACTTCCCGCACGTCGCCGCGGCCCAGGTGCTGTGGTCGAACTCGGAGGAGATCCGCAACACGATGATCGCCTGGGTGAAGGCGAAGGGGTCGATCGACCCGGCCGCGTTCGCGGGGGTGGACTGGAAGCTCACCCGTAACGGCACGCCCGTGTTCTGAGCCGCGCGTTTCGTCACCTCCGGTCGTCGACGAGCGGGGTCAGTGCCGGTGCCTCGCGGGGCGGCGGGACGTGGGTCCGCTGGGTGAGGCCGAAGGTGGTGAAGGCGGTGCGGGCGGGGAGTGCGTAGGCCTCCCCGCCCGTCACGGAGTTGAGGATGACCGCGCTGCGCCAGGCGGCGAGGCCGAGGTCGGGGGCGCCGACGCCGTGGGTGTGGGTCTCGGCGTTCTGGACGTAGACCGTGCCGGTGACGGACGGGTCGAGGACGAGCCGGTGGTCCTCGTCGATGCGGGGACGTTCCCGGTTGTCGCGGCGCATGTAGGGGTCGAGGCCGGCGAGGATCCGGTCGAGGGGGCGCTCGCGGTAGCCGGTGGCGAGGACGACGGCGTCGGTGGTGAGGCGGGAGCGGCTGTTCTGCAGGTCGTGCTCCAGGTGCAGTTCGACTTTGGTCGTGGCGATCCGGCCGGCGGTGCGGACGCGGACGCCGGGGGTGAGGACGGCGTCGGGCCAGCCGCCGTGCAGGGTGCGGCGGTACAGCTCGTCGTGCACGGCGGCGAGGGTGGCGGCGTCGATGCCCTTGTGCAGTTGCCACTGGCCCTCGACGAGCCGGTCGCGGGTGGATTCGGGCAGGGCGTGGAAGTAGCGGGTGTGGTCGGGGGTGAAGTGCTCCAGGCCGAGCTTGGAGTACTCCATGGGGGCGAAGGCCTCGGTGCGGCCCAGCCAGTGCAGTTTCTCGCGTCCGGCGGGCCGGTGGCGCAGCAGGTCGAGGAAGATCTCGGCGCCGGACTGTCCGAGGCCCACGACGGTGACGTGCTCGGCGGCGAGGAGCGCGGCGCGGTGGTCGAGGTAGTCGGCGGCGTGCAGGACGGGCACGCCGGGGGCGTCGACGAGGGGCTTGAGCGGGTCGGGGAGGTACGGCTCGGTGCCGATGCCGAGGACGACGTCGCGGGTGTAGGTCCGGCCGAGGGCTTCCGCTTCCCCGTCGGCGTCGAGCTGGGTGTAGTCGACTTCGAAGAGGTCGCGTTCGGGGTTCCAGCGGACGGCCTCGACCTGGTGGCCGAAGTGGAGCCCGGGGAGGTTCTCACTGACCCAGCGGCAGTAGGCGTCGTACTCGGCGCGCTGGATGTGGAAGCGCTCGGCGAAGTAGAAGGGGAAGAGCCGTTCGCGGGACCTGAGGTGGTTGAGGAAGGTCCAGGGGCTGGTGGGGTCGGCGAGGGACACCAGGTCGGCGAGGAAGGGGACCTGGATGGTGGCGCCCTCGATGAGCAGGCCGGGGTGCCAGGCGAAGGCGGGGTTCTGGTCGTAGAAGACGGTGTCGAGGCCGTCGATCGGGTGGGCGAGCGCGGCGAGGGAGAGGTTGGCGGGGCCGATGCCGACGCCGACGAGGTCGCGGGGGGCGTCGGGTTCGGGGGCC
>NZ_JAKEIO010000151.1 GCF_021474405.1 [Streptosporangium] indianense
GCGGGCCGTGTCCGGTGAGGTGGCCGAGCCGGGGCGTTCGGCGCGGATACCGACGCCCCGGGTCTCCGTGGAGGACAGCGGGCTGCCGCTGCCCGCGACGGGGGACCTCGGTGACCCGCCACCGCCGCCCGCCCCGCCCGTCTTCGCACACCCCGTGCTGAAGGCCCTGCTCGGCGCCTGGGCGCTGGCCGCGTGCTCGGCCGAGGAGGCCGCGGCCGTCGAGGAGCACCTCGGCGCGTGCGGCTCCTGCGCCGACGAGGCCCGGCGGCTGCGCGAGGCGGTCGGACTGCTGCAACGCCCCGAGAGCCTCGACCTGGACCCGGGGCTGCGCACCCGCGTCCTGGACACCTGCCTGGAGCGGCGCCCGCCACGCGTCCCCGTGCCGGAGTGGGCCGCCGCGTACGACGCCGAGACCGCGAGACTGGACGCGCTGCTGCAGGACTTCGGCGACGCCGAGTGGCACGCGCCGGTACGGCTGCGCTGGTTCCGCTCCGACGAGTCGACGAGCCGCCGCACCACCGTCGCCGGGGTCATCGCGCACCTGCTCAGCGTCGACGGCCTGGTGGGGGTCGCGCTCGGTCTGGACGACCCGTTGGGCGACGCCCCGGCCCGGCGTCCGACACCGGCGGCCCGCACCGAGGCGTTCTGGCGCGCCTCCCACTTCCCGCCCACCCGGTCCGTCCGCGCGCCCTGGCGGGAGCAGAGCCACAGCCTCGTGCGCACGGTGTCCTTCATGGGCGGCGGCGCCGAGCGGACGCCGGTGTCGTACGGCGACTTCGAACTGCCGCTGCCCGACGCGATGCTGGACCGCGCCTTCGAGTGCTGGGTGCACGCGGAGGACATCGCCGACGCCGTCGACTACCCCTACGACCCGCCGTCGCCGCGCCATCTGCACCGCATGATCGACCTGGCGGCCCGCATGCTGCCGACGGCTCTGGCCCAGCGCCGCCGGGCCGGTCTGGCCGCCCCGGCCCACCACCGCCACCTGGTCGCCGCGGGCGAACCGGGCCGCAGTCTCCGGCTGGAGATCGAGGGCTCGGGCGGCGGCGAGTGGCTGATCCCGCTGGACTCCCCCGGGGCGAAGGGCTCCGCCGAGCACGAGGTGGCCCACGTGGCCCTGGACGGCGTCGAGTTCTGTCGCCTGGCCGCCGGCCACGTCCCTCCCCAGGAGGCGGCGGCCGGCCAGGTGGGCGACAAGGAGGCGATCAGAGACGTCCTGTTCGCAGCCGCTTCACTCAGCCGGATGTAGCCCCGCCCTCAGGGACACGCCCGAAGGGGCGCGGGGAACCGCGCGACAAGCCACAAACAGCCCGCACGCGCCACGAAACGGAACAAACGCGCCCGCTAGGCGAAAATCACCGTCCGCCGCCCATTGAGCAGAATCCTCCGCTCGGCATGCCACTTCACAGCCCGGGCCAGCGCCTGGCACTCCACATCACGCCCGATCGCGACAAGCCCCTCAGGCGTCACGTCGTGCCCGACCCGCTCGACCTCCTGCTCGATGATCGGCCCCTCGTCGAGATCGGCCGTCACATAGTGCGCCGTCGCACCGATCAGCTTCACACCCCGCGCATGCGCCTGGTGATACGGCTTCGCCCCCTTGAAGCTCGGCAGGAACGAGTGGTGGATGTTGATGATCCGCCCGGACAGCGCCTTGCACAGGTCGTCCGACAGCACCTGCATGTACCGCGCGAGCACGACCAGCTCGACACCCTCCTCACGCACGATGTCGAGCAGCCGCCCCTCCGCCTCGGCCTTCGTGTCCTTCGTCACCGGAATGTGGTGGAAGGGGAGGTTGTACGAGCCCACCAGCTCGGCGAAGTCCGTATGGTTCGACACCACTCCGGCGATCTCCACCGGCAGCGCCCCGGTCCGCGCGCGGAACAGCAGGTCGTTCAGGCAGTGCCCGAACTTGCTGACCATCAGCAGGATGCGCATCTTCTGGTCGCCCCGGTTGATCTGCCAGTCCATCTGGAAGGAGTCACCGATCGCCGCGAAGCTCGCCCGCAGCTTCTCCACGGTCACAGGGGCGTCCGCCGAGAAGTGCACCCGCATGAAGAACAGTCCCGTGTCGTGGTCGCCGAACTGCTGGCTGTCCTCGATGTTGCAACCGGTCATGAACAGGTAGCTCGACACGGCGTGCACGATGCCCTTGCGGTCAGGGCAGGAAAGGGTGAGGACGTACTGGTCGGCCGGGACCGCGGCGCTGGTGGACTGCTCGTTCATGCAGGACAGGTTCCCACAAGGAACGACACCACCGGCAATCGTCCCGCTAGGCGGACCTGGTCATGATCCGCAGTACTTCCAGGCTGCGCGGCGCCGCGTCCGGCTCCTCGCCGTCGCTCGCGGCGAGCCGCACGTGCGCGTCCCGGGCCGCCTGGACCGCCTCCGGCCACGCCTCGTGCTCCAGGTACGCGGCGACCGGTGCGTCGGGACCGACCTGGTGCATGATCCGCAGCACCCGCAGCACCGCGGTGTCGACGAGGGCCGCCTCCTGCGAGTCACGGAAGATCGTGCCGACGTACTTCTCGGCGGACCAGTGGTCCAGCCAGGTGTCCTCGACCAGCCGGTACACCGCGTCGGTCACGTCGCCGTAGCCGTCCACGCCGGCCAGCCAGACGTCCCGCTGGAACCCGGGATCGGAGAGCATGTGCAGCGCCGAGCGCACGTTGCTGCGCCAGCGCCACCACGGCATGTCGTTGACAGGCATGCCGCCCATGGTGGAGGAGCGACGGCCACGACGGGAAGAGTTCTCCGAAGCTTGCACGGTCATCGATCGTACGTTCCCCTCCATATGGCTCCCACAGGCCCCCGCAATTCACCTGCGCGTCACCCATTGTTGACCGGACATCACGCACGGGTTAGCCGTGTGACGGAATCGTGCGGATGCATGACCGGCAGGCGACGCACCCGCAGCACATTCCTCCCCGGCCTCCTCACCCGCCACGCCAGAGGCGCCGTCCTCTGCGCGGGCGCGGCGGTCGCGTGTGCGTCGCTCCTCGCCGGATGCGGGGTCGTCCCCGGCACCACGGGGGGAGTCGGGGACGACGACACCATCACCGTCATGACCTGGGCCCCGCAGGACACCAAGGCCACCAACAAGCCCGGCATGCCCGCCTTCGCCCGCGCCTACGCCCGCTGGATCAACGCCAACGGCGGGATCAACGGCCGCAAGCTCGACGTGCTGACCTGCAACGACCACAACGACAGCGTGGCCGCCGCGAAGTGCGCCCGGCGTGCGGCCAAGGAGAACGTGGTCGCGGTCGTCGGATCCTACAGCCAGTACGCGGATTCCTTCTTCCCCTCGCTGGAGGGCGCGGGCATCCCCTACATAGGCGGCTACGGCATCACCAACGCCGAGTTCACCAGCCCCCTGTCCTACCCCGTCAACGGCGGACAGCCCGCGCTGCTCGCCGGTCTGGGCAGTGCCCTCGCCGACTGCGGGCCCGTCGCGCTGATCCGGCCCGACACCATCGCGGGTGACCAGCTGCCCCCGCTGCTCGACTCCGGTCTGAAGGCGGGCGGGCACCGCGCCTCGACCGACCAGCGGGCGGCGGAGGACGCCACCGAGTACGACGGACAGGCCGGCCGGGCCCTGCTCACGACCACCGCCGGCGGGACGGACGACGGGTGCGTGGTGCCCGCGCTGGGGGACCGCAACGGCACCTTCATGGACTCCTTCCGGCGGGCCCGCGAGGACTACCCCGAGGTGCGGACGGCCACCGTGCTGGGCAGCGTCGACCAGACGGTGATCGACGCGACCGGCGGGGCGTCGGGGCCCTACGAGGGCTCGTACATCACCGGCTGGTACCCGGTGGCGACCGATCCGCGCTGGGACGGGATGAAGCGGGTGATCCGCGAGGAGGCCTTCGGTGACAACCGCATCGACCCCGCGGACGCCGGAGTGCAGACCACGTGGATCGCCTACACGGTGTTCCGGCAGATCGTCGAGTCGCTCGGCGACGGCGAGGTGAGTGCCGACACGGTGGCGGAGGCCCTGGACGACGGCCTGGAGGTCGAGACGGGCGGGCTCACCCCGACGCTGCGGTGGCGCTTCCAGGACAAGCTCGCCGGGGTGGGCTTCCCCCGCCTGGTCAACGCGAACGTGACCCTTCAGGTGGTGCGGGACGGGCGGCTCGTCGCGGCCCGCAAGGGCTTCATCGACACGACCAGGACGCTGGAGAACGCCGACGTGAACTCCTGAGCGTCCCCGCCCGGTGAGTTCACGCCGGGCGGGTCCTCCCCGTCACAGCTGGGTCGGCTGGCGCTCGGTCAGGCCGTACTTCCTGGCGATGCCGTTCCACAGTCCGGCCGCCTTGGTCTTCTCCGTGCTGGCGATGCCGCTGGCCCGGTTGCCGGCCTGGGTCTGGCCCGTGGCGCGGGCCTGGCCCTTCTTGCAGCCCTTCTTGCCGGCCGTCTGGTCGGCCCAGGCCGCGTAGTGGTTGTCGGCCGAGGCGGAGGCCTGCCAGGCCTTGGTGAGGGCGGTGGTCAGCGCGGCATGGTCGGGGAGCTTGTCGACCTCGATGCCGGAGAGCCGGGTGACCAGCGAGTTGCGCTGCTTGGCCGCGTCGCGCAGGTCCTTGGCGGCCTGGGGGAGGTCGTCGCAGCGCTTGACGTCGGCGACCGCGTTGATCACCGTGCTGCGGCTGTTGCCGCTGTCGGCGAGCAGCTTGTCCAGTTCGACCGCCTGGGCCCGGGCCGGGTCGGCCGACGGCGACGCGGAGTCGTCGGTCGCGGGTGCGGAGGCGGCCACGGTCTTGTTGTCGCCGCCCTCGTCGTCACCGCCGCCCCCGCCACCGGCGAGCAGCGCGCCCGCGCCGACACCGAGGACGGCGATGCCGATGCCGACGGCGGCGATGACGGGCACGCGCGATCCGGTGCGGCCCCCGCGCGAGCGGCCTCCGGCCGGCGGGGCGTGGGACGGCTGCGGAGCGCCGTACGGAGCCTGCGGCTGGGACTGCTGCTGCGGCTGCTCGATGCGGGGCATCTGCTGGGTGGCCCCGGCGGGGCCCTCGGCGCCCCGGTCGTCGCGGAAGAGGTTCTCGAACCCGGCGGGCGGCTGCTTGTCGCCACCGCCGGGCACCGGTGGGATGTACTGCGTCGCCTCGGCGTCCGGATGCGAGGCGGGCGGCAGCGGCCCCGCGCCGGCTCCGGCCAGGGGACCGGTGCCGAGGAAACGCGTCGCCTCCGGGTCCTCCCCGGCGGGCATCTCGGGCGGCAGCGCCCCCGGGGTCACCGGGGGTATGTACTGGGTCGCCCCCTCGTCGGCGGCCGGGGCGACGGGCGGCAGATACTGCGTGGCCGCGGCGGCGTCGCCCGCGACGGGCGGTATGTACGGGGTCGCGCCCTCGTCAGCGGGCGCGGGCAGGGGGGCGCCCCCGGCCGGGGCCCCGTACGCACCGGAGGCAGGCGGCAGGCCACCCCCGAAGGCGTCGGCGCCCGGCTGCTGCGGGCCTGCCCCGTACGCGCCGGCACCCTGCTGCTGCGCGGCTCCCCCGCCCGGGGCGCCGTACGGTCCCGCGGCGGGCGGCTGCCCGTAGTCGGCGGCGGACTGCGGCGGGCGGCCGGATCCGGGCGTGCCGGAGCCCTCCGGAGGCAGCGGGGCGCCGCCGCCCTGGGCTCCGTACGAGGCGTAGCCGTCGGTGCCGGCCGACTGCTGTGGCGTGCCGTACGGGCCGGGGTCGGCCGGTGTGCCGGGGTACGGGTTCGGGGCCTGACCGCCCTCCGGGGGGAGGGCACCCGGGGCCTGGGCGTCCCACCCGGGCTGCTCCGGCGTACTCCACTGCTGCGACGGGGACTGCCAGGTCTGGCCCGGCGGCGGGGGCGAGGTCTGCTGCTGGTCGGGCCCCCACGGCTGGCCCCACGTCTGGCCCTCCGCGGGGGCCGCCGCCGCCGGCCCGCCCGCCGAGGGCGGGGCGGGCCGGCGGCCGGAAGCGTCGGCGGGTCCGCCCGACATGCCCGGCAGCAGGGGTTCGCCACCGTCGGAGGGCAGCACGATGCCTTCGCGCGCGGGGCGCGCCGAGGGCTCCTCGCCCTGTCCACTCTGCGTCACCGGGACTCCTACTTATGGGGGACCTTGTGAATCGTCGGGTCACGCTACCGGGTCCCCAGAGCCCCGTGCCACGCAGCACAGGGCCCGACCGCCCGCCCTGTGAGCGCGGTAACACCGGCGGCTCACGGCATGTCGCCCACGTCACCTCCCTCGCGCCGAACGGCCGTTTCCTTCACGTTCACGCATTCGCAGACCCTCTGTTCACGCCGCCGCCTGCAAGTCGAGTCGCGCCCCGAACTCCCGCACCACCGCCTCATCCCGGTACGGCTCCAGCCGCTGCTGGAAGTCCTCCAGGTACTCGGCGCCCCGGTTGGAACGCAGCCCCTCCAGCAGCTCCACGGCCTTCATGCCGGTGTTGCACGCCTCCTCGATCTCACGCTGCTGCACCTGCGCCGTGGCGAGCAGCACATAGCCGATGGCGCGGCGGCGCGCCCGCGTCCGGGGATGCCCGGCCAGCGACTCCTGCGCACACCGGGCCGCCGCGTCGGCCTGTCCGAGGTCCCGGTGGCAGTGCGCCAACTCGTCGGCGAGATAGGCCTCGTCGAAGTGCGCGATCCACACCGGGTCGTCACCGGCGGCCGGGTCGGCGGCCTCCAGGGCGCTCACCGCGCGCCCCGCCGACGAATGCGCGGCGCGCACGTCGCCCATGAGGGCGTGCCCGCGCGCCTCCGCCGCGAGGAACATCGACTCCGCCCGCGGCGACACGCGCCCCCGCGCCCCCTCCTGCGCCGCCCGTGCCAACTGCGCGATCTCCCGCGGGTTTCCGAGCTGCGCGGCGAGATGGCTCATGGACGCCGCGAGGACGTACCCGCCGTAGCCGCGGTCCCCCGCGGCCTGCGCCAGCCGCAACGCCTGGATGTAGTAGCGCTGGGCCAGACCGGGCTGCCCGGTGTCGACGGCCATGTACCCGGCGAGCTCCGTCAGCCGGGCCACGGCGGCGAACAGGTCCCGCCCGACCGCCTCCCGATACGACCCCGCCAGCAGTCCCGAGACCACGCTGTTGAGGTAGTGCACGACGACCGGCCGCACATGCCCGCTGCCGTACTGGTGGTCGAGGTCCACCAGCGCCTGCGTCATGGCCTGCACGGCCTGCACGTCGGACTGCCCGACCCGCGGCCCCGCCGTGCGCGACACCTGCGCGTCGGGCACGGAGATCAGCCAGTCCCGGCTGGGCTCGACCAGCGCGGACGAGGCGACGGAGGAGCCGGACAGGAAGTCCCGCCGCCCCACGTCGCTGCGCCACAGCTCGCAGACCTGCTCGATGGCGCCCAGCACCGTCGGCGAGAACTGGAGACCCACGCCCGAGGCGAGGTTCTTGCCGTTGGCCATCCCGATCTCGTCGATCGTGACCGTCCGGCCGAGCTTGCGGCCCAGGGCCTCGGCAATGATCGCCGGCGCGCGGCCCCGCGGCTGCTGTCCGCGCAGCCAGCGCGCCACCGACGTCTTGTCGTAGCGCAGGTCGAGGCCGTGCTCGGCACCGCACATGTTGACCCGGCGGGCCAGGCCGGCGTTGGAGCATCCGGCTTCCTGGATGAGCGCCTGGAGCCGTTCGTTCGGCTGCCGGGCGACGAGCGGCCTTGCGGCCATGGCGTACCCCCTGAGGCTGCGGTGCCTGCCCACGCACCGAGTTGACGTGTCTTCCGCGGCCGTACCCCTCACGTCCCGGCGAAGAGATCCGGCCGTGAAGATCAATGCCCCGCCGACCAGACGAAAATGCGAGGCATGTGAGGAATGCCGGGGTATCGGCTGTTGCCGGCCCCACTCGTGGCTACCCAGCTCCCCGACGGATCCTCCTGCGCGCCCCCGCACATGCACCCATGCGCCCCGCGAACAGGGGCGATGCTCTCCCCCGCGCACACGGGTGGGCGTAACCCCTGGTGACGACCAGAGTTGTGTTCATCGTGGAAGAGACGATCGCCGGCACCGAAGCCGCCCAGATCCCGAAGCAGCGCGGGGATTCGCTGCTGGAGACCGCTGTTCGCTACACCGAGGAGCGCCACTGGGACGTGTTCCCCGGCACCTGGCTGGAAGCCCTCGACGGCAGCCAGCGCTGTTCCTGCGGTGACGCGGCGTGTCCGGCGCCCGGCTCGCACCCGGCGCGTCCGGACTGGGCGACGCAGGCGACGGGCAGTGCGACGGTCGCGCGGCGGATGTGGCAGAGGCAGCCGACGGCGTCGATCCTGCTGCCGACGGGGCGGACGTTCGACGCGATCTCCGTGCCGGAGACGGCCGGGTTCCTGGCGTTGGCGCGGATGGAGCGGATGGAGCTGACGCTCGGGCCGGTGACGCTCACCCCGGACCGGCGGATGGAGTTCTTCGTGCTGCCGGGGGCCGGGGTGAAGGTGCCCGACCTGGTGCGGAAGCTGGGGTGGTCGGTGTCGTCGCTGGATCTGGCGGTGCTGGGTGAGGGGGCGTATGTGGCTGCGCCGCCCACGCGGTTCGGGTCTCGGGGGGCTGTGCAGTGGGCCTGCCGGCCGACCCCGGCCAATCGGTGGCTGCCGGATGCGGAGGAGTTGATCTCGCCGTTGGCCTATGCGTGCGGGCGGGATCGCTGAGCGCCCCCATGTCTGCCCCGTTGTCGTTGCGTGGCGGCTGCGGGTCCGTCCGTGGTTGATCGCGCAGTTCCCCGCGCCCCTGAGGCGTCACCGAAACCGTAGGGTGCAAGGTGACGGAGGGAGGCGCGGTGGGAGTCAGTGCTGTGCGTGTGCGGGGGCTCTGGAAGCGGTTCGGGCAGCAGGTCGCTGTCGCCGGGGTCGATCTGGAGTTGCCCGCGGGCAAGTTCATCGGTCTCGTCGGGCCGAACGGGGCCGGGAAGACCACCACCTTGTCGATGGTGACCGGGCTGCTGCGACCCGACCACGGGACCGTCGAGGTGGTCGGGCACGACGTGTGGCGGGACCCCGTCGAAGTGAAGGCCCTGATCGGGGTGCTGCCGGAGGGGCTGCGGCTGTTCGAGCGGCTGTCGGGCCGGGAACTGCTGGCGTACAACGGGCGGTTGCGCGGACTGCCCGGCGCCGAGGTCGACAAGCGGGCCACCCAGCTCCTGGACGTCCTCGACCTGGCCGGGGCCCAGCACAAGCTGGTCGTCGACTACTCGACCGGCATGCGCAAGAAGATCGGGCTCGCCACCGCTCTCCTCCACAATCCCGAAGTGCTGTTCCTGGACGAGCCGTTCGAGGGCGTCGACCCCGTCTCCGCCCAGACCATCCGGGGTGTCCTGGAGCGGTACACCGCCTCGGGCGCCACGGTCGTGTTCTCTTCCCACGTCATGGAGCTCGTCGAGTCGCTGTGCGACTGGGTCGCGGTAATGGCCGCCGGGCGGATCCGCGCCACCGGCACCCTCGCCGAGGTGCGCGGGGACGCGCCCTCGCTGCAACGGGCCTTCCTCGAACTCGTCGGCGCGCAGAGCCGGGACGCCGGATCCGATCTCGACTGGCTGGGTGGCGGGGCCCGGTGAGCACCGAAGCGATCACCCCCGTCTTCGTACGGCTGAAACTGTCGCTGCTGCGCAACGGGCTGCGGCAGTCCGGCGGGCGGAAGGCCGCCTACATCACCTCGGCCGTCTTCGCCCTGCTGTTCGCCGCGCTCCAGCTGATCGGCCTGATCGCACTGCGCGGCCACGCGCACGCCGAGTCGGTGGTGGTGCTCGCCGTGGCGGTGCTGGGGCTCGGGTGGGCGGTGATGCCGTTGTTCTTCCCCAGCGGTGACGAGACCCTCGACCCGACCCGGCTGGTGATGCTGCCGCTGCGGCCCCGGCCGCTGGTGCGGGCCCTGCTCACGGCCTCGCTGGTGGGCATCGGGCCGCTCTTCACGCTGTGCCTGCTGGTCGGTTCCGTGATCGCGGTGGCGCGGGGCGGGGCGGCGTTCGTGGTGGGCGGGGTGGCCGTCGCGCTGGCCCTGCTGGTGTGCGTGGCCCTCGCGCGAGCCGTCGCCGCCGCCAACGTACGGCTGCTGACCAGCCGCAAGGGGCGGGACCTCGCGGTGCTCAGCGGGCTCGTCATCGCGGTCGGGGCGCAGATCGTCAACTTCGGCGCCCAGCGGCTCGGACAGTCGGGACTGGGTGAACTCGACCCGCCGGCGCACGTCCTGCAGTGGGTGCCGCCGGCGTCGGCGGTCGGGGCCGTGCACGCGGTGTCCGAGGGCTCCTACGGGCTCGCCGCCGCGCAGCTGGCGCTGACCGCCGGTGCGCTGGTGGCGCTCCTGGCCCTCTGGTCGCGGCATCTGACCCGGCTGATGACCTCGCCCGACGGATCCACCCTGCCGAGCGCCGAGGCGGCCGCCAAGGAGCGGGCCTCGACCGGCCTCGCCCGGCTGCTGCCCGCGGGCCGCACGGGCACGGTCATGGAGCGCAGCCTGCGGTACGTCTGGCGCGACCCGAAGACCAAGACCGCCTGGGTGACGTCGCTGGCCATCGGGCTGATCGTGCCGGTGTTCAACGCCTGGCAGGGCACCGGGTCGGTGTACTTCGCGTGCTTCGCCGCCGGCATGCTCGGCATCCAGATGTACAACCAGTTCGGGCAGGACACCTCGGCGTTCTGGATGGTCGCGATGACGATCTCCTCGTCCCGGGACGCCTACGTCGAGCTGCGCGCCCGGGCGTACGCCCTGCTGCTGATCACCCTGCCGTACGCCACGCTCGTGACGGTTCTGACGACGGCCATGCTGGGCGACTGGCGGCGGCTGCCGGAGGCGCTGGGGCTGTCCTTCGCCCTGCTCGGCGCGATGCTCGCGACCGGGGCGTGGACCTCCGCCCGCTTCCCCTACTCCATCCCGCAGGAGGGCTACAAGAACGTCGCCCCCGGGCAGACCGGGCTCGCCTGGATCTCCATCTTCGGCGGGATGATGTCGGCCGCGCTGCTGTGCGCGCCCGTCATCGCGCTCACGATCTGGCTGAACGTGAGCGCCGACGGCGACGACTGGGCGTGGCTGCTGTTGCCGGTGGGCACGGCGTACGGGGCGGCGCTCACGGCGGCGGGGCTGAAACTGGCCGCTCCGCGGACGGCCCGGCGGCTGCCGGAGATCCTTGCGGCGGTCAGCAAGGGGTGACCCGCCCGCCGGTGGCCGGCCGTCAGCCGTCGCGGTCGTCGCCGTTGCTGTCGCCGTCGCCGTCGCCCAGCGAGTCCAGGAACGGCTCGATGGCGGCGCGCCAGGCCTCCGGCTGGTCGTAGTGCACCAGGTGGCCGGCGTCGGCGACCTCCGCGTACTGGCCGCGGGGCAGGACGCGGACCATCTCCTGCGCCTCGGCCCGGCCCAGCTCGCCGTCCAGACCGCGCACGACCAGGGCGGGGCAGCGGACCTGGGCCAGCTCCTCCCAGTGCGCGTCGTACACCCACGTCTCGCGGGAGCGGAGCATCTGCTCCGGCTCAAAGACCGGGCGCCAGCCGTCCGGGGACTCGGCCATCACCTCGGCGTAGAACTCGCCGCGGGCCGGATTGGGCCGCTCCACCCAGGGGTCGTCCTCGCCGAACCACTTGCGGACGTCGGCGAGCGTGGCGAAGGGCAGGGGCCAGGAGTCGAACCACTGGCTCCACTCGCGCTGCGATGCGGCTCCGAGCGCGGAGGCCCGCATGTCGCAGATGATCAGTCCGCGGACCAGGTCGGGGCGCTTGGCGGCGAGCTGCCAGGCGGTCAGCGCGCCCATGGCGTGGCCGACGAGGACGGCCGGGGCGAGGCCCAGCTCCTCCAGGGCGGCCTCGGCGTCGTCGACGTAGGCGTCCCGTGTGAAGGCGCCCTGCGGGGGTTTGTCGCTGCGGCCGTGACCGCGCTGGTCGAGGGCGATCGCGCGATGGCGCGCGGACAGCCAGCGGGCGGTGGACGCCCAGTGCGAGGCGCGGCCCATGAGGCCGTGCAGTAACAGCACGCCGGGCGAGCCCTCCGGCGCGGTGTGCCCGTCGTACGCCCCCTGGCCGTCCTGCGCCGGGTCGGTCTTGGGCGGGTCGCCGAACTCCCAGGCCGCCAGGCGTACGCCGCCCGTGCCGGTCACGTCGATGCGTCGCGCCATGTCTGGCACCCCCCAAGCTTCGCGCGGACCGCGGCCCTTCCGAGCCGGCCGGTCCTGTGAACCGTGTTCTGCCTGCTGTGCCTTCTGCCGTGCTGGTTGCCGTGCGCCTCGGTGCACCTGTGCCGTGCGCCGCCCGCAGACTATCGAATGCGCTTTCGAGGATGAGGTTCTCGCGGACAACACCCCTCGTTCGAGTGACCATCCTCGGGGATTGATCGCCGCTTCCGCGGGGAGATCTTCAGCGGGGGGCGGACCGCTCGGGGAAACCGGTCCGCGGGGAATGACCCTGAGAGCTCGGGGCTCCGGGTCAGCACAGGGGAGGACAGGCCCCGGCGCCACACGGCGCCGGGGCCCTCCGCGTCCTCACGGCACATCCTCCCGCCCCTTCCCCGGCCGGGCGGCCTCACGGTCGAGCCGCGGCCCAGAGCCCTCAGGTCATATGCCTCACGCGACAGCCTCGCACGGGAAGCGGACGCGCGCTGCCGTTCGAAGGACTGCACACCGGATTCGGTCCGGATCACGCCAAGAGACCTCCGACGCCACAACGACCGCACACACAGCGGGAGTTGGCATCAGCCCCGGCGCGGGGGACGGCCGGGTTCAGGGCTTGGCGACGAACACGTGGGAGGCCACGTCCGACTCCAGCTCGGCCGCCTCGCCGCCGCTGCCCACCAGCACCCCGCCCGCCGACTCCGTCACGCTCACCACCGAGCCGGGCTGCACGCCCGCCCGCCTCAGCGTGTACATCAGCTGCGCGTCCGTCTGGATCGGCTCGCCGATCCGGCGCACCACGACCGTCTTGCCCTCGGCGCCCGGAGCGAGGCTGGCCAGCGACACCATGCCCTCGTCCAGGAACGGGTCGGCGCCGTCCTTCTCGCCGAGCTCCTCCAGACCAGGGATCGGATTGCCGTACGGCGACTCCGTCGGATGCCGCAGCAGCTCCAGGACGCGGCGCTCGACGGCCTCGCTCATCACGTGCTCCCAGCGGCACGCCTCCGCGTGGACCTGCTCCCACTCCAGACCGATCACGTCGACGAGCAGACACTCGGCGAGGCGGTGCTTGCGCATCACGCGCGTCGCCAGCCGGCGGCCCTCGTCGGTCAGCTCCAGATGCCGGTCGCTCGCGACGGACACCAGGCCGTCGCGCTCCATCCGCGCCACGGTCTGGCTCACGGTCGGCCCGCTCTGGTCCAACCGCTCGGCGATACGGGCGCGCATGGGGACCACACCCTCTTCCTCCAGCTCGAGGATGGTGCGGAGATACATCTCCGTGGTGTCGATCAGTCCGGACATACGTGCCCCTCGAATGAGATCTGCCGGAGGCTGGACGGCTCACCGGCGTGTGCGCTGGCCCTGAACCCAATTCTGCCGGATACCACCGGCAACCGTGCCGTGGGAGGCGAAGCGGAGGATTACCCGGCCGCGCGCAAGGGTACGGACTTCCCCTTCGGGGGTCTTGAGGCGCTCGGCACCGGGCGCCGCGTCGAAGCGCGCGCGGCTCCCCCGGCCGTATTGACACCGCACTGGTCCAGACCGCACCGTGATGCGCGACACCAGCCGCCCAGGCCTGCCCGAAGGGACCCCGTATGAGCGACCGCGCGTCGGCCGGCCCGTTCCTCGACGCCGCCATCGGCCTGCTGCGGCGGCTGCGCGACGAGGAGACCGACAGCATCACCGCGGCCGGGACGCTCCTCGCCGACACCGTCGCGGACGGCGGCCGGCTCTTCGCCTTCGGCGCCGGGCACTCCTCCCTCGCCGCGCAGGACCTGGTCTACCGGGCCGGCGGCCTCGCCCTGATGAACCTGCTCGTCGTGCCCGGAGTGGTCGGCGTCGACGTCATGCCCGCACCGCTCGGCTCCGCACTGGAACGCGTCGACGGCCTCGCGAGCGCCGTCCTCGACAGCTCGCCGCTCCGCGCGGGCGACGCCCTGCTGATCATCTCCCTGTCCGGTCGCAACGCACTGCCCGTGGAGATGGCCATGAGCGCACGCGCCCTGGGGGTGAAGGTCATCGGCGTGACCTCGGTGGCCTACGCCTCAGAGACGAAGTCCCGGCACTCCTCCGGGACGTACCTCAAGGACCACTGCGACCTCGTCCTCGACTCGGGGATCGCGGTCGGCGACGCGACACTCACCCACGACGACATCCCGGCCCCCTTCGCCCCCGCCTCGACGGTCGTCACCACGGCCCTCCTCCAGGCCGTCATGGCGACGACCGCCACCACCCTCGCCGACCGGGGCGTCGAACCGCCCCTGCTGCGCTCCGGCAACGTGGACGGCGGCCACGAATGGAACGCCCGGGTCATGGAGCAGTACCGCGACCGGATCTTCTACCGGCACTGAAGCCGGTACCGAGGCCGACACGACACCCGGCACCGAAACCGGCACCGGCACCGGCACCGGCACCGCGGGACACGACACCGGCACCGCGACTGACACGGCACCGGGACCGATACCGGGGACCTAACCGGCACCACGGCCGGCACGGACGCCGGCACCGGAACCGGCGGCGACGCCCGCACGAAGGCACACGGGAGACCCTGCCCGCCCCCGCAGCGGCGGGATCACCCCCGGGCGTCGCTCACTCCGTGCCCGACAACCCCGCGAGATCCAGCGCCGCCGCGATCCGCACCGCCACGTCCTCCGCGTACAGCGCGTCCGAACGCTCGAAGGCGCTGCGGCCCGCGCCCCGCAAGAACGTCACGACACCCAGTGTCCGGCCCCGGCTGCGCAGCGCCGCGCACAGGGCGTGCACCGCGTCCGGGGGCCACTGACGGGCCACGGCCCACTCACGGGCCGCCTCGGGCGGCGCCGTGCCCGCGCTCGCCCGCAGGGCCCCCGCCCGCTCCACGCACTGCAGGGCCGGGTGCCCCTCGGCATACCGCACGGGCAGGCCCGCGTGCCCGGACAGGCTGCTCGGGCCCGGCGCGCCGGACGGCGTGGCGGCGACCCGGACCAGCCGGACGGGCCCCTCGGCCTCCGCGTCGCTGAGCGCACCCCCGGCGACCCGGTCGATCAGCGCGTGGTCGGCGAAACCGGCCAGGGCGAAGTCCAGGTGGACCGTCGCCGCCTCGGCCGGGTCCTCGCACTCGGCCGCCGCCCGCGACGCCCGGTGCAGCTGTTGCGTACGGAACCGCAGCAGGGACGCCTCCTGCTCGGCCTGCTTGGCCTCCGTCACGTCCTGGAACAGCCAGCCCACCCCCAGCGGGACGGGCTCCTCGGCGAGCGGCGAGGCCAGTCGCAGGAAGCCGCTGCGCCAGCACCTGCGCTGCTCGCCCTCCACGGCACGCACGGTCACCCACACCTCGGCGGGCGCGGGCGGCGCGCCCTCCGCCAGCACGTGCTGCAGCGCGCTCTCCAGCTCCTCCACGCCCTGCGACAGCAGCTCACCGAGCGGGCGCCCCAGCACCGACGTACGGCCCGTGCCCAGCGCCCGGGCCGCGTGCGCGTTGACCACGGCCGGCCGCAGGTCCACGTCCACCAGGACGACACCCCAGCTCGCGTCCTCGAACAGCGCCTCGCTCAGCGCGATCGACCGCTCCAGATCGATCTGCGCGTGCACCTCGCTGAACGCGCAGTACACACCGGCCGGCTTCCCGTCGGGCCCGCGCACGGCCGCCGACTGCGTCCGCACGAGGACCCGCCCGCCGTCCTTGGTCAGCAGCGCGAACTCGTGCACCTGCCGCCCCGGGGCGTGCATCGACGACAGCAGCCGGCTCTCGACCTCCTCGGCGTCCGCGCTGCGCGCGGCCCACCCGGCGAGCCCGCGCCGCCCGACGGCCTCGTCCGCGCTCCAGCCGAGGATCCGCTCGGCCTCGCGGTTCCAGTGCGTGACGACACCGTCGGCGTCGAACGCGCACAGCGCCGCGTCCATCCCGTCCAGCAAAGCGGCAAGCAGATCCGAACCATCCGAACCATCCCGCTCGGGCTCGTCCGGCCCCAGCTCGTCGGTGGTCCCACTACGCCGGGAAGCACTCACCTGGACCCCCTGCAGGCTGCGTCCGCACGTACGGCACGTCGGTTCGCTCCTTGCAATCATTCAACTGGAACGTGACCCAGCGCACACCGGGTTCCCACAACATTGAAGGAATCGTTGTACGGCGGCAATGCCCACGTCAACGCCGCCGAGGCCGTCCCGCCGGGGTCCGCGACCGGCCGGCCGGCGCCCCGGGCCGGTCGCTCAGTCGATCAACGGCAGGGACCCGCCGCCGCTCCCCCGCCGCGCGTACACCTCGATCTCGATCCTCATCCGGGGGTCCGCGAGACCGCACACCATCATCGTCGCGGCCGGCCGCACCTCTCCGAAGCACGTGCGCAGCACCGGCCAGCACGCCTCGAAGTCCTCCCGCTCGGGCAGCAGGTACCGCACCCGCACGACGTCGGCGAACGAACACCCGGCCTCCGCCAGCGCGGCCCCGATGTTCCGCAGACACTGCTCGGCCTGCTCCACCACGTCCTCGGAGATCGTCATCCGCGCGTAGTCGAACCCGGTCGTCCCCGAGACGTGCACCCAGTCCCCGTCCACGACGGCCCGGGCGTACCCGATCCGCTCCTCGAACACCGAACCGCTGAGAATCGCCCGCCGCTGCGTCATGGAGTCAAGGTCTCAAAAAAACGGTTGATGCGAGACCGAACGCTTTCCTAGGGTTCAGGTACACGAGAGAGGAGGTGGTTCGGCAGATGTATGGAAACCGGACGCGTGAGGTGGCTGCGGGCTAGCGGCCCGTCACCACACACTGTGCGGTGCCGGACCAGCGCGTGATCGAAGCGCGCAGCCGGCCCGATCTCCAGCAGTCACCCGACCCGCGAGTCGCCGGTACGTCCGGCCGGCTCCTCCCCGGAGGAACCAGACTCGCGGGTCGTCTGCGTTGTGCGAGGTGCCCGGGGGCGATGGCGGTGGACGGATGGCGAGACGACCGGATCGGCAGCGCCCTGCGGGGTGAGAACCCGGCCGTGCTGCGGAGGCTGGACTCGGGGTTCGCGGCGATCGGCGATGTGCAGTTCCTGCCGGGCTACTCGGTCCTGCTGACCGACGACCCCGCCGTCCAGCGGCTGTCCGAGCTGCCGCGGAACGCGCGGCTGGCGTTCCTGGCCGACATGGACCGGCTGGGAGAGGCCGTCGAGCGGGCCTGCCGGCGGGTGGAGCAGGGGTTCCGGCGGGTCAATCTGGAGATCCTCGGGAACACCGACGGGTTTCTGCACGCGCATGTGTGGCCTCGGTACGCGTGGGAGCCCGAGGAGCGGGTGCGGTTGCCCGTGTGGCTGTATCCGCGGGAGATGTGGTGCGACGAGCGGTATGCGCTCGGCCCCGCGCACGAGCGGTTGCGGGAGGCCATCGGGGAGGAGCTGGATCGGCTCGCGGGGGCAGAAGGGCGG
>NZ_JAKEIO010000152.1 GCF_021474405.1 [Streptosporangium] indianense
GTTTGGGGGGTGTAGTGGGGGGCGGGGTCCCTGGGGGGGGCGGGGGGGGGGGTGGGGGGGGGGGGGGGGTGGGGGGGGGGGGGGGGGGGGGGCACTGGGGTCCGGGGTAAGCGGGGGGGTGCGGGGTTACCGCCGGCGGCCGGTGTGCGGCGGGGCGGTGGTCTCGCGGAGGATGAAGCGGATGGGCATCTCGACGGGGCGCGGCGGCCCGGCGTCCGGCTCGTCGAGCTGCGCGAGCAGCAGCCGGGCCGCCTCCCGGCCCTGGGCCGCGACCGGCTGGGCCACGGTGGTCAGCCCGACCACCTCGGACAGCTCGTGATCGTCGAAGCCGACCACGGACACGTCCTCCGGGACCCGCAGCCGGTGCCGGCGCAGGGCGCGCAGGGCGCCCATCGCCATCTCGTCGGACTGGGCGAACACGGCGGTCGGCGGCTGGCGCAGCGCCAGCAGTTCGGTCATGGCCCGCTCACCGCCCTCGACCGTGTAGCCGCCGTCCGCCTCCAGGGCGGGGTCGGGCTCGATCCCGGAGTCGGCGAGCACGTCCAGGTAGCCCTGCCGGCGGTCGAGGGGGGTGGTCCAGTGCAGCGGCTCGCTGGCGCCGGAGATCATGCCGATCCGCCGGTGGCCGAGGTTCACCAGGTGCCGTACAGCGCTCTCCGCGCCGCCCCGGTCGTCGATGCCGACCACCGTGAAGCCGGGCCGGGCGCCGCCGACCGTGGTCGCCAGCGGCACGTCCAGGGACCTGAGGGCGGCGGCCTCCTCCGGGTCGGGGATCAGCAGGGACAGCACGGCGTCGACCCGCTTGCGGATCGGCAGCTTGGTGAAGAAGCGCTTGCGGGCCTCGGGTGAGCCGAGGTTGTACAGCAGGACGTCGTAGCCGGCGGCGCTGAAGACCTTCTCGGCGGCGTCCAGCACGGTGCCGAAGAACCAGCGGCCGACGTACGGCACGACGACGCCGATGGTGTAGGTGCGTCCGCTGGCCAGGCTGGAGGCCGAGCGCGAGGCGGTGTAGCCGAGGTCGGCGGCGACCGCGACGATCCGGGCCCGCATCTCCTCCGACACGCCGGGCCGGCCGCGCAGGGCGCGGGACACGGTGGACGCCGAGACCCCGGTGGCCTCGGCGACATCGGTGATGCTGACCGTCACGGGACGCTCCTAGATCGGGGGCACGCCGTCCGTTCGGGGTCGTCCGGAACACATCGGCGTGTGAGGGAGTGACGAGACCGTAAACCCGCACCTGCGGTTGCGCAAGCGTTTGCGTTCGGATTTACTTCGGCTGACTCCCAGAGGAACTCCCACCAGCACGATTACAGCGCACACGTTTGAGTGCCGCTGTCGGCAGACAGGACCTGTCCATGCGATACGCGCCGCCCGGCCTCTGCGTGAACGACTTCGACCTCCTGCGCCACGCGGACGGCACCTACACCGTGCTGCACCTCCAGGGGCCGTGGACGGACGAGTTCGACCACCTGCGCATGGAGACCTCCTACGGCCGGGCCACCTCCACCGACCTGGTCCACTGGGAACCGCAGGGCACGGCCTTCGGCAACGGCCTGCCGGGCAGCTTCGACCAGCAGGCGGTGTGGACCATGCACGCCGTCCCGCAGGGCACCGGCACGGCCATGCTCTACACCGCCGTCTCCGGACTCACCCCCGGCGGCTGGCCCCTGCAATCGGTCGGCCTGGCCCGCTCCGAGCGCACCGACGGCACCGGCTGGCGCCGCCACGGCACCGGGCCGGTCGTCGAGGCGGACGGGCGCTGGTACCGCACGGGCGAACGCATGGGCTGGCGCGACCCCTTCGTCGTACGCGACGACGAGTCCGACGGCTGGGTCATGCTGGTCTGCGCCGCCGACGCCGCCCTGCCCGTCGAGGTCGGCGGCTGCGTCGCCTGGGCGACCTCCGAGGACCTGGAGCACTGGACCGTCCACCCGCCGCTGGTCTCCCCCGGTGACGTCGACGAATTCGAGTGCCCGGTCCTGGAGCGCCTCGACGACGGCGGCTGGCTGCTGCTCGGCTCCATCGGCGCCACCCGGGGCTTCGAGGCGTGGACCGCTCCGCGCCTGCGCGGCCCGTGGACCCGCCGCGGCCCGCTCGGCCCGACGGGCGCGTACGCCCCGCGCGTCGTCACCGCCCCCGACGGCTCCCGCGTCGTGCTGCACACCACCCCGCGCCGCGTCGGCCTGACGGACACGGGTGAGCGCTGCCGCGGCATGCTCGCCCAGCCCAAGTCCCTCGTCGTACCGCGGGACGCGGCCCCCCGCCTGGAATGGTGGCCCGGCCTGGACCCCTGGCTCGGCGAGGAGACCTACGACGCCCCCCTGCACGCGGTCGGCGACGTCGACCTCTCGGGACGCACCGACATCACCCTGCGCACGTATGTCTCCGACGGGGACCGGCCCGCGCTCACGGTCGGCTGCGACGGCAAGAACCTCCGCGTCACCGGCCCCGACGGCATCCCGCTCGGCGAGACCCTCCTGCCGGAACCCGCCACCCGCTTGCGCGTCCTCACCGTCGGGGAGTACGTCGAGGTCTACGCCGACGGCGTCTTCGTCCTCACCACCCTGTGCTACTCCGGCCGCCCCGCCCCCTGGACGGCCGCCGGCGAGGACGGGGTCCGGCCCGTCGCCGTGCGTCCCCTCCGGCTGCCGGACCCGCACCGCGACGACGCCTCGGCCGTCTGGCCCGGCCCGGCCCCGCGCTGACCCGTCCACTTTCCGTCTCACCCGACGGACGACGTTTCGCCCGCGTTTCCGGAAACGGCTACGCTCCCCTCCGTGGCTGAGATCCAGATTCCCTCTGACATCAAGCCCGCGGACGGACGTTTCGGCGCGGGTCCCTCCAAGGTGCGGACGGAGGCGCTGGACGCCCTCGCCGCCACCGGCACCTCCCTCATGGGCACCTCCCACCGCCAGGCCCCCGTCAAGAACCTGGTCGGCCAGGTGCGCGAGGGCATCAGCGAACTGTTCCAGCTCCCCGACGGCTACGAGGTGATCCTCGGCAACGGCGGCTCCACCGCGTTCTGGGACATCGCGACGCACGGCCTGATCGAGAACAAGTCGCAGCACCTGAACTTCGGCGAGTTCTCCTCGAAGTTCGCCAAGGCCGCCAAGCTGGCCCCGTGGCTGGCCGAGCCGGACGTCATCGCGTCCGACCCGGGCACCCACCCCGAGGCGGTCGCCGAGGCGGGCGTGGACGTCTACGCGTTCACCCACAACGAGACCTCGACCGGTGTCGCCATGCCGATCAAGCGCGTGGCCGGTGCCGACGAGGGCGCCCTGGTCCTGGTGGACGCCACCTCCGGCGCCGGCGGCCTGCCCGTCGACGTCTCCGAGACGGACGTCTACTACTTCGCCCCGCAGAAGTCCTTCGCCTCCGACGGCGGCCTGTGGATCGGCGTGTTCTCCCCGGCCGCGATCGAGCGTGCCGAGCGCGTCCACGCCTCGGGCCGCCACATCCCGGAGTTCTTCTCGCTGCCGACGGCGATCGACAACTCCCGCAAGAACCAGACGTACAACACCCCGGCGCTGGCCACCCTCTTCCTGCTGAACCAGCAGCTGGAGTGGATCAACGGCCAGGGCGGCCTGGACTGGTCGGTCCGGCGCACCGCCACCTCCGCCCGCACGCTGTACGGCTGGGCCGAGGACATCAAGTACGCCAACCCGTTCGTCACCGACCCGGCCAAGCGCTCGCAGGTCATCGGCACGATCGACTTCACCGACGAGGTCGACGCCGCCGCCGTCGCGAAGGTGCTGCGCGCCAACGGCATCGTCGACACCGAGCCGTACCGCAAGCTGGGCCGCAACCAGCTGCGCGTCGCGATGTTCCCGGCGATCGACCCGGCGGACATCGAGGCGCTCACGAAGTGCATCGACTACGTGATCGAGAAGCTCTGACCTTCTCGCGCGAGTGAGTGTCGAGGGCGTCCCGCCAGTGCGGGGCGCCCTCTCCCGTGCTCAGGCCGGCGTCGAGCGCGCCACCCGGAACCCCACGTCGTCGATCCGGAACGTCGGATGGCTCCGGCGGCGCACCGAGGCGCGGCAGCTCCAGTGCTCGTCGGACCAGCCGCCGCCGCGCAGCACCCGGTAGGTGCCGTAGACCTCGGGGTCGTAGATGTCCCAGCACCAGTCCCAGACGTTGCCCAGCATGTCGTACAGGCCCCAGGCGTTGGGCTGCTTGCCGCCCACAGGGTGGACGCGGTCGTCGGCGTTGCCGCGGTACCAGGCGATCTCGTCGAGCGGGCCGTAGCGGGGGCCGGTGCCGCCGGCCCGGCAGGCGTGTTCCCACTCGGCCTCGGTCGGCAGCCGGTAGCCGTCGGCGGTGGTGTCCCAGCCGGCGGTCTCGGCGCCGGGCCGGACCGCGTAGGCGGGGGTCAGACCCTCGCGCCGGGACAGGGCGTTGCAGAACCGGATCGCGTCCCACCAGGACACGCCCTCCACGGGCAGGAGCTCACCCCGGGCCGTGCTCGGACGCTCGCCGGTGACCTGGGCGTACCACTCCTGCGTGACCGGGAACGCCGACATCCGGAACGACGCGACCTCCACCGCCCAACTGCGCTGCGTCCGCCGGTCGGACAGCGTGACGGGCCCCGCCGGGACATCCACCATGTCGTCGTTCATGCGCGCTCCCCCATGACCGGACATCTTAAGGGCGCCCGGCGAACATCGCCGGGCGCCCCCGTGTCGTTCCGTCAGGCCCGGGTCACCGGGTCGCTCAGCGGCCGAACCCCAGGATGCCGCGCAGGCTGTCGCCGACCCCCGCGACGGCGGGCTGCGTCGCGCCGGCCGCCTTCTGCGCCGCGGCCCGCGGCTTCGGGTCGGCGGTCTTCTTGCAGACCGCGTCGGCCACGCCGTTGCCGTGCGGAACCTTGCCGTTGGTCAGGTACGTGGCGAGGTGCTTGTCGAGGCAGGCGTTGCCGCCCAGCGTGATGCCGTGGTTGCCGCCGCCCTGCTCCACCACCAGGCTGGAGCCCTTCAGCAGGCGGTGCATGGTGACGCCGCCCTGGTAGGGGGTGGCCGCGTCGTCCGTCGCCTGGAACAGCAGCACCGGCGGGAGCTTGCTGTTGGAGACGTTCACCGGCTTCAGCGACTTCGTCGGCCAGAACGCGCACGGCGCGTTGTACCAGGCGTTGTTCCAGGCCATGAACGGCGCCTTCTCGTACACCGCCCAGTTGTCCTTGCGCCACTGCTTCCAGTCGCGCGGCCAGGACACGTCACGGCACTGCACCGCGGTGTAGACGCTGTAGCCGTTGTCGCCGGAGGCGTCGATCGCCGCGATGGTGTCGTAGGCCTTGACCAGCGCGGCGGTGTCGTGGTTGTTGACGTAGGCCGCGAACGTCTGGGCGAGCGTGGGCCAGTAGGCGTTGTTGTAGCCGCCGGGTATGAAGATGTCCTCCAGCTCGGAGGCGCCCACCTTGCCGCCCGCGGGCTTCTTGGCCAGGGCCGCCCGCATGGCGTACCACTTGGCCTCGATCTTCTTCGGGTCGGTGCCGAGCTTGTAGGTGCCGTTGTACTTGGCTATCCACGCCATGAGCGCCTTGTGGCGCTTGTCGAAGGCGTAGTCCTGCTGGATGTTGTCGTCGTACCAGACGCCGGTCGGGTCGACGATCGAGTCCAGCACCAGGCGCCGCACCCGCTCGGGGAACAGCTTGGCGTAGACCGCGCCCAGGTAGGTGCCGTACGAGTAGCCGAAGTAGTTGATCTTCGACGCGCCGAGGGCCTTGCGGATGGAGTCCATGTCCTTCACGGCGCTGACCGTGTCGATGTACGGCAGGACGTCCTTGTACTTCGTGCCGCAGGCCTTCGCGAAGGCCTTGGCGCGCGCGAGGTTGGCCTTCTCCAGCGCCGGCGTGCTGGGCACGGAGTCGGGGCGGACCGGGTCGAAATGGCCCGGCTTGCAGTCGAGGGCGGGCTGGCTCTCGCCCACTCCGCGCGGGTCGAAGCCGATCACGTCGTACTGGGCGGCGACCGCCTTGGGCAGGGAGGAGGCGACGAACGAGGCCAGCGACAGACCGCTGCCGCCGGGGCCTCCGGGGTTGACCAGCAGCGGGCCCTGGGACTTCGAGGCGGTGTGCGGCACGCGGGACAGCGCCAGCGTGATCTGCTTCCCCCGCGGCTTCGCGTAGTCGAGCGGTACCTTGACCGACCCGCACTGGAGCGTCGGGGCGTCGTCGGTCCCGCACTTCTTCCAGGTGACCTTCGCCGCGGCGGTCGTCACAACGGTGTTCGCGGAGTGCGACGCGCTGGCGTCGGCGGGGGCGGCGGTGAGCGTCCCGGCCAGGACGACCGTGGCGCCGCACAGGACGGCTGCGCTTCTTCTCATGGAGTTCTCTCGCAACGGTGAGGGGGGTTGGGCCCGTGAGGGACACGGGCCGTGCCGCATCGTTTCGGAAGAGCACACGCCACACGTACGCATTCGACCAAGACTTGACCGAATCGAGTCATAGCAAGTTCTCAGACACCCCTGAGAAACGGTGAGTTCTGGCCATTTCGGACAGGCCGCGCCGCCCCCGGTACGCCCGGCGGCCACCGGGCGTACCGCCTCACTCCGTGATCACGTGGCCGTGCACCGAAGGCCCGGCACGCTCCCACCACCGGGCGCACCGCCCAGGCCGAAGCTCGCCGAACCCGCCACCGGCACACTCCCGTTGTGCGCGGCGTTGACCGCCGTGACGGTCGCCCCGCTCTGGGTGTGCGACGCGTTCCACATGCTCGTGACCTTCTGGGAGCCGCTCCAAGTCCAGCTCACCTGCCAGGACTTCAACGGAACGCCGCCCGTGTTGCTCACCTTCACCTCGGCGTTGAACCCGCCGCCCCAGTCGCTGCTGATGGTGTACGCGGCGGTGCAGGCGGGCGTGGAGCCGCCGGGGTCGCCGGGCCCGGGGCCGGGGGTGCCGGAGTCGAAGGCAGGCGCCTTGACGGACGCCAGGTACGCGTCCTTCGCGGTGTCGACCGTCTGCCAGTCGTCCTTCAGGATGCCGCCGGTGTCACCGGAGTTGGGGTTCCAGGACCAGAACGTCCAGTGGAAGCTGTCGGCCCCGTACGCCGACGTCGAGCGCAGGTACGTCACCAGCTCGGCCAGCCACTTCTGGTCCACCGCGGGCTGAAGGGTCGTACCGAACTCGCCGAGCCACACCGGGGCGATGTTCTGCTTGAAGACGTAGCCCCAGTACTTGTCCCAGATCCCCGGCAGGTTGGCGGGGAAGGACGGGTCCGAGAACCAGGACTGCTGCGCCACCGACGTCGCGTAGTCGTGCGCCGAGTACACCAGCCGGTCCGGGACGTCCAGCTGGACCGGGTACTGCGCCACGCCCATGAGGTTGCCGCCCCACCAGCCGTTCGTGCCGTTGAACGACTGCACGCCCTCGACCATGATCAGCAGATCGGGGTTGACCGACAGCACCGCGTTGCCCGCGCGCTGGGCGGCCAGGCGCCAGTCGCGGGAAGTGTCGCCGCAGCCCCAGCAGGCCGGGTCGTGCGGCTCGTTGTGCAGGTCGATGCCGATCACGGTGGAGTTGCCCTTGTAGCGCGCGGCCAGGGCCTTGAGGTTGGTGATCCACGTCGACTCGGGGACCGACGCGGTGTACCAGAGGGCCGACTGGCCCGCCGCGTCCGGACGGTGGCGGTCCAGGACGACCTTGAGGCCGGACTGCCCCGCGTAGGCGACGATCCTGTCCAGGACCTGGAGGGACGTCAGCCCGCGCAGGTCCGTGTTCTTGCCGTCGGTGTTGATGCTGTCCGGCATGGTGCCCGGCTTGAGGATGTCGTCGCTGTAGGGCATGCGGAGGGTGTTGTAGCCGAGCGACCTCATCTGGTCGATCATGCTCTTGTAGTCGCGGGCCCACAGGCCGTGGACGACGTGGTTGCCGGTCTCGAAGCCGAACCAGTTGATGCCGGCGATACGGACCGGCTGCCCGGCCGCGTCCAGGATCTGCCGGCCGCTGGTGTGCCAGTAACCGGCACCGGCGGCCTCGGCGGTGCCGTCCGCCCGGGCCGACTGCACGCCCGCCAGCGGTAACAGGAGCGCCGCGGCAACACACAGCGCTCTGCGCAGAGTGCGGAACATGTGGCTGCTTCCTCTCGGGTTCCTCGGGGAGGGGAGAGCGCGGCACCCGGAACAGACTGGGAGCGCTCCCATCGTGCCGCGCACCTCCCAGAGAACTGACGCAACATGAACACGTCAAGACTCTGGGGGTGTGCGGCCGATCGGGCCGGGAGGTGTGCGGCCGATCCGGCCGGGAGGTGTGCGGCCGATCCGGCCGGAGGTGGGCGACCGCTCCGGCCGCTATCGGCTCAGCTTCCTGAACCGCCGTACGGCCAGCGGAAGGAAAATCGCCGTCAGGATCACCGGCCACACCCCGGCCATCAGCAGCGCGTGCTGCTCCACCCAGGAGTCACCGCCCCCGACCGGCGTTCCGAACAGCTCACGGGTCGCCGCCGCCGTGGAGGAGATCGGGTTCCAGGCCGCCACCCAGCCCAGCCAGTCGGGCATCAACTGCGGTGCGACGAAGATGCTGGAGATCATCGTCAGCGGGAAGGCGACGGCGAACAGACCGCCCGCCGCCTCCGGGTTGGGCACCAGCAGGCCGAGCCACACACCGATCCAGATCAGCGCGAACCGCAGCCAGAGCAGCAGTCCGAACGCGGCGAGGAAGCCGAAACCGCCGTCCGGGCGCCAGCCCATGGCGAGGGCCGTCAGCATCATGATCGCCAACTCGGCGCAGGCCACGAGCAGATCGGTGACGCCACGCCCGGCCACCACGGCCGAGGAGGCCATCGGCATGGAGCGGAAGCGGTCGATGACGCCCTTGGTGGAGTCGTAGACCACGACGGTCGCCGTGTTGATGAAGCCGAACGCCATGGTCATCACGAACATGCCCGGCATCAGGAAGTCCTGGTAGTCCCCGCCGCCCGGCACCGTCATCGCGCTGCCGAAGACATAGCCGTAGAGCAGCACGGACAGGATCGGGAAGCCCAGTTGCCAGGCGATGTTGACCGGCTGGCGCTGGTAGTGGGTCAGGCCGCGGCGGACGATGTTCCAGCAGTCGGCGAGCAGCCAGTACGTGCTGCTCCGGGTGCTCGGCGTGCTCAGGTCGGTGGCGCTCACGCCGCGGCCTCCTTCTCGGTGCGGTGTCCGGTCAGGCGCAGGAACACGTCGTCGAGGCTCGGCCTGCGCAGCCCGATGTCCTCGACGCGGACGCCCTCGTCCTGGAGCGTCCGCGCGACCTCGGTGAGGGCGGCGACCCGGTCGGTGACGGGGGCGTGCACCCGCAACTCCGTCTCGTCCGCCTCGGGTTCGCCGTCCGTGACCCGGGCGACGACCTTCACCACCCGCGGGATCTCGGCCCGCTCGGCGACCACCACCTCGATGCGGTCGCCGCCGACCAGGTTCTTCAGTCCGTCCGGGGTGTCGTCGGCGATGGCCCGCCCCTGGTCGATGACGGTGATGCGGGAGGCGAGCTTGTCGGCCTCCTCCAGGTACTGCGTGGTGAGCAGCACGGTCGTGCCGCCCGCCACCAACGCCCGCACGGACTCCCAGACTTCGCCCCGGCTGCGGGGGTCGAGGCCGGTCGTCGGCTCGTCGAGGAAGAGGACGGCCGGGGCCAGGATCATCGACGCGGCGAGGTCGAGGCGGCGCCGCATGCCACCGCTGTACTTCCCCACGCCCTTGTCGGCGGCGTCGGTCAGGTCGAACTGCTCCAGCAGCTCGACGGCCCGCAGCCGGGCCCGCTTGCCGCCGAGGTGGAACAGGCGGCCGAACATCTCCAGGTTCTGCCGGCCGGTGAGCACCTCGTCGACCGCCGCGTACTGGCCGGTGAGGCCGATCCGGGCCCGCACCTCGCGCGCCTGCCGGGCGACGTCGAGCCCGGCGACCGTCGCCCGGCCCCCGTCCAGCCGGATCAGCGTGGACAGGATGCGGACGGCGGTGGTCTTGCCCGCCCCGTTCGGCCCGAGCAGGCCGTGCACCGTGCCCTCGCGCACCTCCAGGTCGAAGCCGTCGAGGGCGCGCTTCTCGCCGTACCTCTTCTCCAGCGCCTCGGCCCGCACCGCGTATCCGTCCATGCCGCCCCCTCCCGTGCGCCCGTGCCCCGTCGGCACCGAACTGAGTACACCGTACCCGATTACGCGTACGCCGTACCCAGTTTTTTCGCAGGGTCCTAAGCTGGACTCCATGACGAGCGGCACGAGTGGCACTGGCGGTACGGAGACCAGCGGCAGCGGCGACATCGCCCGCACGCTCGAACTGCTGTGGGACACCGGCCGCCGGCCCAGCCGGGGCCCCAAGCCGACCCTGACGCTGGACCGGATCGTGGAAGCGGCCGTCCAGGTGGCGGACGCCGAGGGGCTGGAGGGCCTCTCCATGCGCCGCGTCGCCGCCGAACTCGGCACCGGCACCATGTCGCTGTACCGGTACGTGCCCGGCAAGGGCGAGCTGCTCGACCTGATGCTGGACCGGGTGCAGCGGCCCTCCGAGAACCCCGCCGACCTCGGCGACGGCGGCTGGCGGGCGGCCCTGGAGGCACTGGCCCGCGCCACGCTCGCCCTCTACCGCGGCCACCCCTGGCTGCTCCAGGTCAACCAGTCCCGCCCGATCCTCGGACCGAGCGCCCTCGACGGCATGGAGAAGGTGCTGACCCGGATCCGCCCGATGGGACTGAGCGACCCCGAGCTGGTCTCCGCGATCATCATGATCGACGGCTATGTCGTCGGGGCCGCGCGCACGCAGCTGTACCAGTTGGAGGCGGAACGCCGGACGGGCCTCACGGACGCCGAGTTCTGGCAGGCGCAGGTCCCGGTCCTGGAGAAGGCCATGGCCTCGGGCCGCTACCCGGTGATGGCGTCACTGTCCGAGGACGCCTTCGGGCAGGACTTCGACCACTTCGAGTTCGGGCTGCAGCGGATCCTGGACGGTTTGGAGGTGCTGGTGGAGGGCCGCAGGAACGGTGGGTGACCGAGGCCGGGCCGTTGTCGGTGAAGCCCCTTACGCGTAGCGGTTTTTGACAGCGCCTAGTGCCGCGGCAGGCAACGTTTGCCCGTGAAGGAGCGGCGTCCGGTGCGTGCTCTGGGGGTGCCCCCTGCTCGAAGAGCTCGGGGGAGTGCCGGCCGGAAGCCCTCGTACCGGACGTACTTGGGCTTTCGGCCGGTGCGGCGAGAGGGCGTGCCGGGCGTCGCGACGGGGCGAACGTTGCCTGCCGCGGCACTAGCGGCGGCGCCTCAGTGTCCGCCAGCCGAACAGGACCACCAGGGCCGCGCCGGTGGCGATCGCCCCGGTCTTGAGGTTGCCGCCCAGGCCCTCGCCACCGCCGTCGGACGAGCCCGAACCACCCCGGTCCGACGCCGAGTCGGACCCGTCCGTCCCCGGCGCGTCCTGCGGCTCCACCGGGCTGTCCGCCCCCTCGGCGCCGTACATCAGCGTCCTGCCGTCCGCGGTGTAGGTGACGGACTCGCCCTGCCCCAGGAAGGGCACGCCGAGCCGCTCCTTCTTCTTGATCCTCCCGCCGTTCCAGTCGTAGGCGATCGCGCCGAAGTAGCTGCGCACGACGAGGTGCCGACCGTCCGGGGACAGCGTGGCGTCGGTGGCCTCCAGGTCGGGGACCGCGGCGATCGGACGGAACACGTTCGTCCCGGACGGGGAGAGCCGCGCCGGGCCCTCGTACAGGTGCCCGCCCTTCTCGTTCTTGTCGACGAGGTAGACCCTGCCGGTCTTCGGGTGCACCACGAGGGACTCGGCGTCCCGCGCGCCGTCGGAGTACTTCACGACGTACTGGGTGGCCTTGATCGTCTGGTCGCGCAGGTTCTTCGGCTCGGGCAGCCGGTAGATCCAGACGTACGGCCAGGTGCCACCGAGGTTGTCGCCGATGTCACCGACGTAGATCTGGTCGTCCGGACCGATGGAGATGGCCTCGACGTCGCGCGGGCTGCCCACGCCGGACATGGTGATCGTGGCGACCGTCTCGCCCGTCGAGCTGTCGACGGCGTAGAGGTACGCGCCGTCGTCGCTGTCGTTGTGCGTCCAGTAGATGCCCTGGTGCTGCCGTGAGGCCGCCAGGCCGCTGGACTCGGTGATGCGCGGGTCCTTGATCGTGAACTTCTCGTCGCCGTCGGCGGCGGAGGCGGGCGCGGCGAGGGCCCCCGTGAGGAGGGCCGCGGCGAGCAGTGGGAACGGTCTGCGCATACCCCAAGCCTGCCATCCGGCCCGGCGATTCACCGACGTAATGGATCACAGGCCCGCATGAGCGGCCGGGGTGAGTGTCCCGACTCACACCCCGTCGGCCGTCGAGATCGTTCATCATGAGCGGATGCTCAGGTTCATGCCCGTCGGTGACTCCATGACGATCGGAAGCGCGGGCGAACACACATGGCGCTACCGGCTGTGGCAGCACCTGTGCCGTTCCTACGGCGGCCCCTTCACCCTCGTCGGCCCGCGCGAGACGCTCTACGACAAGCTCGCCGAGGCCCCGGTGTCGTACGAGTACGCCGAACCGGACTTCCCCCGTGCCCACCTGGCCGGCTGGGGCGAGGGCTGGCAGCACATGGCACCGCTGATCGGCGAGGCGGTGCGGTCCTGCCGCGCCGACGTGCTTCTGGTCTCCCTGGGCCTGATCGACCTGGGCTTCTACACCAACGCCGAGCAGACCGCCGACAACGTCCGGGCGTTCGTGTCCGAGGCGCGGGCGGCGAACGGGCGGGTGGGCATGGTGTGGCTGCCGGTCACCCCGAACGTGCGCGCCCACGCCGACGAGGCCTTCGCCGGTGAGGTCGCCCGCTTCAACGAACTCCTCGCCAAGACGGCAGCCGACCTCGACGAGCCCGGCTCCCCCGTCCTCCTGGCCTCACCCCCGCCCACGTACGACGTCGCCACGGACACCTACGACGGCACCCACCCCAACGCGGGCGGCGAACACAAGATCGCGGCGGCGTTCGCGGAGGCGATGTACCAGGGCTGGGACGTGGCCGGGCCCTACGAGGAGTAGCCGTCCACGCATCGGGCGGTGGGCCCGCACACGAGGGTTCGTGCTTGCCTGGAGCGCACTCCAAGACGTTGGCTTGAGCCCCATGAAGTACACGCAGCTCGGACGCACGGGACTCAAGGTCAGCCGGCTCGTCCTCGGCACCATGAACTTCGGTCCGCAGACCGACGAGGCCGCCGGCCACGCCATCATGGACGCGGCGCTGGACGCGGGCATCAACTTCTTCGACACCGCCAACGTGTACGGCTGGGGCGAGAACAAGGGCCGTACCGAAAGCATCATCGGCAACTGGTTCGCCAAGGGCGAGGGACGGCGCGACAAGGTCGTCCTCGCCACGAAGGTGTACGGCAACATGGGCGCCGACGGCCCGGCCTGGCCCAACCACGACAAGCTCTCCGCGGTCAACATCCGGCGGGCCGTGGACGCCAGCCTCAAGCGGCTCCAGACCGACCACATCGACGTCTACCAGTTCCACCACGTCGACCGGGACACCCCCTTCGACGAGATCTGGCAGGCCATCGACGTCCTGGTCCAGCAGGGCAAGATCCTCTACGTGGGGTCGTCGAACTTCCCCGGCTACAAGATCGCCCAGGCCAACGAGATCGCCGCCCGGCGCGGCGGGACCATCGGGCTGGTCAGCGAGCAGTGCCTGTACAACCTCGCCGAGCGGCGCGCGGAGATGGAGGTCATCCCGGCCGCGCAGGAGTACGGGCTCGGGGTCATCCCCTGGTCGCCGCTGCACGGCGGTCTGCTGGGCGGTGTGCTCAAGAAGGAGGTGCAGGGCGGCCGCCGCGCCTCCGGCCGGGCGGCCGACGCGCTGGGCGACCCCGCCACCCGGGCACAGATCCAGTCCTACGAGGACCTGCTCGACAAGCACGGCGTCGAGCCCGGCGAGGCCGCCCTGGCCTGGCTGCTCACCCGTCCCGGCGTGACCGGCCCGATCGTCGGCCCCCGCACCGCCGAGCAGCTCGCCTCCGCCGTGCGCGCGTCCGAGCTGGACCTCTCCGAGGACCTCCTGGCCGCCCTGGACGAGATCTTCCCGGGCCCGGGCCCGAGCCCGGAGGCTTTCGCCTGGTAGGTCGCCCCACAGGGGCGCGGGGACTGCGCGACCGGTCTCCGCCGGCCCGAAGCCGGCAAACAGCCGTCCGCAGTCCCCCCGCCGCCCCGGCCCTACCTCCCGATCACGGAAGCGAGGGCGACGACGAGAAACATCAGCACGAGCACACCGGCCATGATCCGGTTGCGGGTTTTCGGGTCCACGGCATCGAGCCTAACCGGCACCCCCGAGTGCCCAGCGCCCGACCGCCTCGTACCGGGGCTGCTCCCCCCGCACTCCCGAGGTCGGCAGATCACTGCGCACCAGGCAGAGCTCCCGCACGGTCCAGCTCCGGCCCGTGAACCCCGCGAGGGCGTCGAGGTAGGGCCGTACGTCCCCCGCGGCGCGGCTCCGCGCCACGGTCAGATGGGGCTTGTACCGCCGGTGCTCCCCCATCGGCACCCCCGCCTTGCGCGCCGCCGCCTCGGCCCGCTCGGCCAGCAGGCGGAGGGTCGCCAGATCCCCCTCGGCCCCGGCCCACAGCGCCTTCCCGTGCCCGAACTGGCCCCCGCCCCGCACGGCCAGGGCGAACGGCTCGGTACGGCGTGCGGCCCGCTCCAGCCGCTCCGACAGCCCGGGCACGAGACCGTCGTCGACCTCGCCGTAGAACGCGAGGGTGAAGTGCCAGCCGGGGCGGCCGGTCCAGCGCATGCCGTCGGCGCCGGGCAGCCCGCGCAACTCGTCGACCACGGTGCCGAGTTCACGGCACACCTCGTCCGGGGGCAGCACGGCCGCGAAGAGTCTCATGGGTCCAGCCTGGCACCATGAGCCCATGCGGATCACCATCCGGGACGGCGGGCCCGACGACCTTCCCGCGATACTCGGCATGCTCGACAGCCGCGTGGAGTGGCTGGTCTCACAGGGGCGCACGGGGCAGTGGGGGACGAAGCCGCTGTCGCAGAGCCCGAAGACGGTGGAGTCGATCGGCCGGTACATGGCGGAGGGCAGCCGCGCCGGGGTCTCCCTCCTCCGCGTCGACTGTTACGCGGGCGACGACGGCAAACTCGTCCGCTACTACGAGTCCAACGGCTTCACCCGCACGGAGGCCTTCACGGTGGGCGAGAGCCAGTGGCCGGGGCAGTTGCTGGCCCGCAGGGTGTAGGCACGGGTCCCGCGGACCCGGGCGTGTCCTGGTCACCGTGCGTATCGTTGTACTACTCGGCCGGATTCATCCACGGGTGCGGCCGGGGAGGAGCGCCACGATGACCGTCCTTGACGACAGGATCGAGATGGCCGAAAGCAGCGGCGAACTCACCCTCGACATGATGTTCGAGTGGGTGGAGACGATGCCCGTCCCCGAGGGTTACAAGGTCGAGATCGTCGGGGGGAACATCTTCATGGCGCCTCAGCGGGACACCCACTGGGACATCATCGCGGACATCTACGACCAGCTGCGCAGCAAGTATCCGCGCAAGCGCGTGAAGTCCGACGTCCGCGTCGACTACCCGGGCCACCTCAACGGCTTCGCCTCCGACATCACCGTGATGGCGGAGAACTCGACGAAGAACGACAAGGGCCTGTGGCGCTACCAGGACGTCGAGTTCGTCGCCGAGGTGATCTCCAGGAAGACCGCGGCGAACGACTACGGCCCCAAGAAGGACGCCTACGCCGCCGCCGGTGTGCCGGTGTACCTGATCGTGGATCCGTACACCGGCCGCTGGCACCTGCACACCAAGCCCAAGGACGGCGAGTACCGGGGCGAGCTGAGCCTCGACTTCGGGGACGAGATCGACCTGACCGGAACCGTGGTCGGGCTCGTCCTCGAGACCGGCGAGTTCCCCCGGGACTGACGCCGCACTACGCCGCGGGAGCCAGCGCCTCCTGCTGCTCCCGGGGCACGAACCGCACCCGGGGGTGCCCGCCGTGCCAGCCCACCGACAGGCGCAGGTTGCCGACGCGGGCCAGGATCAGGCCGATGACGGCGGCGGCGACCGCTGCCACCGCGCCGCCGGTCGCGAGGCCGATCCGGGCGCCGTAGCTGTCGGTGATCCAGCCGACGATCGGGGCCCCGACCGGCGAGCCGCCCAGGAAGATCATCATGTAGAGGGCCATGACACGGCCGCGCATCGCCGGGTCCGTGGACATCTGGATGCTGGTGTTCGTCGTGACGTTGACCGTCATGCCGAACAGCCCCAGCGGGACCATGAGCAGGGCGAACATCCACAGCGTGGGGGTCGTCGCGGCCAGGATCTCCAGCGCGCCGAAAGCCATCGCCGCCACGATCAGCAGCCGCAGCCGGGCCGTGCCCCGCCGCGCGGCGAGCAGGGCGCCCACCACCGAGCCGACCGCCATGAGGGTGTTGAACATGCTGTACGCACCCGCGCCCGCGTGGAAGACGTCGTCCGCGAAGGCCGAGAGGTACACGGGGAAGTTGAAGGCGAACGTCCCGACGAAACCGACCAGGACGATCGGCCAGATCAGCTCCGGGCGGCCGGTGACGTAGCGCACGCCCTCCCGCAGCTGCCCCTTGCCGCGCGGGGCGCGCTCCACGACGTGCAGCTCCCGGGCGCGCATCAGCAGCAGGCCGGTGAGCGGTGCGATGAAGGACAGGCCGTTGAAGAGGAACGCGTAGCCGGTGCCGACGCCGGTGATGAGGAGGCCCGCGACGGCGGGGCCGACCAGGCGGGCGGACTGGAAGTTCGCCGAGTTCAGGCTGACGGCGTTCTGCAGCTGCCCCGGGCCGACCAGCTCGGAGACGAAGGACTGCCGGGCCGGGTTGTCCACGACGGTGGCGAGACCGACAGCGAAAGCGGCGACGTACACGTGCCACACCTGGACGTGCCCGGTGAGGGTGAGGACCGCCAAGGCGATCGCGGTGAGTGCCATGGCGGACTGCGTCACGAGCAGCGTGGGCCGCTTGCGCAGCCGGTCGACGAGGACACCGCCGTAGAGGCCGAAGAGCAGCATCGGCAGGAACTGGAGGGCGGTCGTGATGCCGACGGCGGCGGAGGAGCCGGTGAGGCTGAGCACCAGCCAGTCCTGGGCGATGCGCTGCATCCAGGTGCCGATGTTGGAGACGACCTGGCCCATGAAGAACAGGCGGTAGTTCCTGACCTTCAGGGAGGAGAACATCGTGGACTTGCGGGCGGGCCGGGTTGTCCACGACGGTGGCGAGACCGACAGCGAAAGCGGCGACGTACACGTGCCACACCTGGA
>NZ_JAKEIO010000153.1 GCF_021474405.1 [Streptosporangium] indianense
GGACGGGGCCGGGGGGCGGCGGGGCCGCGACCTGGCCGGCCGGCCGCACGGTCCGCGCCGCCGCCCTGGCGTCGCTCCTGTGCGCGGTCGTGTTCGCGGGGCTGGCCGCGCTGTCGGGCGGCCCGCTCGGCGCTGCCGTGCTGTCCCGCTTCGGCCCGGTGTGGTGGCAGGTCGGCGCCGCGACGCTGGCCTGGGCAGGCCTGCCGGCGATCCTGACGGCGCTGGCAGTGCGCGCCTGGCGGCGGCGGACGCCCCGGGCGGAGGAGCCGAGGATCGGCGAACAGCGGAAGGAAGACGCCCCGGGCCCTCGAGGACAGGGCTGGATCGGGCGGACCGGCCGCGGTTGGTTCACGCGCACCGGGGTCGCCGGGATCGCGGGGGTGGCCGGGGGGAGCGGAGGGGCCGGCGACCCCGGCGGCGCGGACTCCGAAGGCCTCGGGGACCGCACGGATTCCGGAGCTCCCCGAGAGGTCGAGGTCGAGGACGACGGAGCCGCGTGGAGCACCGACCGGAACCAGGAGCGGGACCCGTTCCGGGACGGAAGCCCGAGGCAGGACCAGGAGTGGGACTCGGACCGGGACGGGAGGCGAAACCGGGAGTGGGGCCCGGGCAGGAGCCGGAGGCGAGACCAGGAGTGGGCCCCGGACCGGGACCGCGGCCCAGGCGGGCAGTGGGATCCGGAGTCGGACTTCGGCCTCTACGACTTCCTGCCCTTCGACCCGAACCCGCACCCGAACCCGGACGCGGACCCGAACCCGGCCGACCGGCCACCGCGCCGGAAAGCCCCTGAAGCGCCAGAGAGCCCCTGAAGCGCGGGAGAGCCCCTGACCCCTGAAGCGCGCGAGCCCGCCCCGAAGCCTCAGCCCTCCGTGCCCAGCAGCCCTCGCAGTTCCTCCGGCAGCAGCTTGGAGCAGGACTGCTTCGCCTCGTTGGTGAGGGCGTCGTTGGTGCACGTGTAGTAGTCGCGGTAGACCAGCTGCGCCGTGAAGGTCGCCGCGACCAGGGCGATCGCCAGGGACGCCGTGACCAGGCCGGTCACCGCCGCCGTCGTCTGGGGGCGGCCGCCGCCCTGCTGCTGCTCGGGGGCGGGGGAGTCCGGGTCCGTCCTGCGGGGCGCTGCGCGCAGGGAGCTGATGGCCCAGTAGAGGGCCAGCGCGCCGAGCAGCAGCGCCACGTACGGCCAGCTGAAGAGGGAGAAGAAGAAGGCCCACATGCCCGACAGCAGGGCATAGCGCGCCCGGCGCTGCGCGGGATCCGTGGGGTCCCAGCGCATCGCGGGGCCGCCACCCCCCTGGGGGCCGCCGCCCTGGCCCTCGGGCCCGCTGCGGGGACGCTCACCGAAACCGCCGGAGGAACGGCCGGGCTGCTGGTCGCTCCACTGGCTGCCCCAGGGCGAGCGGTCACGCCCGCCGCCGTCCTGGGAGTCACGCGGACCCTGGGAGTCCTCACCCGACGGGCGCCGCGGCTGCCAGGGCCGGTCCGGCGTGCCCTCGGGCGGCGGGGCGAAAGGGTTGTCCTCCTGGGAGCCGCGGCCCTTGCGGTCCTCGCCGTCGCTGCTCGAGGGCGCGTCGGGCGGAGAGCCGGGGCGCTCCCGCAGCAGCACGGCGCCGCGCTCCCCTCCCTGCATCGACAGCTGGGGGAACGTGAGGAGTCGCAGGCTGCGGTCCGGCATCAAGTGAGCGTCTTCCCGTTGGTGAGGAGGAATGGGTGGACGGAACAGAACGGCGTCGGACCCGGGTCCGTCACCTCCTGAACGCACCACGTCCGGACGTCGTTCCCGAACCGGCTCCGTCCAGACGCTACCTTCCGGCCCTGCCCCCGTCCCGTGGGGGCCGTCCGGTGTGCCGGTATCGTTGCTGACGGTCGGCCGGTTCGTAGGCTTCCCCGTATCCGGGGACGCAAAGCATTCGTATGAACGCACAAGACGTCGGGTGCCGGCCACCCTGGACAGACGCTCCCCCGAGAAAGGCCCCCACCGTGGCCGCCAAGCCCGTGGCCCCGCGCGCCAAGCGCCTCGTCGTGCTGGTCTCCGGATCCGGCACCAACCTGCAGGCGCTGCTCGACGGGATCGCCGCCGTCGGTGCGCAGGAGTACGGGGCCGAGGTCGTGGCCGTCGGCGCGGACCGCGAGGGCATCGAGGGGCTGGCGCGGGCCGAGCGCGCGGGGCTGCCGACCTTCGTGTGCAAGGTCAAGGACCACGGCAGCCGCGAGGAGTGGGACGCCGCCCTCGCCGAGGCCGTCGCCGCGCACGAGCCGGACCTCGTCGTCTCCGCCGGGTTCATGAAGATCGTCGGCAAGGAGTTCCTCGCGCGGTTCGGCGGGCGGTTCGTCAACACGCACCCCGCGCTCCTGCCCAGTTTCCCGGGAGCCCACGGTGTGCGGGACGCGCTCGCGTACGGCGCCAAGGTCACCGGCTGCACCGTCCACTTCGTCGACGACGGGGTCGACACCGGGCCGATCATCGCGCAGGGCGTGGTGGAGATCCGGGACGAGGACGACGAAGGCGCTCTGCACGAGCGCATCAAGGAAGTCGAGCGAAGGCTGCTCGTCGAGGTCGTGGGGCGCCTCGCCCGCAACGGCTATCGCATTGAGGGACGAAAGGTAGTTATCCAGTGACCGCCGAGAGCAACAAGCGGCCCCTTCGCCGGGCGCTCGTCAGCGTCTACGACAAGACCGGACTCGAGGACCTCGCCCGCGGGCTCCACGAGGCCGGGGTCGAGCTCGTCTCCACGGGCTCCACCGCTGCGAAGATCGCCGCTGCCGGCGTCCCCGTCACCAAGGTCGAGGAGCTCACCGGCTTCCCCGAGTGCCTGGACGGCCGTGTGAAGACGCTGCACCCGCGCGTGCACGCCGGCATCCTCGCCGACCTGCGCCTGGACAGCCACCGCGAGCAGCTCGCAGAGCTGGGCGTCGCGCCGTTCGACCTGGTCGTCGTCAACCTCTACCCGTTCCGCGAGACCGTCGCCTCCGGCGCCTCTCCCGACGAGTGCGTCGAGCAGATCGACATCGGCGGCCCCTCGATGGTCCGCGCCGCCGCCAAGAACCACCCCTCGGTCGCGGTCGTCACCAGCCCGGCCCGCTACGCCGACGTGCTCGAGGCCGTCCGGAGCGGCGGCTTCGACCTCGCCACCCGCAAGCGGCTCGCCGCCGAGGCCTTCCAGCACACGGCCGCCTACGACGTCGCCGTCGCCTCCTGGTTCGCCTCCTCCTACGCGCCGGTCGACGAGTCGCAGTTCCCCGACTTCCTCGGCGCCACCTGGGAGCGCGAGCACACCCTGCGCTACGGCGAGAACCCGCACCAGCCGGCCGCGCTCTACGTCTCCGGCACCGGAGGCCTCGCCCAGGCCGAGCAGCTGCACGGCAAGGAGATGTCGTACAACAACTACACGGACACGGACGCCGCCCGCCGTGCCGCGTACGACCACACCGAGCCCTGCGTCGCGATCATCAAGCACGCCAATCCCTGCGGTATCGCGATCGGCGCGGACGTCGCCGAGGCGCACCGCAAGGCGCACGCCTGCGACCCGCTGTCGGCGTTCGGCGGCGTGATCGCCGTCAACCGCCCGGTCAGCAAGGAGATGGCGGAGCAGGTCGCGGAGATCTTCACCGAGGTCATCGTCGCGCCCGGCTACGAGGACGGCGCCCTGGAGGCCCTCACCAAGAAGAAGAACATCCGCGTACTGCGCTGCGCGGACGGGCCCGCCGCCCCCGTCGAGGTCAAGCCGATCGACGGCGGCGCGCTGCTCCAGGTCACCGACCGCCTCCAGGCCGACGGCGACGACCCGGCCCACTGGACGCTGGCGACCGGTGAGGCGCTGAGCGAGGCCGAGCTGGCCGAGCTGGCGTTCGCCTGGAAGGCCTGCCGCGCGGTGAAGTCCAACGCGATCCTGCTCGCCAAGGACGGTGCCTCGGTGGGTGTCGGCATGGGCCAGGTCAACCGCGTCGACTCCGCGAAGCTGGCCGTCGAGCGGGCCGGGGCCGAGCGTGCCGCGGGCGCGTACGCCGCGTCGGACGCGTTCTTCCCCTTCCCGGACGGCCTGGAGATCCTCACCGCCGCCGGAGTGAAGGCCGTGGTGCAGCCCGGTGGTTCGGTCCGCGACGAGCTGGTCGTCGAGGCCGCGCAGAAGGCCGGCGTGACGATGTACTTCACCGGCACGCGGCACTTCTTCCACTGACGGTGCCGGGGCGGGCCGGCGACGAACCGGCCCGCCCCGCACGACTCAGCGGTCGCCCTCCCGGAGGCCCTCCACCGGCGTGCCGACGACACGTCAGCCACCCCCGTGCGCTCACTTCCGGCTCTCGGGCGTGTACCGCTCCAGGAAGTGCGCGATGCGGTCGGCGTAGGCGTGCACGTCCGGCGGGACGCCACCCGTCGCGTTCACCGTCCGGTACGACGTGCGGTACGCGGCGGCGATCAGGACGCGCCGGTCGCCCGGCAGGTCCTCATGCAGGCGCGGGGCGATCCAGCACAGGTAGCGGCCCATCGCCGGGATGGACTCGGCGGGCGGGAAGGGCGGCTCGGGGACCGTCTCGCCGGGCGTGCCGTCCTCGTTCATCCACCAGCGCAGGACGCGCGGGGTCCAGCGGGCGATGCCGTACTCGTTGTTGTCGGGGTCCGAGAGGTCCGGGTCGAAGTCGCTCTCCACTTTCAGCATGGCGGCGATCAGGACCGGGCTGACCTCTTCCTGGTCGCAGTCGTGCGCCGTCTCCACGATCAGCAGCCGGTAGGCGGGCGGAACACCCCGGTCGGTGCGCAGTTCCGAGGCGCCGTACGCGGCCGCCGAGACGTTCGCGGTCGCGTCCGAGCCGCTGCCGCCGCCCCCGGCACCGGAACCGGGCCAGACACCGGTTCCGTACGCGAGGGCGGTCACGGCCGCGACCGCCCCGGCCAGGACGGCCGCGACGGACCAGCGGCGCAGGCGGCGGCCGGGGCGCGGGCGGGGCAGGCGGAAGGTGTGCCCGCCCGGGCCCGCAGCGCAGGTCACACGGCGCAGCAGTGCCGCGCCGCCGATGCGCTGTTGATGCGTCCGGGTCAGGCAGGCGCGCACGATCTCCCGCCAGCCGTCGGGCAGTTCCGGCGACAGCCGCAGCTCGTCGGCGCCGCGGGCGTACGCCGCCGCCGCGTCCCGGCGGGCGGCCGGGGTGGCGCCGGGCAGTGGGAAGGCGCCGGTGAGCACGAGGTGGGCGAGGACCCCGAAGGCCCAGACGTCGGCGGAGGGGCGGATACGGCGGCCGCGCTCGCCGATCTCGGTCCACAGGAGTTCCGGCGGGGTGTAGTCGGGCGTGGAGAAGGCCGGGGTGTAGGCGTGCGTGCCCTCCAGTTCGGCGGCCATGTTGAAGTCGGCGAGGCGGACCGAACCGTCCGCCATCAGCAGCACGTTGGCCGGCTTCAGGTCGCCGTGCACCCAGCCGGCGCCGTGCAGCTGGGCGAGGCCCTCGGCGATCTGCCGGAGCAGCTCGGGTCCGGCGGCCGGCCGGGGCGAGGCGGCGAGCAGGGCCGACAGGGAGCCCTCGGCCCGCTCCAGGACGAGGACGGTGGCGCCGTCCAGATCCGGACGGCCCGGGTCGTCGACCGTCAGCGTCTGGTACATCCGCACCAGCCGCGGATGCCTCAGCCGCCGGTACAGCTCGACCTCCCGCTCGATCAGTTCGCGCAGGTGGGTCAGCCGGCGGGGCGTGGCCGTGCCGGTCGGCAGGAACTTCAGCGCGGCCGTGGGCGGCAGTCCGGTGCCGTCGCCGACGCGCCGGGCCGCGTACACGCTGCCGAAGGCGCCCGTCGCGATGGGCTCGCGCACCTCCCAGACGCCGACCCGGTAGCCCTTGGGCACGGGGACGGCGTACGCCTCGGTCACCGGGCCGGCCCGGCCCGGTCGGGGCGGCCGGGGACGCGCGGGGCGCGGCCGGTGGCGACGGCCGGGAGCCGGTCGTCGGCCCCGTGTGTCTCCACGGTCGCCGGGCGGGAGTGGCCTGGCCACAGGCCGTCGGCGCGGTGCGCGGGCCCGCCGCGGGCGAAACGTTCACCGGGCGTGAGGTGGAGGGGGGTGGGGTTTCGCTCGTCCTCCGTGGTCGGCGGAGGTACCACGACGATGCTGTACAAGGTGCTCTCCCCGTGCCTGAACAGCTACCACCGTCAGACTAGGGCGACGCACCAGGGCCGTGCCCCCCTCGTACGGGTGAGACACGGCCCTTGGACGTGAATGGCGTGAACCGGTCCTGCCGACCGGGTCCGTTCAGTAGCGGGGGCGGTTGAACCAGGCCTTGCCGGCCGCGTTGCCGACGAACACCGCGACCAGGACGGCCAGGATGGTGTGCACCAGACCGACGATGACGAACGGGTAGATGCCGAGGACCGCCGTGATGATGGCGAAGACCAGGATGGTGACCCGGGCGCCGTTGCCGCCGTTCTTGAACTTCGTCGCCAGGACGGCCGCGAACACCAGCCAGGCCAGGCCGAACACCACGTAGCCCCAGATCAGGCCGGTCGAGTCGCCGACGAGGTCCTGGAAGGCGGTGTTGTCCTTGAGGGACTCGTCGTCCTTCGCGGCGTTCAGGGCCGCGGCGCCGAAGGCGAAGAGGGCCACACCGATGACCTGCAGACCGACGATGACCCACAGCATCACGCGGGCCGCGCTCACCGAGCCGGGCATCGTGGTCGGCGCGGCGGGGCCGCCGTAGGGGGAGACCGGAGGGGCCTGCGGGTAGCCGTAACCGGGAGCCTGCCCCTGGTCCTGCGGGTAACCGTAGCCCGGCTGCTGCGGCTGCCCCTGGGGAGCGCCGTAGGGGTTGTTCGGGTCGCCGTAGCTCATGGGGGCTTTCCTCCGTTGGTCCTTGTGCGGGGACGACGCGTGACATCCGCACGGAGGAAAACCTTCAGTATTGCGACCGTCCCCCCGTTGAGCTGCCCGCGGCACTTGTCATGTCATCGTTCTGCACCACTGACCGGCTTGTCCAGCCGCATTCCCGATGTGTTGTGCAAGTGCAACATCGCCGATCATGGTCGGATACGGGGCGGGGGAGCCCCCGGTGCCCGGATTGCGGGCGGATTGGAACCGCGGCGGGGTCATCCGCGAGGATGGGGTCATGACCGCCCAGATTCTCGATGGCAAGGCCACCGCAGCCGCGATCAAGTCCGATCTGACCGCCCGCGTGGCGGCGCTGAAGGAGAAGGGCGTCACGCCCGGCCTCGGCACGATCCTGGTCGGGGACGACCCCGGCAGCCAGAAGTACGTCGCCGGCAAGCACCGCGACTGCGCGCAGGTGGGCATCGCCTCCATCCAGCGCGAACTGCCCGCCACGGCGACCCAGGAGGAGATCGAGGCGGCCGTCCGCGAGCTGAACGAGGACCCCGCCTGCACCGGCTACATCGTGCAACTGCCGCTCCCCAAGGGCATCGACGAGAACCGCATCCTCGAACTGATGGACCCGGACAAGGACGCGGACGGTCTGCACCCGATGAACCTCGGGCGTCTCGTCCTCAACGAGCCCGCCCCGCTGCCCTGCACCCCGAACGGCGTGCTCACGCTGCTCCGCCGCTACGGCGTGGAGATCAAGGGCGCCGAGGTCGTGGTCGTCGGACGCGGTGTGACCATCGGCCGGCCGATGCCGCTGCTGCTCACCCGCCGCAGCGAGAACGCGACCGTGACGCAGTGCCACACCGGCACCCGTGACCTGTCGGCGCACCTGAAGCGCGCGGACATCATCGTGGCCGCCGCCGGCTCCGCCCATCTGATCCGTGCCGAGGACGTGAAGCCCGGCGCGGCCGTCCTCGACGTCGGTGTCTCGCGCAGCGCCGAGGGCAAGATCGTGGGCGACGTCCACCCCGACGTCGCCGAGGTCGCCGGCTGGATCTCCCCGAACCCCGGCGGAGTCGGCCCGATGACCCGTGCCCAGCTGCTCGTCAACGTGGTCGAGGCGGCGGAGCGCAGTGCCGGCTGAGCACCAGGCCCCCAGCGGGCGGCAGGCCGACGGCGGACACGAGGCCCCCACCGGGCCCGAGCCCCTCGACGGGTTCGGGTCCCTCGACGGGCCCGAGTCGCCGGAGGACATCACCGTCCGGGACCCCGTCAGCGCCCCCGACGCCGAGGGGCGGCCGCGGCGGGTCACCCGGCGCTTCCCGCTGTTCACCAAGGACACCGCGCGGCCCGAGGGCGGTGGCCGGGCCGCACCCGGGGACGCCCCCGCGCCGGCCCGGCAGTGGCCGGTGCTCGCCGTGCTGGGACTGACCGGACTGGGACTGCTGGTGACCGCCTTCGGTCAGTTCCGGCTGGGGACGCTGCTGATCGGCATCGCCCTGCTGGGCGGCGGGGCGATGCGCTGGCTGCTGCCGGACGTCGGCATGCTCGCCGTCCGCTCCCGGTTCACGGACATCGTCACCTGCGGCCTGCTGGGCACCGTGATCGTTCTGCTGGCGCTGATGGCCCAGCCGAATCCGTGGCTGCAGATCCCGTTCCTGAAGGACACCCTGCATTTCACGGTCACCAACGAATGACGGGACGGCGGCCCGTCCTCTCCCCCGAGGAAGGACGGACCGCCGTCACACACCACCCTCCTGCACGGCGAACTGCCTGTTCAACGGCTGTCAGTGCGCTGTGGCACGGAGGTGACGGTTCCGGTACGTCTGGCTTCCGTTACCACACAAAGTGGTGCGACGGCGGGGTTGGCATGGACAATCGGGACGGTCCAGGGTGTATCGCGCGCGGTCATCATGCTTCTGTGCGCCCCTCGTCAGGGAACTGAGATCCTGACTGGGCGCATCCCTGTGGGTATCCAGAACGGGGACTCGGCCAAGGCCACCACGCGCGGGGCGAACAGCGCGAGAAATATCAGCACGTTTCGGGGGGAAGAGGGGGAGCAATGCCTCGTTGGAAGGCCTTGCCGGATGAGCTCGATCCGCAGATCAGGGAGTTCACCAGCCAGCTGCGCAGGCTCGTGGACCGCGGTGGTCTGAGCATCGCGTCGGTCGCGGACCGCACGGGCTACAGCAAGACGTCGTGGGAGCGTTATCTGAACGGCCGGCTGCTCGCCCCCAAGGGCGCGATCGTGGCCCTGGCCGAAGTCACCGGCACCAACCCGGTGCACCTGACCACGATGTGGGAGCTCGCCGAGCGTGCCTGGAGCCGCTCGGAGATGCGTCACGACATGACGATGGAGGCCATCCGGATATCCCAGGCGCGCGCGGCGCTCGGGGAGTTCGGCGGTCAGGACTTCAGCGACCCGGCGGCGGGTGGCAAGGCGGCCACGGGGAGCGAGGGCAGAACCGCCTCCGCGGGCAGCGGCAAGCCCGCCCGCCGGAGCGGCGGCACCACGGTCACGCCGGGCATCGCGGGACCGGCCGGTGTGGCGCCGACCGTGCCGCCCCAGCCGACGGCCCCCGAGGTCCAGGACTCCACCGGCTCCGGACTGCGGGAGGAGAGCGGCCGGGCCGCCGAGCCCGAGGTCAACTCGTGGGGCCTGGCGGGTTACCAGGGCCCGTCGCCGTCGGGCGGGCGCTCCGCCGGCGCGGGTGCGGGCAGGGGGGCCCGGCCCGGCTCGTCTTCCGGGACCTCCGCGGGATCGCCCGGCCCCGGCCGGAGCGGCGGTGCCGGAGCGGGCTCGTACGGCGAACCGCAGGACGCCGTCCCGTCCCGGGCCGGAGGGGCCGGTGGCGCCGCCGGGTCCGGTGGTCCCGGGAGGAACCGCCGGGGGGCCTCCGCCTCCGCCGCCGCGGGCAAGAAGCGGACCATGACGTTCCTCGCGGGGGTCGTGGGTGTGCTCGTGGTGATCGCCGGTGCCTTCTACCTCATGGGCGGCGGTGGCGACGACGAGGCCAAGGGCGGCAACGCGTCGCCCAAGCCGACCGTCAGCAGCGACCCGAAGCTGCCGCCCGGCGTGAAGTGCAGCGGTGACAGCTGCACCGGCAAGGACGCGGAGGCCATGGGGTGCAGCGGTGACCTGGTGACCACCGCGCAGACGGCGACCGTCGGCACGGCCACGGTCGAGGTCCGCTACAGCGAGACCTGCAAGGCGGCGTGGGGGCGCATCACCCAGGCGGCCCAGGGCGACGAGGTGCAGATCAGCTCGGGCAAGGCGAAGCAGACCGGCAGCATCACCGAGGCCGGGGACGCCATCGCCTACACCCCGATGGTGGCCGTGAAGAGCGCCGGGGACGCCAAGGCCTGCGCCACGCTGACGGCCGGCCAGAAGGGGTGCACCGACTGACGACGCACTGACCGTGCGGCCCGGCCCGGCCCGCCCCGGGACCGGGCAGGCCGGGAAAACCCGTGCGAGCGTGCGGTCCGCCCGTGCCCGGCGGGGGAGAGCTCGTGTGGCCTTGTGGTCCGCCCGTGCCCGGCGGGAAAAGCTGTGCGGCCGTGCGGTCCGCCTGTGCCCGGCGGGGAGGGCCCGTGCGGCCTTGCGGTCCGTCGGTGCCCGGCGGGAAAACCCCTGCGGCCCAGCGGTCCGCCCGGGAAGATCCGTGGGGCCTAGCGGTCCGGCCGGATCCGGCCGGAAATTTCGGAGGGGAGGAATGCCCGTCGGAATCGTGGGCAGGCGAACGGTACCCCCACGGGAGTCCGGCACGATCGGTATCCCCCAGGCGGCCGCCTTCGTCCTCCTCTCCCGGACGGGCGGCCGCCTCTCGCGTGGGGCACGTACGCGTGTGCGGGCGGACGGGGTTGTGGGCCGGGCCACACCGACCCGGACGTACGGGATCCCGGATGCGCGATAGCCTGACCGCTGGTCGGATCTCTTGACGCCAAGAGATCGATCAAACGTCCGGGGCAGGGACCCCGCCCCACCGCCAGCTGTCATACGGAGAACGCCATGACCCGCACTCCCGTGAACGTCACCGTCACCGGCGCGGCCGGCCAGATCGGTTACGCCCTGCTCTTCCGCATCGCCTCCGGTCAGCTGCTCGGCGCGGACGTGCCGGTGAAGCTGCGCCTCCTGGAGATCACGCCGGCGCTGAAGGCGGCCGAGGGCACGGCCATGGAGCTGGACGACTGCGCGTTCCCGCTCCTCCAGGGCATCGACATCACCGACGACCCGAACGTCGCCTTCGACGGCGCCAACGTCGGCCTGCTCGTCGGCGCCCGCCCCCGCACCAAGGGCATGGAGCGCGGTGACCTGCTGGAGGCCAACGGCGGCATCTTCAAGCCGCAGGGCAAGGCCATCAACGACCACGCCGCGGACGACATCAAGGTGCTGGTCGTCGGCAACCCGGCCAACACCAACGCCCTCATCGCCCAGGCCGCCGCGCCGGACGTACCGGCCGAGCGGTTCACCGCGATGACCCGCCTCGACCACAACCGCGCGCTGACGCAGCTCGCGAAGAAGACGGGTTCGACGGTCGCCGACATCAAGCGCCTGACGATCTGGGGCAACCACTCCGCCACCCAGTACCCCGACATCTTCCACGCCACGGTCGCCGGCAAGAACGCCGCCGAGGTCGTCAACGACGAGAAGTGGCTGGCCGAGGACTTCATCCCGACCGTCGCCAAGCGCGGCGCCGCCATCATCGAGGCCCGTGGCGCCTCGTCGGCCGCCTCCGCCGCGAACGCCGCCATCGACCACGTCTACAGCTGGGTCAACGGCACCGCCGAGGGCGACTGGGTCTCCATGGGCATCCCGTCCGACGGTTCGTACGGCGTGCCGGAGGGCCTCATCTCCTCCTTCCCCGTCACCACCAAGGACGGTCAGTACGAGATCGTCCAGGGCCTGGAGATCAACGAGTTCTCCCGCGCCCGCATCGACGCCTCCGTCAAGGAGCTCGAGGAGGAGCGCGAGGCGGTCCGCGGTCTCGGCCTCATCTGACGCCACGGCCCAGAGCCTTCTCTGCGCGTTCGTTCGCAGGCCCCGTACCGGTCGCTTCCGGTGCGGGGCCTGCGGGCTTCGCGGGGTCGGAGTCCTCGCCGGCCCTGCCGTGTCCCACCGTCACCGCCACCGTGGCCGCCAAGACCAGCAGGCCCACCACGCGCAGCGACGGTGCCATGCCGCTGTGCAGATCGCCGTGGGAGGCCAGGACCGTGCCGGTGACGGCGACGCCGAGGGCCGCACCGGTCTCCCGGGCGGAGGTGCCGAGGCCCGAGCCGAGGCCCGCCTGGTGGGGCGGCAGGGACGTGACCACTCCCAGGGTCAGCGCCGGCATGCACAGCCCGGTGCCGGCCGAGATGACCAGCAGCCAGCAGGCGTAGAGCGGGTAGGGCGTTCCCGCTCCGGCCGTTGAGACGCCCAGCAGGCCGGTGCCGATGAGGGCGAGGCCGCCGCCGATGACGGGGCGGGGGTGGGCGGACCAGCGGGCCGCCAGCCTGGGCACCAGGGCCATGCCGACGATGAGCGGCACGATCGCGACGCCGGTGCGGGCGGGGCCGTAGCCCTTGACGCCTTGCAGGTACTGCGAGTTGACGTAGAAGAGGGAGAACAGGCCGAAGAAGCCGGTCGCCATGCCGAGGGTCGTCGCGCGCAGACGGGGCGAGGTGAAGGCGCGCGGGTCGAACAGCGGGGCCCGCGAACGCAGGGACACGAGCGTGAACAGGGCGACGAGCAGGGCGCCCGCCGCGAACGCGAGCAGGATCCGGGGCGAGGTCCAGCCGTACGCCGGACCCTCGATGATGCCGAAGAGGACGGCGACCAGTCCGCCGGTGAGGAGCAGTGTCCCGGCCGGGGCCAGGTTGCTGTGCGGGGAGCGGTCCGTGCGCGGGGTGGTGACGGAGACCGCGACGACGAGCAGCGCGGCCAGCGGCACGATGGCCGCGAACAGGACCCGCCAGGACGCGTACTGGCCGGCGAGACCGCCGCCCAGGTTCCCGGCCAGCCCGCCCAGGCCGAGCGCCAGGGTCCAGGAGGCCATGGCACGGGCGCGTCCTTCCGGCCCGGCGAGGTGCACCAGGATCGACATCGTCGCAGGCGTGATCAGCGCGGCCCCGGCCCCGCAGACGCCGCGCCCGGCGATCAGCAGTGCGGGGTCCCGGGCGAGGGCGCTGAGGGCGGCCCCGGCCGCGAACAGCGTGAGCCCGGCGAGCAGGGCGCCCTTGCGGCCGTACCGGTCGCCGAGGGCTCCGGCCGGGATGAGGAGTCCCGCGAAGACGATGACGTAGGCGTCGACCGTCCAGAGGATCTCGCTGGTAGAGGGGTGCAGGGACGAGGCGCTCAGCTGCGGGATGAGCAGGTTGACGGCCGCGACCATGCTCTGGGCGACCAGGGCGCAGGCGCACAGGGCGAGCAGGGTCGGCCGTTTCAGGGCGTGCGAGGGCAAGGCTCCTCCCGGGAGCTCGGTGGGTGGGGATCGCACTTCCGACCGTAGGCTCGGGAGATACCTGTACTCCAGTGCAACCTTTGCAAGGGGTCGATGCGTGTGACGCAATCCAACGGTCTGGATCTGAATCTGCTGGTCGCGCTGGACGTGCTGCTGGAGGAGCAGAGCGTCGGCGGGGCGGCGCGGCGGCTTCATCTGTCCGAACCGGCGATGAGCCGCACCCTGGGCCGTATCCGCAAGGCGCTCGGGGATCCGGTGCTGGTGCGGGCCGGGCGGCGGATGGTGCCGACCCCGCGGGCGCTCGCCGTGCGGGCCGAGGTGAGTGCCGTGGTCGAGCGGGCCCGGGCCCTCTTCGCGCCTCCCGCCGACACCGACCTGCGCACGGTGACCCGGACGTTCACGGTGCTGTGCCACGACGCCGTGGCCGCCGCCTGTGGTTCCGACCTGTTCGCGAGGGCCGCCCGTGACGCACCCGGCATCCGGCTGCGGTTCCTCGCCGAGAGCCATGTGGACGCGCCGTTGCTGCGGGAGGGCACCGCCGATCTGGAGGTCGGCGTGATCGACACGGTGGCGCCCGAGGTGCGCGTGGAACCGCTGTACGAGGACCGGATGATGGGTGTCGTACGGGACGGACATCCGCTGCTGGAGGGTGAGGTGACGCCCGAGCGGTTCGCCGGTGAAGTCGATCACCTCGTCGTCTCCCGGCGGGGCAGGCTGCGCGGTCCGGTGGACGAGGCCCTCGCCGGACTCGGACTGACCCGGCGGGTGGTGGGCTCGGTGGGAACCTTCCCCGCCTCCCTCTTCGTCGTGCGTGCCACCGACCTGACGGGGCTGATCAGTTACTGGAGCGTCCCCATGGCGCGGGCCCTCGGCGTGGCCACCTTCGAGGTGCCGCTGCCGCTCCCGCCGCTCCAGGTCGGTCTCGCCTGGCACCCGCGTCACGACGTCGATCCCGCGCACGCCTGGCTGCGGGCCGCGGTGCGGGAGACCCTCGTCGGCCGGTCGCGCGCGGAGTGAACCGCCGGGTCGGCCGGCCGTGCCGTGACTGTCAGGTCACGCTCCGGAAGCCGGGCTGTCCGGTCGTGCTCGCGCCATGTGAATGTTGAGTAATTTGCCCTTGTTTGTCCGCATTTTCAGTGACGCAGCGCACTTTCAGCCACGGGTGCGCATGCAATTGCGGGAGTCGGGCAGGCGAACTCGGTCTCTTAGTGACACGACTGTGACACAGGGGCGCTGATCAGGAACGGAAGGCGAAGAGCGATCATGGCGGAAAGTACCGAACTTCAGGCGCGTCAAACCATCCATGCGGGAGGAGAATGGCGGGCGGCCACCTCCGGGGGCACCCGCGAGATCCTCGACCCCGCGGACGGGCTGCCCTTCGCCGTCGTCGCGGAAGGCGACGAGAAGGACACCGATCTGGCGATCGCCGCGGCCCGGCGCGCCTTCGACGAAGGCCCGTGGCCGCACACCCCCGTCCCCGAGCGGGCCGCGCTGCTGCGCCGGGTCGCCGATCTCCTGGTCCGGGACCGTGAGGAGCTCGGCCGGCTGGAGGCCCAGGACGCGGGCAAGACCGTCGAGGAGGGCCGCGTCGACATCGACTGTGTCGCCGACGCCTTCCGCTACTTCGCCGACCTGGTCGCCGGTGAGGCCCCCGGCCGGGTCGTGGACGCCGGTGCGGCCGACATCCACAGCGTCGTCGTGCACGAGCCCGTCGGCGTCTGCGCGATGATCACGCCCTGGAACTACCCGCTGCTGCAGGCCAGCTGGAAGATCGCCCCCGCCCTCGCCGCCGGCAACACCTTCGTCATCAAGCCGAGCGAGATCACCCCGATGACGACGATCGCGCTCATCGACCTGCTCGTCGAGGCCGGACTGCCCGAGGGTGTCGCCAACATCGTCACCGGCCCGGGGCATTCGGTCGGCGCGCGCCTGTCCGAGCACCCCGACGTCGACCTGGTCTCCTTCACCGGCGGCCTGGTCAGCGGCACCAAGGTCGCTCAGGCCGCCGCCCCGACCGTCAAGAAGGTCGCCCTCGAACTCGGCGGCAAGAACCCCAACGTCGTCTTCGCCGACGCCTGCGCCACCGAGGAGGGCTTCGACACCGCCGTCGACCAGGCCCTCAACGCCGCCTTCATCCACAGCGGCCAGGTCTGCTCGGCCGGTGCCCGCCTCATCATCGAGGAGTCCGTCCGGGACCGCTTCGTCACCGAACTCGCCCGCCGCGCCGAGAAGATCCGTCTCGGCCGCGGCACCGAGGACGGCGTCGAGTGCGGCCCGCTCGTCTCCGAGCAGCAGCGCGCCAAGGTCGAGATGTACGTCGAGTCCGCCCTCAAGGAGGGCGCGGTGCTGCGCTCCGGCGGCAAGCGCCCCGAGCCGTCCCCGCAGCGCCCCGAGAACGGTTACTTCTACGAGCCCACCGTCCTCGACCACTGCCACCGCGAGATGCGCGTCGTGCGGGAGGAGGTCTTCGGGCCGGTCCTCACCGTCGAGACCTTCCGCACCGAGGACGAGGCCGTCGCCCTCGCCAACGACACCGAGTACGGACTGGCGGGCGGCGTCTGGACCGCCGACCCGGGCCGCGCCCGGCGTGTCGCCGGCCGGCTGCGCCACGGCACCATCTGGATCAACGACTTCCACCCCTACCTGCCGCAGGCGGAGTGGGGCGGCTTCGGCAAGAGCGGAGTGGGCCGGGAACTCGGCCCGGCCGGACTCGCCGAGTACCGAGAGACCAAGCACGTCTACCAGAACCTCGCTCCGAAGCCGGTGCGCTGGTTCGCGGGCTGATTCCCGTCCCCCGCGGGGCTGCCGACCCCCCATCCCGGGCT
>NZ_JAKEIO010000154.1 GCF_021474405.1 [Streptosporangium] indianense
CACCCGACCACCGGCCGGTCGCCGCGCCCCACCCCGGCCGGTCACCGCTCCGAACCGGCTACGACGCCGGAATCACCGCCGACACCCGGAAACCCCCGGCGTCCGTCGGCCCCGACACGAACACCCCGCCCAGCGCCGACACCCGCTCCCTCATCCCCACCAGCCCGTTCCCCCCGGACGGCAACCGCGCCGACGACGCCGCCTCCTCAGGCGGCTCGTTCTCCACCTGCATCGCGATCTCCGACACCCGGTGCGCCAACCGCACATACGTCTTCGCCCCGGCCGCGTGCTTGTGGACGTTCGTCAACGCCTCCTGCACCACCCGGTACGCCGTCTGCTCCACCAACGGCGCGTACGACCGCACGTCCCCCTCCACCGACAACGCCACCACCATCCCCGCCGCAGCCGACTGCCCCACCAGCTCCTCGATCTCCGCCAGACACGGCCCCTCGTCATCCGCCACCCGCGAAGCCGCCGCAGCAGCCGCCTCCCCCACCGCCGCCAACGGCACCGACGCCGACGCCGGCACAGCGGGCGACGTCGACGCCGACGGCTCACGCGGCGGGCCGTCCCCACCGCTGCGCAGCACCCCGAGCATCTCCCGCAGCTCCGTCAGCGCCTGCCGCCCCATGTCCCCCACCAACGCGGCGTTCTTGACGGCCTTCTCCGGATCCTTCCGGGCCACCGCCTGCAACGCCGCGGCATGCACCACCATCAGACTCACCCGATGCGCGACCACGTCGTGCATCTCCCGCGCGATCCGCGTCCGCTCCTCGTTCCGGGCCCACTCGGCCCGCTCCTCCGCCCGCTCCGCCAGCAACTGAAGCTCCCGCTCCAGACTGTCCGCCCGCTCCCGCAGACTCTCCATCAACCGCCGCCGCGCCCCCACGTACAGCCCCAGCAGCACCGGCGGCGCCGTGAAGCCCAGCGACATGGTGATCGCGGCGAAGGGGACGAACCAGTCCCCTATCTCCAGATCCCCCCGGGACATGTCCTGCTGCGTCTTCACGAACGTCACGATCAACGTACCCACCAGGGACATCCCCGCCAGCGAGCCGATGATCCGCCGGGGCAGCTCGGCAGCGGCCAGCGTGTACAGGCCGACGACGCCCATCAGGAAGCCCATCTCGGCGGGCGTGATGGCGATCGACACCAGCACCACGGCGATCGGCCAGCGCCGCCGCACGAGCAGCACGGAACCGGCCAACAACCCGAAGACGACCCCCGCCGCCACCGGGATCCCGGCATCCCGCGCGAACGGGATCCCCTCCAGGGCGCACTCCAGCGCGGACACCACGGCCAGGCTCACATCGAGCACGGCACTACGCCGCCTGGCCCACCACCACGGCCCTCCCCGGGCCGTCACATGGTCTTCCCCCGTCGCGGTCATGCCTCCCAGCCTACGGGCGGCCCCCATCGGTTTTCCGTCGCATTTCCCGGACTGGCCTACACCACACTCCGTGACCGTTCGGCCGCGATACCACCCGATATCCCTCGAACTGCTGAATCGCACACCGTTCGACCCCGGAGCCCTCCATTCCGCCCGGACGGTATGCGTATGACACATGCACCGGGCAAGTACTCCGACTTCGAGGGGCTGCGGGAGAAGGCGGTGACACTGCGCCGCGCCGGCCTCAGCCGCCGTCAGATCCGAGACCGGCTGCACGTCGACAACAACGACATCCTCAACCGACTGCTGGAAGGCGAACCGCCACCGGCCTGGACGAAGCGCCCGAACGCGAAGGACGACCTGAGGGAGAGGGCGAGGGAGCTCCGCCTCCAGGGCTGGACGTACGACCGGATCCAGATGGAGCTGGGGTGCTCGAAGAGTTCGATCTCGCTGTGGGTGCGGGATCTGCCGAAGCCCGAGCGGAAGCGGACACCCGAGGAGGCATCGGCCATCGCGAAGCGGGGCTGGGAAGTCACCCTGCGCCTGCGGGACGAGGAACGGCAGCGCACCAAGGAGGCGGCCGAACAGAGGGTCGGCGCACTGTCGCCACGCGAGTTGTTCCTCGTGGGTGTCGGGCTCTACTGGGCGGAGGGCAGCAAGGACAAGCCGTACGACCGCCGGGAGAACGTCTGCTTCGTCAACAGCGACCCCGGGATGATCCAGGTCTTCCTCGCCTGGCTCGACCTGCTCGGCGTGGAGCGCGAGCGCGTCAGGTACACGGTGATGATCCACGAGACCGCCGACGTTCCCGGCGCCGAGCAGTATTGGGCCGACCTGGTCGACGCCGAGCGCTCCGCGTTCAACAAGACGACATTGAAGAAGCACAACCCCAAGACCGTCCGCAAGAACACCGGCGAGGCCTACCGGGGTTGCCTCGCGATCAAGGTGCGGAGGAGCGCCGACCTGTACCGTCGCATCGAAGGCTCTTGGTACGGCATAGTGTGGGGAGCCACCCAGCCGATCGGCGAGATGTCCGATTAGCCGGGCTTATAGTCCCCTGTGGTGTAATTGGCAACACGGGTCACTTTGGATGATTTGTTCCAGGTTCGAGTCCTGGCAGGGGAGCACACACTCAGTTCGGGTCCTAGCTGATGCGACGCCGGTCAGGCCCCGCACCCATGCCCCCCACAAAACCCCCCGGTATCCTGCGGATGTCACCCCACCCCATCCACAGCCGAAGGGCATCCCGTGAGCGCCAACCGCCCGGCAGCCGTCGTCGTTCTCGCAGCGGGTGAGGGCACCCGTATGAAGTCGGCCACACCCAAGGTCCTGCACGAGCTCTGCGGCCGCAGTCTCGTGGGCCACGTCCTCGCCTCCGCCGGCGAGCTGCAGCCCGAGCATCTGGTCGTCGTGGTCGGCCACGCCCGTGAGAAGGTCACCGCGCATCTCGGTGAGATCGCCCCGGACGTCCGTACCGCCGTACAGGCGGAGCAGAACGGCACCGGGCACGCCGTGCGGATGGGTCTGGAGGAGCTGGGCGGGTCCGTGGACGGGACCGTCGTGGTCGTGTGCGGGGACACTCCCCTGCTGACCGGGGCGACCCTGCGGGCCCTCGCCGAGACGCACTCCGCCGACGGCAACGCGGTCACCGTGCTGACCGCCGAGGTGCCGGACGCGACGGGGTACGGGCGGATCGTCCGTGACGACGCCACGGGGGCCGTCACGGCCATCGTCGAGCACAAGGACGCCACCGACGCCCAGCGGTCGATCCGTGAGATCAACTCGGGTGTGTTCGCGTTCGACGGTCAGCTGCTGGCGGACGCGCTGAAGAAGGTGCGGACGGACAACAGCCAGGGCGAGGAGTACCTGACGGACGTGCTCGGGATCCTGCGTGAGGCGGGGCACCGGGTGGGGGCGTCGGTGGCCGGTGACCACCGTGAGATCGCCGGGATCAACAACCGTGTGCAGCTGTCGGAGGCGCGGCGGATCCTCAACGACCGGCTGCTGACCGAGGCGATGCTGGCCGGTGTGACCGTGATCGATCCGGCGACGACCTTCATCGATGTGACCGTGACGTTCGAGCAGGACGTCGTGGTCCATCCGGGTACGCAGCTGCAGGGCAGCACGCATCTGGCGGAGGGTGCCGAGGTCGGGCCGAACTGCCGGCTGACGGACACCCGGGTGGGTGCGGGTGCGCGGGTGGACAACACGGTGGCGTCGGGTGCCGAGGTGGGCGCGGAGGCGACGGTGGGTCCTTACGCGTACCTGCGGCCGGGGACGCGGCTGGGTGCGAAGGGCAAGATCGGGACGTACGTGGAGACGAAGAACGCGTCGATCGGTGAGGGGACGAAGGTGCCTCACCTGTCGTACGTGGGGGACGCGACGATCGGTGACCAGACGAACATCGGTGCCGCGAGCGTGTTCGTGAACTACGACGGGCAGGAGAAGCACCACACCACCATCGGTTCGCATTGCCGCACGGGCTCGGACAACATGTTTGTGGCGCCTGTCACGGTGGGGGACGGTGCGTACACCGCCGCGGGGTCCGTGATCACGAAGGATGTGCCGGCGGGTTCGTTGGCCGTGGCCCGTGGTCAGCAGCGGAATATCGAGGGTTGGGTGGCTCGTAAGCGTCCGGGGAGCGCGGCCGCGAAGGCGGCGGAGGCGGCTTCCCGGGAGTCGGCCGGTGAGGGCTGACCGGAAACCGATGCCTCAAACACGGCGTACGGTGATAAGTGCACACCCGCACCCCCACCAGCTGAGACGGCCTCCGGCAAGCCGGCTGCGAGGTTTCTCGACCCCATGCTGCGACACCTCTGAGGAGACAGTGCTGTGACCGGGATCAAGACGACCGGCGAGAAGAAGTTGATGTTCTTCTCCGGCCGCGCCCACCCCGAGCTTGCCGAGGAGGTCGCCCAGCAGTTGGGTGTCGGGGTCGTCCCGACGAAGGCCTTCGACTTCGCGAACGGCGAGATCTATGTGCGTTATCAGGAGTCGGCGCGTGGTGCCGACTGCTTTCTGATCCAGAGCCACACGGCTCCGATCAACAAGTGGATCATGGAGCAGTTGATCATGATCGACGCGCTGAAGCGTGCGTCGGCCCGCTCCATCACGGTCATCGTGCCGTTCTACGGTTACGCGCGGCAGGACAAGAAGCACCGTGGACGTGAACCGATCTCGGCGCGTCTGATCGCGGACATGATGAAGACCGCGGGTGCGGACCGGATCCTGACCGTGGATCTGCACACGGACCAGATCCAGGGCTTCTTCGACGGTCCGGTGGACCACCTGTTCGCGCTGCCGCTGCTGGCGGACTACGTGGGCCGGAAGGTGGACCGGGAGAAGCTGACGGTGGTGTCTCCGGACGCGGGCCGTGTGCGGGTGGCGGACCGCTGGTGCGACCGGCTGGGCGCGCCGCTGGCGATCGTGCACAAGCGGCGTGACAAGGACGTCGCGAACCAGGTCACCGTCCACGAGGTCGTGGGTGAGGTGGAGGGTCGCGTGTGTGTCCTGGTGGACGACATGATCGACACCGGTGGGACGATCTGTGCCGCGGCGGACGCGCTGTTCGCGCACGGTGCGGAGGACGTGATCGTGACGGCGACGCACGGTGTGCTGTCGGGTCCGGCCGCGGACCGGCTGAAGAACTCGCGGGTGAGTGAGTTCGTGTTCACGAACACGTTGCCGACGCCGTCGGAGCTGAGCGGTGATCTGGACAAGATCTCGGTGCTGTCGATCGCGCCGACGATCGCGAGTGCGGTGCGTGAGGTGTTCGAGGACGGTTCGGTGACGAGCCTGTTCGACGAGCAGTAGAGATCGTTTTGGGTGCGGCCTCCCTCGCCGAGTAGACTGCTGCAGTTGCTCGGCGAGGGAGGCCGTTCCCGTTGTTCTGCGGGACGCGGTGTCCGTTATCGACGCGCTCTTCGTAGCAGGCCGTTCGTGGCCGGGTGACCACGTCCATGACTGACTATGAGGAGTGATCATGTCCGAGGTGAAGATCGCCGCCGAGACGCGCACCGAGTTCGGCAAGGGTGCCGCGCGCCGTATCCGTCGTGAGGACAAGGTTCCCGGCGTGCTGTACGGGCACGGTTCGGACCCGCTGCACCTGACCCTTCCGGGCCACGCGCTGCTGATGGCGCTGCGTACGCCGAACGTCCTGATCGCGCTGGACATCGACGGCAAGGCGAACGAGCTGGCGATCCCGAAGTCCGTGCAGCGTGACCCGCTGAAGGGTTTCCTGGAGCACGTGGACCTGCTGCTGGTGAAGCGCGGCGAGAAGGTCACGGTCGAGGTCCCGGTGCAGACCGAGGGTGAGCTGGCCCCGGGTGGCTACCTGCTGGAGCACGTGCTGAACGCGCTGCCGGTCGAGGCCGAGGCGACGCACATCCCGGAGTCGGTGACGGTGTCCGTGGAGGGTCTGGAGGCCGGTGCCTCGATCCTGGCGAAGGACATCACGCTGCCCAAGGGCACGACGCTGGCCGTCGAGGAGGACGCTGTCGTCCTGCAGGTCCTGGCCGCGCAGGCCGAGGAGGCCCCGGAGGGCGAGGAGGCCGCTGAGGAAGAGGCCGCCGAGGCCTGATCCTCTGCGTCGTCGTTTCGTCGGCCGCTGTTCCCGTGCGGGGCAGCGGCCGACGCGTATGAAGGAGACATGGACGTGACGACCGATGCGGCCGCTCCGTGGCTGATCGTGGGGCTGGGCAATCCGGGGCCGGAGTATGCGGGCAACCGGCACAACGTGGGTTTCATGGTGGCCGATCTGCTGGCGGACCGGATCGGGGGGAGGTTCAAGCGGGCCGGGCGGGCGCAGGCGCAGGTCGTGGAGGGCCGGATCGGGCCGCCGGGGCCGTTGAACCGGCGGGTGGTGCTGGCGAAGCCGATGTCGTACATGAACCTGTCGGGCGGTCCGGTGAACGCGCTGCGGGATTTCTACAAGGTCCCGGTGGGTCATGTGGTGGCCGTGCATGACGAGTTGGACATCGACTACGGGGTGCTGCGGCTGAAGCTGGGGGGCGGCGACAACGGGCACAACGGGCTGAAGTCGATGACGAAGGCGTTCGGTGCGGAGTATCACCGGGTGCGGTTCGGGATCGGGCGGCCGCCGGGGCGGATGCCGGTGGCGGACTTCGTGCTGAAGGATTTCTCGTCCTCGGAGCGCAAGGAGCTGGACTACTTCGTGGACCGGGCGGCGGATGCGGTGGAGTGTCTGGTGATCGAGGGGTTGGAGCGGGCGCAAAGCACGTACAACTCCTGACTTGTCCCCCGCCGAGGTTGACGGGCCGTTCAGGCATGGCCAATGATCCCGGCCATGCCTGCCGCTGCTGCTTCTTCGTCCCAGGCTTCGACTGCCGTGCTGCGGTTCGGGCGGTTCGCGGCGATGGGTTCTGTGGCGGTGCTGATCCTGATCGCGGGTGTGTGGGCGTCGTGGGGTACGGCGCAGCACGTGATGCTGACGAAGGGCCGGGAGCAGGGCACGGTCGATGTGACGCGGTGTGGGCCCGAGGTGTGCTGGGGCCGGTACACGCCGTTGTCGGCGGGTTCGCAGCCGCGGGCGCGGGTGGTGCTGGAGAAGTCGGTCGCGGTGGAGCGGGGCCGGACGTACACGGTGGTCGTGAAGCCCGGTGGTGGTGATGCGGTGCGTTCGGGTCCGGCGGGGGTGCTGTACGCGTGGGTTCCGCTCGGTGGTGCGTTGTTGCTGGCGTCGGTCGTGGTGGCGGGTGGTCTGCTGCGCACGCGGCTCGCGTGGGTGATGGGGTTGTCGGGGGTGGCGTTGTTGACGGCGGCTTTCGTGGCGGTCTGAGGGGTTGCGGCGCCCTCCACATCTGTGGAGGAACGGAGCGTTGTCTGTTCGTGATTGACGGGCGTTCGGGCCAGGCTGGAAGCTGAGCCGCCCCCTCCACATCTTTCCGGTCACTTCTCGAAGACGGACGACCTGCCCATGCGCACCCTCTCTCGCCTCGGCGCTGTCTGCGCCTCCGCTTCCGCGGTCCTTCTGCTCGCTCCGGCCGCCCATGCCACTCCCCCCGGCGACAACGGCACGGTGAAGATCCATGACGCGTCGACGGGTGAGGAGCTGCGGCGCAACGAGCCGCATGTGTGCGCCTTCTACCTGGATGCCTTCGGTTTCGACGGGGGTCAGGAGGTCGAGTGGCGCATCGACGCGATCCCTCCGAGCGAGAACAAGGGGGAGACGGTGGAGTCCGGTGCGCTGACGCTGGACGCCGAGGGTCACGGCCGGACCGAGGATCTGTCGTTGCCCGACGGGCACTACAAGCTGTTCTGGAAGTTCGAGGGCGAGAAGGGGTCCGCCAAGCACAAGGTGTTCTGGTCGGACTGTGAGGACGAGCAGGAGCCGGGTGGTGCGACGCCGTCGGCTTCGGCTTCGGCTTCGCCGACGTCCTCGCCCGGGGCGTCCGAGGCGCCGTCGGGTGCGCCGAGTGCGTCGGCGAGTTCGTCGGCCGGTGGGGCGGTGCCTGCGTCGTCGCCGTCTCCGCAGGGCGGTGCGGACGGTGATCTCGCCGAGACGGGCAACGGCGCCCCGGTGGGTGTGCTGTCGGGGGCCGCGGCTGCGCTGATGGCGGCGGGCGGTTACCTGGTGCTGCGGCGTCGGCGGGCCGGCCGCGGCTGACGTAGGGCATGACCGTGCCCCCGAGCCCGTACGGGCTCGGGGGCACGGTCATGCCCGGGGTGGTTCAGCCGGTGTTGCGCAGGCCGGCTGCCACGCCGTTGACGGTGAGGAGGAGGGCGCGGGCGAGGAGCGGGTCGGGCTGCTCGGCGGCCTCGACGGCGTCGCGCTGCCGCTTGAGGAGGGCGACCTGGAGGTAGGAGATCGGGTCGAGGTAGGCGTCGCGGATGGCGAAGGTCTGCTTCAGGACGGGGGCGGCGTCGAGGAGTTCCTCTTCACCGGTGACGCGCAGGACTTCCCGCACGGTCAGTTCGTGTTCGGCCTTGATGGTGTCGAAGACGTGCTTGAGCTCGTCGGGCACGAGGGTGTCGACGTAGTGCTGGGCGATCCGCAGGTCGGTCTTGGCGAGGGTCATCTCGACGTTGGAGATGAAGTTGCGGAAGAAGTGCCACTGCTGGTGCATCTCGTCGAGGACGGTGTCGAGGCCGGCTTCGCGCAGGGCCTTGAGGCCGGAGCCGACGCCGAACCAGCCGGGGACGATCTGCCGGGACTGGGTCCAGCCGAACACCCAGGGGATGGCGCGCAGGCCGTCGAGCGAGACGCCGGAGCCGGGGCGGCGGGAGGGCCGGGAGCCCAGGTGCAGGTCGGCGAGCTGGTCCACCGGTGTCGACGCGAGGAAGTACGTCGGCAGGTCGGGGTCCTCGACGAGACGGCGGTAGGCGGCGTGGGCGGCGTCGGAGACGACGTCCATCGCGGCGTCCCAGCGGGCGAGGGCCTCGTCGGACTGGCGGGGCGCGGTGTGCAGGGCGGAGGCCTGGAGGGTGGCCGCGACGGTCAGCTCCAGGTTTTCCCGGGCCAGGGACGGGATGAGGTACTTGTCGGAGATGACCTCGCCCTGCTCGGTTACCTTGATCTCGCCTTCGAGGGTGCCCCAGGGCTGGGCGAGGATCGCGTCGTGGGTGGGGCCGCCGCCGCGGCCGACGGTGCCGCCGCGGCCGTGGAAGAGGCGCAGGCGGACGCCGTAGCGGTGGGCGACGTCGCGCAGACGGCGCTGGGCGCGGTGGATCTCCCACTGGCTGGTGGTGATGCCGCCGAACTTGGAGGAGTCGGAGTAGCCGAGCATGACCTCCTGGACGTCGCCCCGCAGCGCGACGAGGCGCCGGTAGGACGGGTCGGAGAGCATGTCCTCGAGGATGGTGTCGGCGGCCTTGAGCTCGTCGGTGGTTTCGAGGAGCGGCACGATGCCGATCTTGGCCCAGCCGGCGTGCAGGTCGATGAGGCCGGCTTCGCGGGCGAGGACGGCGGCGGCGAAGACGTCGTCGGCGCCCTGGCACATAGAGATGATGTAGGACTCGATGACTTCCGGTCCGAAGACTTCCAGGGCGCGCTTGATGGTGCCGAACACGCCGAGGGTCTTCTCGCCGGGGGCGTCGACGGGTGCCGGGGTGGGGGCGAGGGGCCTGCGGGAGCGGAGCTCCTTGGCGAGGAGCTTGGCGCGGTAGTCGCGGGGCATGTCGGCGTAGCGCCAGGATTCCTCGCCGAGCCGGTCGAAGAGCTGGCCGAGGGCGTGGTGGTGGGCGTCGGCGTGTTCGCGGACGTCCATGGTGGCGAGCTGGAGGCCGAAGGCGGCGAGGGTGCGGATGGTGCGGGCGAGACGGCCGTCGGCGAAGAGGCCGCCGCGGTGTTCGCGCAGGGAGCGCTGGATGATCCGCAGGTCGTCGAGGAGTTCGCTGGTGCCGAGGTAGTCGCGGCCGTCGCGGTGGGCGGTGCCCTTGGCGAGGCGCTTCTTGGTGTTCTCCAGCTTCTGCCGGATGCAGGTGGCCTTGAGCCGGTAGGGCTCCTCGGCGTTGAGGCGCTTGTAGCGGGGGCTGATCTCGGGGAGGTTCTCCAGGTCGGCCTGGAGGGAGGTCAGGAGTTCCTCGGTGGCGCCGGCGTAGCGGATGGAGTTGGAGAGGAAGCCGCGGAGCTCGTCGATGGTCTCCAGGGCGTCGTTGATGCCGTGCTCGTGCTGGAGGATCAGGACGTCCCAGGTGACCTGGGGGGTGACGTTGGGGTTGCCGTCGCGGTCGCCGCCGATCCAGGTGCCGAAGGTGAGGGGGCGGGTGTCGTCGGGGAGCTTCACCCCGGCCCGCTCCAGCTCGGCGGTGAGGTCCTCAAGGACGTCGCCGACGGCGTTGGCGTGCAGCTCGTCGAGGTAGTAGATGGCGTTGCGGGCCTCGTCGGCGGGCTCGGGGCGCACCACGCGCAGTTCGTCGGTCTGCCAGACGAGGTCGATGTTCTCGGCCAGTCGGATGTCCAGGCGGCGCCGGTCGGATTCGATGACCGGGGTCTCCAGCAGGGCGGCGATGCGCCGGAGCTTGTTGAGGACGGAGCGGCGTGCGGCCTCGGTGGGGTGGGCCGTGAAGACGGGGCGGACGTTGAGGTTGCGGACCGTCTCGCGCAGGTGCTCGGGGTCGGCGTCCTTGAGCCGGTCGGCCGTACGGGTGAGGAGTCCGCCCTCGGCGGCGCGGCGGGCGCGCAGCTCGCGGCCGCGGTGGACCTGCTCGGTGACATTGGCGAGGTGGAAGTAGGTGGAGAACGCGCGGACCAGCTTGGCCGCGGTGTCGAGTTCGGTGCCGCGCAGCAGCTCTGCGGCGGCCTCGCCGTCCTCGCGGGTGAGGCGGCGGACCTTTTCGACGAGTTCCAGCAGTTCGGGGCCTTCTTGGCGGACGAGGGTCTCGCCGAGGAGGTCGCCCAGCCGGCGGATGTCGGCTCGCAGCTCGCTGCTCGTCGTCGTGGTCTGGTCGTCGGCACTGCTCACAGGTGCGGCTCCTTGCAGTGTTGAAGCTCGTCTGGGAGGGGAACCCGGACGGCGTCTCGCGCGGCGGGGCGCCGCATACGGTCCGGACATCCGGGAAGAAATCAGAGCGGACCGCGCTGTCCGACCGACTCAAGGATAGGTGTCGGCCGGGACGCGCAGGCTCGCGGGCTCTTGCCGCCGGGCGACGCACTGCCATACTTACGATGCCGTAGGTTACGGAACCGTAGGAAGCACGTCACGGTTCACGTGCCCCGGCTACCCCTTCTCCCTCCACATACCCCCCAGGGGACGCGTATGACCAGTAGTTCCGACGTGATCCAGGACGCTTCCGAGGCGCCCGGTCAGGCCACCGACGCCACCCCGGCGACGCTGGGCGGCGAGCAGAAGCGGTCCATCGAGCAGTTCGCCCTCCTCCTCTTCATCACCGTCCCGTTCCTCGCGCTGCTGGCGGCGGTGCCGCTGGCGTGGGGCTGGGGGGTGAGCTGGCTGGACCTCGGTCTGCTGGTCTTCTTCTACTACCTGGGGTGCCACGGCATCACGATCGGCTTCCACCGTCACTTCACCCATGGGTCCTTCAAGGCGAAGCGACCGCTGAAGATCGCGCTGGCGATCGCGGGTTCCATGGCGGTCGAGGGTCCGCTGGTGCGCTGGGTGGCCGACCACCGCAAGCACCACAGGTTCTCCGACGCGGAGGGCGACCCGCACTCGCCGTGGCGTTTCGGTGAGACGCTCCCGGCCCTGATGAAGGGCCTGTGGTGGGCGCACATCGGGTGGATGTTCGACGAGGAGCAGACGTCGCAGGAGAAGTACGCGCCCGACCTGATCAAGGACCCGACGCTGCGCGCCATCTCCCGCCAGTTCGTCCTGTGGACCGTGGTGTCGCTGGCGCTGCCGCCGCTGATCGGCGGTCTGGTGACGATGTCCTGGTGGGGCGCGTTCACCGGGTTCTTCTGGGGTTCGCTCGTCCGGGTGGCCCTGCTGCACCACGTGACGTGGTCGATCAACTCGATCTGCCACGCGGTCGGCAAGCGCCCGTTCAAGTCTCGTGACCGTTCGGGCAACGTGTGGTGGCTGGCGGTCCTGTCGTGCGGTGAGTCGTGGCACAACCTGCACCACGCCGACCCGACGTCCGCCCGGCACGGCGTGATGCGCGGCCAGCTGGATTCGTCCGCCCGGCTGATCCGCTGGTTCGAGAGGGCGGGCTGGGCGTACGACGTGCGGTGGCCGTCACGCTCGCGTATCGATTCGCGCCGTAACACCGGGGAAGGCGGCTCCCCGCGGGGGAAGGAGCCCGTCGAGGCGGCATGATGGTCGCTGTGGCGACCGACTCGAGCAGCACCCCCAGCAATGAGAAGCCGCGGCGAGCGCGCCGCACCCGGATGACCGGTGCCGAGCGACGTCAGCAACTGCTGGAGATCGGTCGCACGCTCTTCGCGGCGAAGGGCTTCGAGGGCACGTCGGTGGAGGAGATCGCGGCGAAGGCCGGGGTGTCCAAGCCGGTGGTGTACGAGCACTTCGGCGGCAAGGAAGGGCTGTACGCGGTCGTGGTGGACCGTGAGATGCGGCGCCTGCTGGACATGGTGACCAGCTCGCTCACGGCCGGTCACCCGCGCGAACTGTGCGAACAGGCCGCGTTCGCGCTGCTGGACTACATCGAGGAGTACACGGACGGGTTCCGCATCCTGGTCCGTGACTCCCCCATCCCCCAGTCGACGGGTTCCTTCGCCTCGCTGATCTCGGACATCGCCACCCAGGTGGAGGACATCCTGGGCCGTGAGTTCAAGAGCCGCGGTTTCGACCCGAAGCTGGCCCCGCTGTACGCACAGGCCCTGGTCGGCATGGTCGCCCTGACCGGCCAGTGGTGGCTGGACGTGCGTCGGCCGAAGAAGGCCGAGGTGGCCGCGCACCTGGTGAACCTGGCGTGGCACGGCCTGGACGGCATAGAGGCCAAGCCGCACCTGATAGGGCGCCGCAAGGCCTGACCGGGTCCGTCCTGGAGGGGCTGGAGGAACTTCAGGCGGTTGCCACGTGGTCGACGGCCGTGATCACCGGTTCTCCTTCCGGGCCACCGCGAACACCCTGCGGAACGGGAACGGCGTGCCGTGCGCACCGGCCGGGTAGGCCTCGCGCAGGGCTGCCCGGTACTCGGCGACGAAGGCGTCCTTCTGCTCGGGCTCGTCGGCGAGGGCGGTCAGCACGGGCCGCAGTCCGGTCCCCCGCACCCAGTCGAGCACCGGGTCCTCGCCTTGGAGCAGGTGGATGTACGTCGTCTCCCACACGTCGGCCGTGCAGCCCAGGGAGGTCAGCCGCTCCAGGTAGGACCCGGGGGTGCCGACGGCGTCGGCGTGGCGCAGGGTGTCGGCGAGCCGGGTGCGCCAGCGCGGTGCACCGGCGAGGTCGCGCATGAGGCGGTGGCTGGGGGCGTCGAAGTTGCCCGGCACCTGGAAGGCGAGGGTGCCGCCGGGTTTCAGTCCGGCCACCCAGTCGGCGAACCGTTCGACGTGTCCGGGCACCCATTGCAGCGTGGCGTTGCTGACGATCAGGTCGTACGGCTCGTCGGGCGTCCAGGTCCTTACGTCGGCGTGCGCGAAGTCGAGACGCCCGCCGCCCGGGGTGGGCCCCTGGTGGTCGACGTGGGCCTTGTCGAGCATCTCGGGCGAGTTGTCGTAGCCGGTGATCAGTGCGGTGGGCCAGCGGGTGGCGAGCAGCGTGGTGACGTTGCCGGGGCCGCAGCCGAGGTCGGCGATGCGGGGGCGGTCCGCGGGCGGCCGGGCGGGCAGGTCGGGGACGCGGGCGAGGAGGTCGGTGAAGGGGCGGGCGCGGTGGTCGGCGTGACGGAGGTACTGGCCGGGGTCCCAGGTGGGGGTGGCTGCGGGCATGGTTCCTCCTGGTGTCCTGGTGTGCCTGGTGGTGACCGTGCGGGGTCGCACACCCAGCGTGATCCTCGGATATCTCGATGTCAAGAAACTGGATGTCAAGAGACTCTACGTCGACACAACCACTACACTGATCGTCATGGAGGACGAGGTCGATCGGCTGGTCGCGGCGTGGCGCCGGGAGCGCCCGGACCTCGACGTGGAACCACTCGAGGTGCTCAGCCGCGTGAGCAGGCTGGCCCGGCACCTGGACCGGGCGCGGCGGCTGGCGTTCTCGGAGCACAACCTGGAGCCGTGGGAGTTCGACGTCCTGACGGCCCTGCGCAGGGCGGGCACGCCGTACCAGCTCTCGCCGGGACAGCTCCTCACCCAGACCCTGGTCACCTCGGGCACGATGACGAACCGCATCGACCGTCTGGCGAAGAAGGGCCTGGTGGAGCGCCTCCCCGACCCCAGTGACCGGCGGGGCGTCCTGGTGCGGCTGACGGTCGAGGGCCGGGACCGCGCGGACCAGGCCCTGGCGGGTCTGCTGGACCAGGAACGCGCGATCCTCGCGGAGCTCTCCCGAGCCCAGCGCGGCGAGCTGGCAGGGCTGCTACGCCAGCTGACCGCCCCGTTCGACAACATCCCCGGTTAGGTCCACCGGCCCGACGCCGGCCCGCCGTGCGAGGGCGACGGCGGCGAGGGTGGAATGCACGCCGAGCTTGCCGAGGACGTTCTGCATGTGGGTCCGCACGGTGTGCGGCGACAGGAACAGGCGCTCGGCGACGGCCTTGCGCCCCAGTCCCGCCACCATGCACCGCAGCACTTCCCGCTCACGCGGAGTGAGGGACTCGACGAGCCGCTCACTCTCGGTGCGGTGCTTGCGGGCGGCGGTGAGCTCGCGCAGCACACCCGTCAGCAGGGCGGGCGGCAGATGGGTCTCCTCCCGCAGCACGCCCCGGATGACCGTGAGCAGCCGGGACAGCGAGCAGTCCTTGGCGACCCAGCCGGAGGCGCCGGCCTGCAGGGCGAGGGCCGCCCGCCGCGGGTCGTCCTTCTCGGCGAGCACGACGATCCGCACGTTCGGCTGCGCGGAGCGCACACCCGTGACGAGGGAGATCCCGTCGACGAGCCCGTCCTCGTTGCCCTCCTGTACGGGGACGGCCGGGCGGGTGCCCGGTACCTTGCCGCCCAGGTCGGCGTCCACGAGCAGCACGTCGAAGCGCCGCCCCTCGGCGACCGCCCGCTCCAGGCTGCGCAGCGCGGCCGGACCGCTGCCGGCCGCGGAGACGTCGACGTCCGGCTCGGCCGCCAGGGCCGCCGCGAGTGACTCCGCGAAGATGCGATGGTCGTCGACGACCAGGACTCGGATGCGAACCACGTAACCCCCTTCCCCAGTGCTCCCGAAGAGCAGGGGATACCCCAACGTCGGAGGTTGACACCGCACGGGTACGACGCCGGAGTGTCCGGATCCGCTGCGTTCCGTCGTCCGTCCTTGCCGCAGCGGCCGGTTCGGGTCGCCGCAGCCGCACGGCCGCCGCCGTGCAGTACCGCCACCCCCACCCCGGGCGTCGTACCCGGCTGTCTCGCCCCCTGATCGGCACCGGCCCCCACCGGTGCTGTTCATCAGGGTACGGACGGGGGCCCGGAGCGGAAGGTTATTTGCAGAACTGACTGTCCGACGCGTTTATGGTGTGCCGCATGTTCCGTCTTGAGACAGAAGTCGACAAGGACCGACGTGATCTGCTCCGCACACGCCTGCGGGACACGAACACCGCCGCCTCTCCGATCCTGCGCGCCCTGCGCGGGACTCCGGACGAAAGGGACATGCCCTTGCATGTGTGGGCTGTGAACGACGGAACCGACGACCTCGCCGGCGGCCTGGTCGGCCACACCTGGGCGACCTGGCTCCACGTCACCTATCTCTGGGTCGACGAACGCCACCGCGGCAGGGGCCTGGGCGCGCGGCTCCTCGCGGAGGCGGAACACATCGCGACCACGTCCCGCGGCTGCCGCTCGTCCCGCCTGGAAACCTGGGACTTCCAGGCCCCGCGGTTCTACGAGAAGCAGGGGTACGAGGTGGTGTGCGTGGTGCCGGACTATCCGCCGGGGATCACGGAGTATTCGCTGGTGAAGAGGCTGGGGTAGGGGTGGGG
>NZ_JAKEIO010000155.1 GCF_021474405.1 [Streptosporangium] indianense
TCCAGGGCTTGTCCCAGAGTGCAGGGCAGATTGCCCACGTGTTACTCACCCGTTCGCCACTAATCCACCCCGAAGGGCTTCATCGTTCGACTTGCATGTGTTAAGCACGCCGCCAGCGTTCGTCCTGAGCCAGGATCAAACTCTCCGTGAATGTGTACCGGTAATCCGGTGCAACACCACGAGAGCGGAACGGTCAGGCGGAATAGGCCCGACCGTTCACAGCGTCCTCGCTGTGTTATTTCAAAGGAACCTCGTCCCAGCGAATGCTGGAGACGGGGTATCAACATATCTGGCGTTGACTTTTGGCACGCTGTTGAGTTCTCAAGGAACGGTCGCTTCCTTTGTACTCACCCTCTCGGGCTTTCCTCCGGGCGCTTCCCTTCGGTCTTGCGTTTCCGACTCTATCAGATCCTTTTCGATCCGATTCCCAGTCGGTGGGATTTGCCGTTCGGCCCCGGGCTTTCGCTCGTCGGCCTTTCGACATTCACTACGTTAGCGGAGTCCCCGTCCAACTCATAATCGAGTCTGTCGGCAATCGAATTCGGGCATGCGGGCACGCCGAATTCGCCCCTGCTGAGGGGAGTCGCTAGGTAGTTGGTTTGGCCGCTTCCGGCTGCTGGCGATCGCCATACCCGGTTCAGCGGCTCGGGCTACATTACGCACCTCGGCGGAGCGCGTCAACTTCGGCGGCGCCTCGGGACGTGGGCCCGGTACGGGCTCACCGTCGGGTCGTTGGCGACCCAGAAGCGCCAAGGGTGCACGGCACCGTCGCCGCCGACTCCCGTCCTGGGCCCGCTGAGTACCTGGTCGGAGGGCACGGGCGTGCCGGTCAGCATGCGGAGCGGGGTGTCCTCCGGGGTGCACGCGTCCGTGCCGTCAAGCGAACGGTCCACGTTCAGTGCGGTGGCCAGCCGGGCCGGGCCTTTGGCCAGTTCCTTGTCGTTGCGGGCCGAGAGTCGACGGGTGCGGGCAAGCTCGGCCCCCTCGATGATCTCGCCGGCGCGCAGCAGGACCGCGCTCGCCTTCCCCTCGGGTCCACAGACCAGGTTCATGCAGAACCACATGCCATAGGTGAAGTAGACGTACACGTGTCCGGGCGGACCGAACATCACGCTGTTGCGGGCCGTGCGGCCGCGGTAGGCGTGGGAGCCTGGGTCGTTCTCCCCGTCGTAGGCCTCTACCTCGGTGAGGCGGAGGGCGATCGGACCGTCGGGGGTGCTGCGTACCAGGATGCGGCCGAGGAGATCGGGGGCGACATCGAGGACGGGCCGGTCGAAGAACTCCCTGGACAGGGGCGTACGGTCAGGGGTCGCGATCATGCCGTCCGAGGGTACTGGAGATGAGTGGTGCCGCGGGGTGGCCGTCGGGCCACGCCCTTGCCAGGGTGAGGCTTGGAACCGGCCACGGCCGGATCGCGTTTGTATGGATCAAGGATCCACCCGTTGTGGGCGAGAGGGAGAGACATGGCGTTCAAGAAGCTGCTCGCGAGCCTGGGGGCCGGCGGGGCTTCGGTCGAGACGGTGCTGCACGAGGTCAACGTCGTCCCGGGCGGTGTCGTCCAGGGTGAGGTGCGGATCCAGGGCGGCTCCGTCAACCAGCAGATCGAGGGACTCTCGGTCGGGCTGCAGGCCAAGGTCGAGGTGGAGAGCGGCGACCAGGAGTACAAGCAGGACATCGAGTTCACGAAGTCACGGCTGGGCGGTGCGTTCGAGCTGCAGGCGGGCGCGGTGCACGCGGTGCAGTTCGGTCTTGAGATCCCGTGGGAGACGCCGATCACGATGATCGACGGTCAGGCGCTGCGCGGCATGAACATCGGGGTGTCGACCGAGCTGGAGATCGCGCGTGCGGTGGACTCCGGTGACCTGGACCCGGTCAACGTGCACCCGCTGCCGGCGCAGAAGGCGATCCTGGACGCGTTCATCCAGCTGGGCTTCCGGTTCAAGAACGCGGACATGGAGCGCGGTGTGATCCGGGGTACGCGGCAGCGGCTGCCGTTCTACCAGGAGATCGAGTTCTACCCGCCGCAGCAGTACCGGGGGCTGAACCAGGTCGAGCTGAGCTTCGTGGCCGACCAGAACGCCATGGACGTGGTGCTGGAGATGGACAAGAAGCCGGGGCTGTTCAGCGAGGGCAGCGACACCTTCCGCTCCTTCCAGGTGGGTCTGAACGACTACCAGGGGACGGACTGGACCGCGTACCTGAACCAGTGGCTGTCCGAGGTCGGCAGCAAGCGCAACTGGTTCTAGGCTCGGGGGCGACTGCACGAAACGATCAGGAGGTACCGAGGTGACCGAGCTCAAGCGGCGGCCGCTCCCCCACGACTTCCATCCGCCCGTCGCGTCGTTCACGGTGACGAGCGAGGACATCGAGGAAGGCGCGACGCTCAAGGACGCTCAGGTCCACGCGGCCGGCAACACTTCGCCGCATCTGCGGTGGGAGGGTTTCCCGCCCGAGACCAAGAGCTTCGCCGTGACCTGCTACGACCCCGACGCCCCGACGGGCAGCGGTTTCTGGCACTGGGTGCTGTTCGACATCCCGGCGTCGGTGACCGAGCTGCCGGTGGGTGCCGGCAGTGGCAAGTTCGACGGTCTGCCGGAGGGTGCGATCCACGCGCGCAACGACTACGGCGACAAGGAGTTCGGCGGGGCCGCTCCGCCGCCCGGGGACGGGCCGCACCGCTACGTGTTCACGGTGTACGCCGTGGATGAGGAGAAGCTCGGTCCGGACGCCGACGCGTCGCCCGCGGCGGTCGGCTTCAATCTGCGGTTCCACACGATCGGGCGGGCCCAGCTGATCGGCGAGTACGAGGTGCCCGCCGAAGGCTGAGCACAGTCGCCGCGATCCCGGCGTTCACGGAACGTTTGCCCGCTCCTGGTCTTGGAATTGATCAGGAGCGGGCATTTTTGTTGCCGGGGGTCGCGGGGGTCACCCCTCGTGGGAGCAGCAGATATTGCGTTGTCCATCTCGGCGTGCCCGGCCAGAGTTGATCCCAGCCCGCCAGGGGGTGGGCCGGTGCACGGGAGGTGGGCTGGTATGCGGGACACGCTGGTACTGAACGCGAGCTTCGAGCCGCTGTCGACGGTGACGTTGAACCGAGCCGTCGTTCTGGTGCTTCAGGACAAGGCCGTCGTCGAGCAGGCCCACCCCGAACTGCGGATGCGGGGAGCCGCGGTCGACATACCGGCGCCCCGGGTGATCAGGCTCTGCCAGTACGTACGGGTGCCGTTCCGAAGACGAGCTCCGTGGTCGAGGCGGGGTGTGCTGGTGAGGGACCGGCACCGGTGCGCGTACTGCGGGAGGCGGGCGACGACCGTGGACCACGTGGTGCCGCGGTCGCAGGGTGGTCAGGACACGTGGCTGAACACGGTGGCCTCGTGTGCGCAGGACAATCACCGGAAGGCGAACCGGACGCCTGTCGAGGCGGGTATGCCGCTGCTTCGGGAGCCGTTCGAGCCGACGCCGGCCGATGCGATGCTGTTGGCTCTGGCTCAGGATGACCTTGCGGCGCTGCCGGATTGGCTGGCGCTGGACGCGGCGTGACCGGCCGCGGGGCCTTGGTGCTTCGTCGGCTGGGGGTTGAGGGGGGTTGTTCGCGCAGTTCCCCGCGCCTCTGACAAGAAGCAGTTCCCCGCGCCCCTGACAAGCAGGGGCGCGGGGAACGTTGCGTTGGGGGTGCTGTCAGTCGATGTGCGGCTTCTCGCGGCGCTCCTGGGCGGGGACGCTTGCTCCGGTCGCGCCGCCGTTGCCGCCTGAACCGCCGCCGATGCCACCGAAGTTGCCCATGGCGCCGGAGAGGCCCTTGAGGGCGTCGCCGATTTCGCTGGGGACGATCCAGAGCTTGTTGGCGTCGCCCTCGGCGATCTTGGGGAGCATCTGGAGGTACTGGTAGGAGAGGAGCTTCTGGTCCGGGTCGCCGGCGTGGATGGCCTCGAAGACCGTGCGGACGGCCTGGGCCTCGCCCTCGGCGCGCAGGGCCGCGGCCTTGGCCTCACCCTCGGCGCGCAGGATCTGGGACTGCTTCTCGCCTTCGGCGCGCAGGATCTCGGACTGGCGGACACCTTCGGCCTGGAGGATCGCGGCGCGCTTGTCGCGGTCGGCGCGCATCTGCTTCTCCATCGAGTCCTGGATGGAGGTGGGCGGTTCGATCGCCTTCAGCTCGACGCGGTTGACGCGGATGCCCCACTTGCCGGTGGCCTCGTCGAGGACGCCGCGCAGGGCCGCGTTGATCTCCTCGCGGGAGGTCAGGGTCCGCTCCAGGTCCATCCCACCGATGATGTTGCGGAGGGTGGTGACGGTGAGCTGCTCGATCGCCTGGATGTAGCTGGCGACTTCGTACGTCGCGGCCCGGGCGTCGGTGACCTGGTAGTAGATGACGGTGTCGATGTTGACGACCAGGTTGTCCTGGGTGATCACCGGCTGCGGCGGGAACGGGACGACCTGTTCACGCAGATCGATGCGGTTGCGGATGGTGTCGATGAACGGGACGACGATGTTGAGGCCCGCGTTGAGTGTCCGCGTGTAGCGCCCGAAGCGCTCGACGATGGCCGCACTGGCCTGTGGGATGACTTGGATCGTCTTGATCAGGGCGATGAAGACCAACACCACCAGAATGATCAGGACGATGATGACCGGTTCCATCGTCGTTCCCCGTGTCCCTTCTCCGCTGCGGCGTCTTCGGCAGATCTTATGGTTGTCGAAGATCTTGCTGGTCGAGTCTGACAGACCGTCGCGTTGCTGGCGAGGAGTTCCGCTCCGGTTACGTCCCGCGAGGTCACATGACGATCGCGGTGGCTCCTTCGATGTCCACGACATCCACTTCCTGGCCCACTTCGAAAGCGTGGCCGGTGTCGAGGGCACGGGCCGACCAGACCTCGCCTGCGAGTTTGATCCGACCGCCGGTGCCGTCGACGCGCTCCAGGACGACGGCTTGTCTGCCCTTCAACGCGTCGACGCCGGTGGCGAGTTGGGGGCGCTGGGCGCGGTGCCGGTTCGCGATGGGCCGGACGACGGCGATACCCGCGGTCGAGATGACGGCGAAGACCACGACCTGGGCGACGGCTCCGCCGCCGAAGACGCCGGTGACGACCGCAGCGGCGACGGCGCCCACCGCCAGCATGCCCAGTTCGGGCATGGCGGTCACCACGAGCGCGATGCCGAGCGCTGTCGCGCCGATCAGCCACCACAGCCATGCGTCGATGTCCACGCGGTCATGGTAGGTCCGCGGGCCCCGTCGACGACAGGGCGCCCGTGATGTGAAATCCCCTTCTTGCTCGGGGATTTGTGGGGCGGACGCCCCGCTTCAGGAGAGCGGGAGGCCCTGCGCGGTCCAGCGCTCGCCCGCCTGTTCGACAACGAGCGGCAGGCCGAAGCAGAGGGAGAGGTTGCGGGAGGTGAGTTCGAGCTCCAGCGGGCCGGCGGCGAGAACCTTGCCCTGGCGGATCATGAGGACGTGGGTGAAGCCCGGGGGGATCTCCTCGACGTGGTGGGTGACCATGAGCATCGAGGGGGCGATCGGGTCCAGGGCGAGGCGGCCGAGACGGCGGACGAGGTCCTCGCGGCCGCCGAGGTCGAGGCCGGCGGCGGGCTCGTCGAGGAGGAGCAGCTCGGGGTCGGTCATGAGGGCGCGGGCGATCAGGGTGCGCTTGCGCTCGCCCTCGGAGAGCGTGCCGAACCTGCGGTCCAGGTAGTCGCTCATGCCGAGGCGGTCGAGGAAGGCCCGGGCACGCTGCTCGTCGATCTCCTCGTAGTCCTCGTGCCAGGTGGCGGTCATGCCGTACGCGGCGGTCAGGACCGTCTCCAGGACCGTCTGGCGCTTGGGGAGCTTCTCGGCCATGGCGATGCCGGCCACGCCGATGCGGGGGCGCAGCTCGAAGACGTCGGAGCCGGGCTTACCGAGGGTCTCACCGAGGATGGTGGCGGTGCCCGAGCTGGGGAAGAGGTAGGTGGAAGCGAGGTTGAGGAGGGTGGTCTTGCCGGCGCCGTTCGGGCCCAGGATGACCCAGCGCTCACCCTCCTTGACCGACCAGGAGACCTGGTCCACCAGAGCCCGGCCCTCACGGACCACGGATACGTCCTGAAGCTCCAGAACATCGCTCATGAGCGCGTTGTCTCCCCTTGCAGTGTGGCCGGTCTCGGCTGTCGCGTAAGCCTGTGGCTCGGTCCGCCGCGCCGGTGGGCGCAGCCCTCCATGAAATCTACGCCACCGGCCGGCCGGGGCATTCCCTCGGTCCGGTCCTTGGAGGGTCCTAGGGTGGAGGCATGCTTTCGGAACCACGTGCTGGACGTCTCGCAGCTTGGGGAAATGCCCTTTTGGCCGGGCTTGTCTCGCCGGATGACGCCGTGCTGGCCATCGTCGGCACGGACGCGGTGCACCGGGTGGAGGGGCTGCCGGACGAGTCGGGGCAGGTCGGTCTGACGCTCGCGCTCGGGCGGCTGCGGACGCTCGGGGTGAGCGGGCTGCGGGTGGCGCTGCCCGCACCGGGGCATCCGCTGGGGCTGAGCGGGCCGCCGGAGTTCAACGCGCGGGCGCTGGAGGCCGAGGAGGCGGTGGTCTGTCACGGGGCGGCCTACGGGCTGGTGCCGGACGTGTACGAGGCCGAGCCCGAGCATGTGCGGGACGAGGTGGTGTGGCATGTGCTGCCCGTGCGGGAGGCGCCGCCCGCGGATGTGCCGTCATTGGGTGAGGCGGAGCGGGAGCTGGCGGAGGCCCTGCGGGAGGCGACCGAGGCGTTGACGCGGCTGGACGTGGCCGGCTCGGGGCCGGTGGCGGAGGCAGCGGTCGACGCGTACCGGGCGCGGGCCGAGCGGGGGCGGGAGGTGCTGGCGCCGGGGTATCCGCCGCGGGCGGTCCGGGTGCTGGAGCTGGCGCAGCGGGTGGGGACGCTCATCGCCGTGGCGACGGAGAGTGGGCACGGGGGTGCGGTGAGTTCGTCCGAGATCTCTGCGCGGCGGGAGGCGTTGCGGCCGGTGGAGCGGACGGCTCGGCGGGCGCAGGTCGCGGCGTACAACTCCGTTGTGGAGGAGCGGGAGCGGGGGGTGCGGTGACGGTTCCTTGTGTGGTGCTCGGCGTGGGTGCTGGGTCCTGGGCCGGACCGTGACGCCGGGCGGCCTCCCGGGTGGGGCCGGGAGGCCGGGGATGCCTCCGGCTCGGAGACGGAGGTGGCGTGTCAGTGGTTGACGGCGAGGTTGCCGAACGCCGGGTTCAGGACGCCCACGACGTTCACGCTGTTGCCGGACACGTTGACCGGGACGTGCACCGGGGCCTGGACGACGTTGCCCGAGCCGACGCCCGGGGAGCCCACGGCCTGGCCGTCGGCGTGCGCGCTGGTGGCGGAGGCCATGCCCGCCCCGGCGGCCAGCAGGCCACCCGTCACCATCGTCACGGCCGCTGCCTTCTTCAGGTTCTTCACTTCTGAGCCCTCCTTGCGATTGCCGCGGCAGGCGCCGCAGCACGCACTGAGAACGGTGGAGATCCACGGAGGTTGCGCCATATGGGGGACGTTCCCACGACAGTATGAATCTCGGTTCGGAACGCAACCTTCCGTGTGGCCGTGGGGCGGGTCAGCCGGTGACGCCATGGCGAACGGCCCACAGCGCGGCCTGTGTCCGGTCGGAGAGGTCCAGCTTCATCAGGATGTTGGAGACGTGGGTCTTGACCGTCTTCTCGGAGAGGACGAGGGCGCGGGCGATCTCGCGGTTGGAGCGGCCGTCCGCTATGAGTCCGAGGACCTCGCGCTCCCGCTCGGTGAGTGAACCGGCCCTCGTGGTGCCCGCGCTGGTCTCCTCCTGCGCCAACAGGGCGCCGGCGACCTCCGGCTGGAGGAGGATGTGCCCGGCGTGGACCGAGCGGATGGCTCCGGCGAGGGCGTCGGGGTCGACGTCCTTGTACACGTAGCCCGCGGCGCCGGCGCGCAGGGCCGGGACCACCGTGCGCTGTTCGGTGAAGCTGGTGACGACCAGCACGCGGGCGGGGTTGCCCAGCTCGCGGAGCCTGCGCAGGGCGTCAACGCCGTCCATGCCCGGCATCTTGACGTCCATGAGGATGACGTCGGGCTTCAACTCCTCGGCGTGGTCGACTCCTTCGGCACCGTCCGCCGCCTCGCCGACGACCTCGATGTCGTCCTGCACTTCCAGGAAGGTGCGCAGGCCCCGGCGGACGACCTGGTGGTCGTCGACGAGCAGCACCCTGATTGCGTCAGCCACCGGGGACCTCCATCTCGATCACGGTGCCCTTCCCGGGCGCCGATTCCACCGTCAGCGTGCCGCCGGCGCCGGCGGCCCGGTCCCGCATCGACACCAGGCCGAGGTGGCGCCCCGCGCGGCGGACCGCGCTCGGGTCGAAGCCGCCGCCGTCGTCCGTGATCCGCAGGACGGCGCCGTTGCCGCGGCGGTCCAGGGTCACGTCGACGTGGTCCGCGCCGGAGTGGCGCAGGGCGTTGTGCAGGGCTTCCTGGGCCACGCGCAGGAGGGCTTCCTCCTGGGAGGCGGGCAGGGCCTTCACTCCGTGGCCGGAGAAGGTGACACGGGCGCTGTGGGCGCGGTCGAGGACCTGGATCTGGGTGCGGAGGGTCGCGACGAGGCCGTCCTCGTCGAGGGCGGCGGGGCGCAACTCGACGACGGCGGCGCGCAGTTCGTCGGCGGCCTCGGCGGCCAGGGCGGCCACCTGCTGGAGTTCGCCCTTGGCGCGGGAGGGGTCGCGGTCCACCAGGCGGGCCGCGGCCTGGGCGGTCAGGCGCAGGGAGAACAGCTTCTGGCTGACCGCGTCGTGCAGTTCGTGGGCGAGGCGGGAGCGCTCCTCCGCGATGGTGAGCTCGCGGCTGCGTTCGTAGAGGCGGGCGTTGGTGAGGGCGATGGCGGCGTGCTGGGCGAGGATGCCGAGCAGTTCCTCGTCGTCCTCGGTGAAGCCGCAGCCGCCCTGGGGGCGCACGCAGTTCTTGTTGGCCAGGAAGAGGGCTCCGATGACCTCGTCGCCGTCGCGGATCGGCAGGCCGAGGAAGTCGACGAGGTCGGGGTGGGCCTTGGGCCAGCCCTCGAAGCGGGGGTCCTTGCGGACGTCCGCCAGGCGCTCGGCCCTGGCCTCGTGGAGCATGGCGGCGAGGATGCCGTGCTGGCGCGGGAGGGGGCCGATGGCCTTCCACTCCTCCTCACTGACGCCGTCCACCACGAACTGGGCGAAGCCGCCGTGGTCGTCCGGGACGCCGAGGGCCGCGTACTGCGCGTCGAGCAGCTCGCGGGCCGAGGCGACGATCGTCTTGAGGACGTCGCGCACCTCGAGGTGCCTGCTCATGGCCAGCAGCGCGGAACTCACCGCGGCGAGGCCGGACCGGGGGCCGTGACTCATGACCTCACGGTACCGGCGGGGGGCGACCGTGCGGATCGGACCGGTGGCTGCGGGGCTCCCGGTCGGTGGGACTAGGTCGCGGGGCCGAGAGCCGGGGATGCCGAGGTCTCAGGGCGCCGGGCCCGGGGCCTACGGCGAAGGGACCCGGTGGAGTGCGGCCCGCGTCCGAGGCGGCCCGGGCGGCCCCGTTCCTAGGTTGAAGGCACGCGATCACGACGAGGGAGCTGATCATGCCGGTTGCGATCATCACCGGGGCCTCGAAGGGCCTGGGCCGTGCCCTGGCCGAGGCCCTGGCCGGGCGGGGCTGGGATCTGGTGCTCGACGCCAGGGGTGCCGAGACGCTGGCGGACACGGCCGAAGCCCTTTCCGCGCACGGCACGCGGGTGACCGCCCTGCCGGGGGACGTCACCGACCCCGGTCACCGGGCGGAGCTGGTGGCGGCGGCCTGGCGGCTGGGCGGGGTCGACCTGCTGGTGCACAACGCGAGCGCGCTGGGCGCGGAGCCGCTGGTCAGGCTGGAGGAGCTGCCCCTGGAGGGGCTGCGCCGGGCGCTGGAGGTGAACCTGGTGGCGGGGCTGGGCCTGGTCCAGGAGGCGCTGCCGTTGCTGCGGGCCGCGCGGGCCGGCGCCGTCATCGCGGTCAGCTCGGACGCGGCGGCCGGGGCGTACGAGACCTGGGGCGGCTACGGGGCGTCCAAGGCGGCCCTGGACCAGCTGGTGGCCGTGCTCGCCGTGGAGGAGCCGGGGCTGCGGGTGTGGGCGGTGGATCCCGGGGACATGGCCACGGAGCTGTACGCGGCGGCCGTGCCGGACGACCCGGAGCCGCGGCCGGAGCCGGCGGCCGTGGTGCCGGGGTTCCTGCGGCTGCTGGAGGAGCGTCCGGCGAGCGGGCGGTACGGGGCTCCGGCGCTGCTGGACGGAGCACGATGACTCTGGCGGTGCGGGTGCCGGAGGAGCTGTCGGCGCGGGTGCCGGTCGAGCAGCGGGGCCCGGGGCTGGAGCGGGACGCCGTACGGCTGCTGGTGTCGCGGGGTGAGGAGGTGGCGCATCACACGTTCACGGAGCTGCCGCGGCTACTGCGGGCCGGGGATCTGCTGGTGGTCAACACCTCGGCCACGCTGGCGGCGGCCGTGGACGGACGGTCGGGGCACGCGCGCGTGGTGGTGCACTTCTCCACCCGTGGGGACGACGGCCGCTGGGCGGTGGAGCTGCGGGAGCCCGACGGGCGGGGCACCACGCGCGCGCGTGCGGGCGGGCCCGCGGGCACGGAGGTGCGCCTGCCGGGAGGTGTGGGGCTGGTTCTGGAGGAGCCGCTGAGCGGGCGGGGCGACCGGCTGTGGTGGGCGCGGGTGTCCGGGCCGGGGGTGCCGGGGCTGCTGCGGGAGCACGGGCGGCCCATTCGCTACGCCTATACGGAGCGGGACCAGCCGCTGTCCGTCTACCAGACGGTGTTCGCGCTGCCGTCGGCGGACGGGACGGGCAGTGCGGAGATGCCGAGCGCGGCGCGGCCCTTCACGGCGCGGCTGGTGGCGGAGCTGGTGAGCAGGGGGGTGCAGTTCGCGCCGGTGACGCTGCACACGGGGGTGGCCTCGGCGGAGGCGCACGAGCCGCCCTACCCGGAGCGTTTCGCGGTGCCGGAGGCGTCCGCGCGGCTGATCAATGCGGCGCGAGCCGGTGGGGGCCGGGTCGTGGCGGTGGGGACGACCGCGGTGCGGGCGGTGGAGTCGGCGGTGGGCACCGACGGGGCCGTACGCGCGCGTGCGGGGTGGACGGACCTCGTCGTGACGCCGGAACGCGGGGTGCGGGTGGTGGACGGGCTGCTGACCGGGCTGCACGAGCCGGAGGCCTCGCATCTGCTGATGCTGGAGGCGGTCGCGGGGCGGACTGCGGTCGAGCGGGGGTACGAGGCCGCACTGCAAGGGCGCTATCTGTGGCACGAGTTCGGGGACGTGCATCTCGTGCTGCCGTGAAAAGGCCTCACACAGAGCATCGCTCGTGCAACGGGACGTGAGAACGATCTAGGGGCGATGTGAGCCCTCGCATAGGACCCACGTCACGTACGAAAGGACGTAGGAGACAAAGTCGCCCCTTTTGAGCGGCGCATACGGTCCAATCTGCCCCGATTTACCCCTCCCTGATCCACTATCTCCTTTCGTACGTCACACCTTTGCCTCGCCATTTTGCGGCCGCTAAGAATTGCTGACGTCGCTCAGCGCCGTGGGTTCACCTCCGCGGCGTTTGTGTCGGAAACACACCGAGTCCAACGCCGGACGCCGAGCGACTCCCGCGCTATTCGAAGAGGTCCCACGCAGCATGCCCAAGAACATCTTCAGCCGTGTTCAGAGTCGTAGCCTGACCCGTCACCACAAGATCGCCATGGCCGGTGTCGCCACCCTCGGTGCCGCCGCCATCGGGTTCTCCGCGGTGCCGAGCGGCGCCTCGACGAAGACCACGACCGAGGCCGCTCAGCCGGCTGCGGTGGCGTACAGCACCCAGCAGATCAAGGACGTCAAGGCGAGCGTCACGGACCAGATGGCCGGCGCCAGCCTGAAGGCCGAGCAGATCGCGGCCAAGAAGAAGGCCGACGCCGCGGCCGCCGCCAAGAAGAAGGCCGCCGCCGAGGCGGCGAAGAAGAAGGCCGAGGCCGAGCGTCAGGCCAAGGAGGCCGCGAGCCGCGCCGCCAAGCGTGCCGCGGCCAAGAAGAAGGCCGCGGTCAAGAGCTACCCGAACAACCTCGACGGCTGGATCCGCGAGTCGCTCGACATCCTGAAGAAGCACGACATCCCCGCGTCCTACGACGGCATCCACCGCAACATCATGCGGGAGTCCTCGGGTAACCCGAAGGCGATCAACAACTGGGACATCAACGCCATCAACGGCATCCCGTCGAAGGGTCTGCTGCAGGTCATCCCGCCGACCTTCAAGACCTGGCACGTCCCCGGCACCTCCTGGGACATCTACGACCCGGTCGCCAACATCACCGCCGCCTGCAACTACGCGGCCGACAAGTACGGCTCGATGGACAACGTCAACAGCGCGTACTGAGGCCTGCGCGGACCTCTCTGCTTCGCTGAACGGAACGCCGAAGGGCGGCACCCACCTGACGGGGTGCCGCCCTTCGGGCTCGCGGAGCGGGGACTACTTGCGCATGACCTCCGGCTCGTGGCGGCGCAGGAAGCGGGCCACGAAGAATCCGCAGATCACGCCGAGAACCAGGAGCGCGCCCATGTCCATGGCCCAGGCCCCGGCCGTGTGCTCCCACAGCGGGTCGGTGTCGCCGGCCGTCTCGGGCGGGCTGATCTTGTTGAAGTCCAGCGTGGCACCGGAGGCGGCGACCGCCCAGCGCGACGGCATCAGGAACGAGAACTGGTTGACGCCGATCGAGCCGTGCAGCGTGAACAGACAGCCGGTGAACACCACCTGGATGATGGCGAACATCACCAGCAGCGGCATGGTCTTCTCGGCGGTCTTCACCAGCGAGGAGATGATCAGGCCGAACATCATCGAGGTGAAGCCCAGCGCCATGATCGGCACGGACAGCTCCAGCAGTGTGGCGCTGCCGAAGACCAGGCCCTCCTCGGGAATCTCCCGGCTGGAGAAACCGATGACGCCGACGAGCAGGCCCTGGAGCACGGTGATCATGCCGAGCACGAACACCTTCGACATCAGGTACGCGGAGCGCGAGAGGCCGGTGGCGCGCTCCCGCTCGTAGATGACGCGTTCCTTGATCAGTTCTCGGACGGAGTTCGCCGCGCCCGCGAAGCAGGCGCCGACCGCGAGGATCAGCAGGACCGTGGTCGCCGTGCCGTTCGGGATGATCCGGCCGGTCTGCGGATTCGCCGGGTTCGGCAGCAGGCCCTTGTCCGCGTCGATGAGCAGGCTGACCGCGCCGAGCACGGCCGGCAGGATCACCATCAGCGCCAGGAAGCCCTTGTCGGAGGCGATCACCGACACATAGCGCCGGACCAGCGTGACGAACTGGGACATCCAGCCCTGCGGCTTCGGCGGCTTCATCGCCTGCATGGGCGGAACCTGTACGGACTGCGGCGCGACGGCGTCGATGTCCGCGGCGTACATCTGGTAGTGCTGTGAGCCCTTCCAGCGGCCCGCCCAGTCGTAGTCGCGGTAGTTCTCGAAGGCGGAGAAGACATCGGCCCAGGTGTCGTAGCCGAAGAAGTTCAGCGCCTCCTCGGGCGGGCCGAAGTAGGCGACCGAGCCGCCCGGCGCCATCACCAGCAGCTTGTCGCAGATGGCCAGCTCGGCCACCGAGTGCGTGACGACGAGGACCGTACGGCCGTCGTCGGCCAGGCCGCGCAGCAGCTGCATGACGTCGCGGTCCATGCCCGGGTCGAGGCCGGAGGTCGGCTCGTCCAGGAAGATCAGCGACGGCTTGGTGAGCAGCTCCAGGGCGACCGAGACGCGCTTGCGCTGGCCGCCGGACAGGGACGTGACCTTCTTGTCCTTGTGGATGTCGAGCTTGAGCTCGCGCAGCACCTCGTCGATGCGGGCCTCGCGCTCGGCCGCCGTGGTGTCGGCGGGGAAGCGCAGCTTGGCCGCGTACTTGAGGGCCTTCTTGACCGTCAGCTCCTTGTGCAGGATGTCGTCCTGCGGGACCAGACCGATGCGCTGGCGGAGCTCGGCGAACTGCTTGTAGAGGTTCCGGTTGTCGTAGAGCACCTCGCCCTGGTTGGCGGGGCGGTAGCCGGTGAGCGCCTTGAGCAGGGTCGACTTGCCGGAGCCGGACGGGCCGATGACCGCGATCAGCGACTTCTCCGGGACACCGAAGGAGACGTCCTTGAGGATCTGCTTGCCGCCGTCGACCGTGACGGTCAGATGGCGGGCGGAGAAGGAAACCTCACCGGTGTCGACGAACTCCTCGAGCCGGTCGCCCACGATGCGGAACGTCGAGTGGCCGACGCCGACGACGTCCGCCGGGCCGAGCAGCTGCGAGCCGCCCTTGGCGATCGGCTGGCCGTTGACGTAGGTGCCGTTGTGGGAGCCGAGGTCACGGATCTCCATGCGCCCGTCGGGCGTCGCGTGGAACTCGGCGTGGTGCCGGGAGACCTGCAGGTCGGAGACGACCAGTTCGTTCTCCAGGGCACGGCCGATGCGTATGACGCGGCCGAGCGAGAACTGGTGGAACGTGGTCGGGCTGCGGTCCCCGTGGACCGGCGACGCCCCCGCGACACCGCCGGAACCCTGCTGCGGAATGTGCGCCGCGGCCTGCTGCGGCTGCTGCCAGCCGGCCTGCGGGGCCTGCTGCTGCGGCTGTTGATGCGGCGGCTGCTGGGCCGGAGCCTGCTGACCCCAGCCGGGGTTCGCGCCCTGCGCGGCGTACGGCTGCTGCTGCGGCTGGGCCTGCGGCGTGGCCACGGAGGCCGCGGCGCCGGACAGGTTCAGGCGCGGACCGTCGGTCGCGTTGCCCAGGTTGACGGCCGAGCCCGGGCCCAGCTCCAGCTGGTGGATGCGCTGCCCCTGCACGAACGTGCCGTTGGTGCTGCCGTGGTCCTCGATGACCCAACTGCGGCCGTTGAAGCTGACCGTGGCGTGACGCCAGGAGACCCTGGCGTCGTCGAAGACGACGTCCCCCTGCGGATCACGTCCGAGGGTGTATGCCCTGGACGGATCGAGCGTCCAGGTACGTCCGTTTGATTCCAGTACGAGTTCCGGCACTCCATGCCCCACTGAGTTGTCCCCCGAGTTACCCCCGACATGGGGAGTCTAGGGATGTCGAACATCGGGGGGAACTATTTCAGGAGCGGCCCCCTGACCGAAAGTCGGGCCTTGTGACAACCGCCGTCGGACGCATCGGCCGATTCCGTTGACGGGGTTGAAAACGGCCCGGAGAGTGGTATTTCGTCGCGAGGGGGACATGCGTGGGTGTTCCCGCCGCGTAGCGGATCGGGGGGTCTGCCATGGGCGCTGCTGGAGAGGCCGGGACGGCGAAGGGGCACGCGCGCGTGCCCTGGGGGGACGTGCTGATGTCCGCCGTGGCCGCCGTGAGCTGGGCGTTGATCGGGATGGCGGGGACGGCGGCGCTGGGGCTGCGGCTGCTGGAGGCGGACGCGGCGGGCTCGTCGGGGCCGATGACCGCTGCGGTGGTGGCGCTCGGGGCGGGTGGTTCGGTCTCGCCGTCCGGTGATGTGTCCGTGTTCGGCCTGTCGGGCGCTGAGGCGGACACGGCCATCGAGATCACGCCACTGGGCGTCAGCCTGGTCGGAGCGGTGCTGCTGTCGTGGTTCTTCCTGCGGTCCCTGCGCGGAGCGGGAGTTGTGATCGCACCGGCCGAACTGCTCGCGCGGGCCGGGTCGGTGGTGGCGCTGTTCGTGGCGATGCTGGGCGGACTGGCGTGGGCGGGGCACGACGTCATCACGATCGACGGGGGATCGCTCGGGCTGGACGACGTGACCGGCGGGAGCGGGGGT
>NZ_JAKEIO010000156.1 GCF_021474405.1 [Streptosporangium] indianense
TTCCAGGCCCAGGTGGTGACCGTGCCCGTGGGGGCGACCTCGACGAGGTCGCGGAGTTCGTCCGCGGTGACGGGGTCGTACTCGACGGGCGGGACGAGGACCCGCTCGTCGCGGGTGCGGACGCCGAGGACGACGCGTTCGCGCAGGCCGGTCAGGAAGGCGCTCTGGACGGGTCCGAGGGAGCGGGTGAAGGGGAATTCGACGACGAGCGGCGCCTTGAGAACTGCGGACATCGAGGGCCTGCCTCCTTCGAGATCGGCGTGCACGGGGCGCGCCCCCTCAGGGGCGCGGGGAACTGCGCGCTCGGCCACCGACGCCCCCGCGGCTTTGGACCTGCCACGGCCGGCGCGGCGTCACGCGCGCTTGTAGACGGGTGGTCGCTTCTCCGCGAAGGCGCGGGCGCCCTCCTTGGCGTCGGCGGTGTCGAAGACGGGCCAGCCGCGGGTGAGTTCGGCGGCGAGGCCGTCGGACTCGGTCATCTCGGCGCTCTCGTACACGGAGGCCTTGACGGCTTCCACGGCCAGCGGGCCGCAGGCGTTGATCTGTTCGGCGATCTCCAGCGCCCTGTCGCGTGCCGTGCCGTCGGGGACGACGTGGCCGATCAGGCCGATGGCGAGGGCCTCGCGGGCGCTGTAGGGGCGGCCGGTGAGGAGCATCTCCAGGGCGTGGGTGCGCGGGATCTGGCGTGGCAGGCGGACGGTGGAGCCGCCGATGGGGAACAGGCCGCGCCGCACTTCGAACAGGCCGAAGGTGGCGGACTCGGCGGCGACGCGGATGTCGGTGCCCTGGAGCATCTCGGTGCCGCCCGCGACGCAGTGTCCCTCGACGGCGGCGATGACCGGCTTGCGTGGGCGGTGGTGGCGCAGCATCGCCTTCCAGTGCAGGTCCGGATCGGCCTTGAGCCGGTCCCGGTACTCCTCGCCCGCCATGCCGTTCCCGGCGAGCGCCTTGAGGTCCATGCCGGAGCAGAACGAGCCGCCCGCGCCGGTGAGGACGATCGAGCGGACCGAGTCGTCCGCGTCGGCCTCCAGCCACCCGTCGTGGAGGCCGACGAGCATCGGCAGTGAGAGCGCGTTCCTGGCTTCGGGCCTGTTGAGCGTGAGCACCAGTGTGGCGCCTTCGCGCTGCACGGTGAGGTGTTCCGTCCCGCCCATGGCGAACTCCCCTCTCAAGGAACGAGAACAGGTTGCAGTAGTGCGGGAGGCACTTCAAGGGTTTTCTGACAGACAGTCAGATTCTTTCGCGTGGACCCTTCACAGTTGGACCGCCCTTTGCTCTGATGACCGGCGAACCGTCCGATGCCAGGCACGCCCGGGGTCAGGAGGAGCGGTGGAGTACAACCTTGCCGACCTGTTCGAGTCGGTCGTCGACGTCGTGCCCGGCCGTGAGGCGCTGGTGTACGCCGACCATCCCGGCACGGGCGCCGAGCGCCGCCTGACCTACTCCGAGCTGGACGCCGCGGCCAACCGTGTCGGTCACCATCTGCTCGACAGCGGGATACGCCCCGGGGAGCACCTGGGGCTCCACCTCTACAACGGCGTGGAGTACCTGCAGACCGTGCTCGGATGTCTGAAGGCGCGGATCGTGCCGGTCAATGTCAACTACCGTTACGTCGAAGAGGAGTTGGTGTACCTCTACCGGGACGCCGATCTGACGGCGTTGGTCTTCGACGCCGAGTTCACGGACCGGGTGGCGGCGGCGCGGCCGCGGGCGGAGAAGCTGCGGCAGCTGATCCGGGTGGGTGCGCCCGCGCCGGGGGCCGCGGAACTGCCCTGTGTGGAGTTCACGCAGGTGGAGTCGGCGGGAGCGGCCGGGCGGGGTTTCCCGGCCCGCTCGGGCGACGACCAGTTCATCATCTACACCGGCGGTACGACCGGGATGCCCAAGGGCGTGATGTGGCGGCAGGAGGATCTGTTCTTCGCGGGGCTCGGCGGGGGCGCCCCGACCGGGGAGCCGGTGAAGAAGCCGGAGGAACTCGCCGAGCGGGTCGCGGCCGGCGGGACGGGGATCACGTTCTTCCCGACGGCGCCGCTGATGCACGGCACGTCCACCCTCACGGCGTTCATCGGCTTCAACTTCGGGCAGCGGGTCGTGATCCACCGCAAGTTCCTGCCCGAGGAGGTGCTGCGGACCGTGGAGAAGGAGAGGGTCAGCAGCATCTCGCTGGTGGGGGACGCCATGCTGCGGCCGCTGGTCGACGCGCTGAGCGGGCCGCTGCGGGACATCGACCGCTCGTCGCTGTTCAGCGTGTCGTCGTCCGGCGCGATCATGTCGGACACGGTGCGCCGGCAGTTCCGGGAGCTGGTGCCGAACGCCGTGCTGCTGAACAACTTCGGCTCGTCGGAGTCGGGCTTCAACGGAACGGCGACCGAGGACTCCGGGCCCGAGCGGGGCTTCCGGGTGCGGGTCAACTCCCGTACCCAGGTGGTCGACCCGGTCACGTACGCGCCGGTGGCACCCGGCGAGGCGGGCCGGATCGCGCAGTGCGGACACGTGCCGCTCGGCTACTACAACGACCCGGTCAAGACCGCCGCGACCTTCTTCGTCAGGGACGGCGTGCGGTGGGTGCTGCTCGGCGACATGGCCACCGTCGACGAGGACGGCGTGGTCACCGTCCTCGGCCGTGGCTCGCAGTGCATCAACACCGGCGGCGAGAAGGTGTATCCGGAGGAGGTCGAGCAGGCCCTCAAGTCCCACCCCGACGTCTACGACGCGCTGGTGGCCGGGGTGCCGGACCCGCAGTGGGGCCACCACGTGGCGGCCGTGGTGCAGTTGCGCCGGGGCGCGGCGCGGCCGTCGCTGGAGGACATCCGGACGCACTGCCGCGACCGGCTGGCCGGCTACAAGATCCCGCGCCAGCTGGTGATCACCGAGTCGATCCGGCGGTCGCCGAGCGGCAAGGCGGACTACCGGTGGGCGCGGGAGGTGGCGGTGACGGCGGACGGGTGATTCTCCGGGCGGGACATTGAACCTAAGGTGACGTGCGGACGTACTGGTGGTGGCAGACGGGCCCACGCGGGCTCTGTCCGGCATGCCATCGCAAGACCGCACGGAAGGACCACCGGGTGTCGCTCTTCACTCGCTCCCGTCAGCTTTCGGACGACACGGCCGAGGGCGGGGCGAAACCCGATGGAGACACCGGCACGCCGGATCCGGCGGACAGCACCGCCACCGACGACGCCCCTGAGAACGCCGTCCCGGCACAGCAGCCCCCGGCGACGAAGCCCGGCTGGTTCGGCTGGCGGCACCGCTACCCCCGCACGGCGCGGGGCGTCTCCCTCGGCACGACCGTGCTGGCCGGAGCCCTGGTGCTGTTCGCGCTGCTGGTGCCGAACCGCATCGAGCGCATCGAGTTCGCGTCGTTCGTGCGCATCCCCGCCGAGGGCGTGCTGCTGGCGGGCCTGCTGCTCGCCCTGCCGCCGAAACCCCGCCGGATCACGTCGGTGGTCGCGGGCGCCTTCCTCGGGCTGCTCACGGTCCTGAAGTTCGTCGACATGGGCTTCTACCAGATCCTGGCCCGGCCGTTCGACCTGGTCCTGGACTGGATCCTGATCCAGAACGGCACGGACTTCCTGAAGGAGACGTTCGGGCGCACCGGCCAGGTGCTGGCCGTGGCCGGGGTGATCGTGCTGTTCGTCGCGCTGCTCGTGCTCACCACCCTGGCGGTGGTGCGGCTGACGAACCTGATGGTCCGGCACCGGCCGGTCGCCGGCCGCACCATCCTGATCCTCGGCACGGCGTGGATCACCTGCATGACGCTGGGCGTGCAGATCGGCACCGTGCCGGTCGCCACCAAGGGCAACGCCGAGTTCGTGGGCAACCGCGTGGACCAGGTGCGCGCGGGGCTGCGCGACGCCCGGGTCTTCGAGAAGCAGGCCGCGGTGGACGCCTTCGCGAAGACACCGCCCGACCAGTTGCTCACCGGACTGCGCGGCAAGGACGTGCTGTTCACGTTCATCGAGAGCTACGGCCGGGTCGCGATCGACGACCCGGCGATGGCCGAGCAGACCGACGCCGTGCTGAAGGAGGGCACCGGCAGGCTGAAGGCGGCCGGTTTCGAGTCGCGCAGCGGCTGGCTGCAGTCGCCGGTGACGGGCGCGGGCAGCTGGCTCGCCCACTCGACGTTCCTGTCCGGACTGTGGATCAAGAACCAGCAGCGGTACCGCAGTCTGACCACGAGCGACCGCATGACGCTGACGAAGTACTTCGGCAAGACCGGTGCCTGGCGGACCGTCGGCATCGTGCCTGGGGTGCGCCGCGCCTGGCCGGAGGGGAAGTTCTTCGGCCTGGACCACATCTACGACTCCGAGCACCTCGGCTACCACGGGCCCTACTTCAGCTGGACGCCCGTGCCCGACCAGTTCAGCATGGAGGCCTTCCAGCGCCTGGAGCACGGCAGGAAGGACCGCGAGCCGATCATGGCCGAGATCATCCTGGCCTCCAGCCACAACCCCTGGTCGCCCATCGCCCACATGATCGACTGGGAGGACCTCGGCGACGGCTCGGTGTTCCACCGGATCAAGAAGGAGGGCACCGACCCCACCGAGGTCTGGAAGGACCCGGAGAAGGTGCGCGCCGAGTACCGCAAGGCCATCGAGTACTCGATCCGCAGCCTGACCGAGTGGGTCGAGCGCTACGGCGACGACGACACGGTGCTGGTGTTCCTCGGCGACCACCAGCCGGTGCCGACCGTCCTCGCCGGGGACACCGGCAGGGACGTGCCGGTGACGATCGTCGCTCACGACAAGAAGGTCCTGGACCGGGTCGCCGACTGGGGCTGGACGGACGGGCTCAAGCCGGCCGAGGACGCGCCCCGGTGGGGCATGAACCGGTTCCGCGACCGCTTCATGACGGCGTACGGTCCGCAGGGCTGAGGAACTCCTCGACGGCCGCGAGGAACTCCCGCGGCCGGGTCTCGTGCACGAGGTGCCCGGCGTCCACGGCGATGTGCCGGGCGTCGGGCAGCAGCCCGGCGAGCGCGGCGATCTGCTCCGGCGGGATCGGGCTGCTCGGTCCTCCACCGATCAGCAGCGTGGGCATGGTGATCCGCCCCATGTGGTGCCACCACACGGGGTTCGGCATTGCGCTGTTCATCGGTGGCGAGGATCATCGCCCAGTCGTACGGCAGGTCCCCGCCGGGCCGTTGGGCGGGTGGGCGGTGGGTGTCCAGCGGGAAGGGCGCGGGCACGTCCTCCAGGACGAGTCGCCGTACGAGCGCCGGGCTGTGCTGGGCGAGCAGGCCGGCGACGGCGCCGCCCAGTGAGTGGCCCACGACGTCGGCCCGGTCGATGCCCAGCGCCCCGAGGAGGGCATGGATGTCGTCGCGTATGGTCTCGTACGCATGGCCGCCGAGCCGGTCGCTGCGGCCGTGCCCGCGCAGGTCGGGGCGTACACCCGGCGGGGTGCGGCGGCCAGGGCGGGGGCGATCTCCGCCCGGTCGGCGCCGTCGGCCCCGCGGGCGTGCAGGAGCACCAGGGGCGGCGCGTCCCACGGCCCCTGGACGCGGTAGACCTGGGTGATGCCGTTCGCCCGTACGGTACGCAGTGGTGTGTCCATGCCGGGCACGGCAGGCGCGGGGCACTGCCGGCCCGGGGGTGCTCAGCCGACATCTGAAGCCGTGGGCGGAGGTCAGGCGAAGAAGGCGGACACACGCCGGGTGAACCACTGCGGGTCGTCGAGCCAGGGGTAGTGTCCGGCGCCCGGCTGCACCACGAACTCGGCCTTCGGGAAGACTTCGGCGACGCGGCGGGCCAGGGCAGGTGCCGGGCCGCCGTCGGCTCCGCCGGCCAGGACGAGCACGGGGGCCGTCACCCGGGCCAGCGCGCTCCGGGTCGCCTCCGGGTCGTAGGCGCCCTCGGCACCGTAGACGTCCGCCGCGGCATCGTTGGTCTCGGCTTCCTCGCGGTCGGCGTGGGCCCGGGCGGTGTCGTCCCAACGGCCGTAGAAGAACGGGAGGAAGACCGGGTCGAAGTCTCCCGTGCCGTCGAGCCAGGCCTCGAACGCCGGGAAGGCGTCCGCGAACCAGGGTTCCGAGGCCCGCATCCGGGCGGCCGCCAGCCGGTCCTCGGCCGTCGCCGGCCGGCCCAGCGCCCATGGAGTGGCGGTGACCAGCGCCAGCCGCCCCACCCGTCGTGGATACCGCGCCGCGTACAGCAGGGCGAGACTCCCGCCCGCCGAGTGCGCCACCACGTCCATCCGTTCCAGGCCCAGATGCCGTCGCAGCGCCTCGACGTCGTCCACGAGCCGGTCACAGCGGTACGTCGCCGGATCCGCCGGTGTCCCGGACTCCCCCGTGCCCCGCAGGTCGAGCAGGACCAACTGCCGGTGGGCGTCCAGACCGCCCAGGGTGCCCAGGTAGGAGGAGGCCCGCATGGGACCGCCGGGCAGCGCGACGAGGGGTTCGCCCTCGCCGCGCAGGTGGAAGGCGAGTCGGGTCCCGTCCGGGGCACGGAAGATCGGCATGCCGTCGATCCTGGGGCCCGGGGCCGGTCCGGCACAACCGGGATTCCCGGCCCGTGCGCGTGTTAGCCGTGCCCGAGGTCGTCGCGCAGTTGCCGCTTGAGGATCTTCCCGCTGGCGTTGCGCGGGAGTTCCGTCACGAACACCACCCGCTTCGGTGCCTTGAAGGGGGCCAGGTGCTCGCGGACGTGGGCGATCAGTTCCGCCTCGGAGACGTCACCGCGGGGGACGACGACGGCCGTCACCGCCTCGATCCAGCGCTCGTCCGGCAGGCCCACGACCGCGGCCTCGGCCACCCGCGGGTGGGTGTACAGCGCGTCCTCGACCTGGCGTGAGGCGATGACGACGCCCCCGGAGTTGATGACGTCCTTCACCCGGTCGACGATCGTGTAGTAGCCGTGCGCGTCGCGGACCGCGAGGTCACCGGAGCGGAACCAGCCGTCGCGGAAGGCCGCCGCGGTCTCCTCGGGCTTGTCCCAGTAGCCCTCGCACAGTTGGGGAGAGCGGTAGACGATCTCGCCGGGGGTGCCGTCGGGTACGTCCTTGCCGTCCTCGTCGACCACGCGGGCGTCCACGAACAGGACGGGCCGGCCGCAGGAGTCCATGCGGCCCTTGTGTTCGCCGGGCGCGAGCACCATGGCCAGCGGACCGATCTCGCTCTGGCCGAAGCAGTTGTAGAAGGCCAGCTCCGGCAGGCGCTCGCGGAGGCGTTCGAGGACCGGGACCGGCATGATCGACGCACCGTAGTAGGCCTTGCGCAGTCCGCCGAGATCGCGGGTGGTGAAGTCGGGGCGGTGGGACAGGGCGATCCAGACGGTGGGCGGCGCGAACAGGCTGTCCGCGCGGCCCGATTCGATCAGGTCGAAGAGCCGGTCGCCGTCCGGTGCGTCGAGGATGATGTTCGTCGCGCCGACGGCGAGGCAGGGCAGCAGGAACACATGCATCTGCGCCGAGTGGTAGAGCGGCAGGGAGTGCACGGGGCGGTCCCCCGCGCTGAGGTCGAGGGCGGTGATCGCGCTGAGGTACTCGTGCACCAGGGCCCGGTGCGTCATCATCGCGCCCTTGGGCAGGGCGGTCGTCCCGGAGGTGTACAGCAGTTGCACGAGGTCGTCGCCGCGCGGCTCGGGGCCGTCGTGGGCCGGTGCCCCGGGCAGCCGTGCGAGCAAGGAGTCGTCGGCGTCGCGCAGGGGCAACGTCCGTACGCGGCCCGGCAGTCGACCGGCGAGGTCGGGGTCGGTGAGGACCAGGGCGCATCCGGACTGGCCGAGGATGTACGCGAGGTCGTCGCCGGTCAGGTTCTGGTTGACGGGCACGTGCACCAGACCCGCCCGGGCGCAGGCCAGGAAGGCGATGAGATAGGCGTCGGAGTTGTGGCCGTAGGCGCCGACCCGGTCCCCGGGCTTCAGTCCCTCGCCGAGCAGGACGCTCGCCGCCCGGGAGACGGCGGTGTCGAGTTCGTCGTACGTCCAGGTCCGCTCGGCGTACTCCACGGCGACGCGCGCCGGTGTGCGGCGGGCGCTGCGCCGCAGGACTCCGTCGACCGTGCTGCCATGTCCGGGCGTCGTCATGACACATGATCCTCGGTTCACCGCCCGGGGAGGTCAAGGACCCCCGGGCGGGCGGGGACGGGACCGCTCCGGTCCGGGCGCGGGCGGCCCCCGCGCCGGCGGCGGTGAGGCGCGGGCTCACACCGGCCGGGTCCGGCCCTCCCAGTACGGCTCCCGCAGCCTCCGCTTGTAGAGCTTGCCGTTGGGGTCGCGGGGCATCTCGGTGATGAAGTCGACGCTCCTGGGCCGTTTGTACCCGGCGAGCCGGTGGGCGCAGTGGTCGAGGAGGTCGGCCGCGAGGGCGGGCCCGGGCCGGTGCCCGGGGGCCGGTTCCACGACCGCCTTGACCTCTTCGCCCCAGTCGTCGTGCGGGATGCCGAAGACGGCGGCGTCCGCGACGGCCGGGTGGGCGAGCAGGGCCGATTCGATCTCGGCCGGGTAGATGTTGACTCCGCCGGAGATGATCAGGTCGATCTTGCGGTCGCGCAGGAAGAGGTAGCCGTCCTCGTCGAGGTGTCCGAGGTCGCCGACGGTGAAGAAGTCACCGATGCGGTTCTTGCGGGTCTTGGCCTCGTCCTTGTGGTACGAGAAACCGCCGGTGTTCATCTTCATGTAGACGGTGCCCAGTTCACCGGGGGGCAGCCGGTTGCCGTCGTCGTCGAAGACCGCGAGTTCGCTGATGGGCCAGGCCTTGCCGACGGTGCCGGGCTTCTTCAGCCAGTCCTCGGCGGTGGCGAAGGCGCCGCCGCCCTCACTGGCCGCGTAGTACTCCTCCACACAGGGGCCCCACCAGTCGAGCATGGCCCGCTTCACGTGGTCCGGGCAGGGGGCGGCGCCGTGAATGGCGTGCCGCATGGAGGAGACGTCGTAGCGGTCCTTCACCTCGTCGGGCAGGGCCAGCAGGCGGTGGAACTGGGTGGGGACCATATGGGTGTGGGTGCAGCGGTGGGCGTCGATGAGCCGGAGCATCTCCTGGGGCGTCCACTTGTCCATGAGGACCAGCCGGTGGCCGATGTGCAGGGACGCGCCGGCGAACTGCAGGACGGCCGTGTGGTAGAGCGGTGAGCACACGAGGTGCACGTTGTCGTCGAACGGCCGGATGCCGAAGATGCCGAGGAAGCCGCCGAGGTAGGCCTCCTCCGGTGGCTTGCCGGGCAGCGGGCGGCGGATGCCGCGGGGGCGGCCGGTGGTGCCCGAGGTGTAGTTCATGACCCAGCCGAGCGTGCGGTCGGCGGGCGCCGACTCCGGTTGCCCGCCCAGGAGTTCGGCGTACGGACGGAAGCCCTCGGCCGTGCCGACGGCGTACCGGTGGGTGCCCGGCAGGCCGGCCTCGTCGGCGGCGGCGCGGGCCGCGTCGGCGAAGCGCTCGTGGGCGAGGAGCACCTTGGCGCCGGAGTCGGAGACGATCCAGGCGATCTCCGGTCCGACCAGATGGTGGTTGACGGGAACCAGGTAGAAGCCGGCCTGGCTGGCGGCGAGGTACGCGGTGAGGAACTCGACGCCGTTGGGCAGGACCACGGCGAAGGTGTCGCCCCGTTCCAGTCCGGCCGCGCGCAGGCCGTGCACGAGCCGGTTGGCGGCGGCGTGCAGGCGTCCGGCGGTCCATGGTTCGCCGTCGGGTGCGACGAGCACCGTACGGCGGGGATCCTCGGTGGCCTGGGCCCAGAAGCCCACGGGGGGTGTGCTCACGACGGTCCGCTCCTTCCGGCGACGCGGTTGACGCGGTCCACGGCCTCCTCGAAGCCGCGGGTGAGGTCGTCGAAGACGGCCTGGACGCTGCGTTCGCTGTTCATCCGGCCGACGATCTGCCCGACCGGGGTGCCGAGCAGCGGGTCGATCTCGTACTTCTGGATGCGTGAGACGGCCTCGGCGACCAGCAGTCCCTGCAGGGGCATGGGCAGGGCGCCGGGCCCGGCCGGGTCGTCCCAGGCGTCGGTCCACTCGGTGCGCAACTGGCGTGCGGGCTTGCCGGTCAGCGCCCGGGAGCGCACGGTGTCGCCGGATCCGGCCGCGAGCAGTTTGCGGGTCAGGGCGGGTGAGCCGAGGTCCGCTTCCGTGGTGGTCAGCCACAGGGACCCCAGCCACACCCCTTGGGCGCCGAGGGCGAGCGCGGCGGCCACCTGCTGCCCGCTGCCGATGCCGCCGGCGGCCAGCACGGGCAAGGGGGCCACGGCGTCGACGGCTTCGGGGGTGAGCACCATGGAGGCGATCTCGCCGGTGTGGCCGCCCGCCTCGTAGCCCTGCGCCACGACGACGTCGATCCCGGCGTCCCGGTGCTTCTCGGCGTGCCGGGCACTGCCCGCGAGGGCGGCGACGAGGACGTCCCGGTCGTGGGCGCGGGCGACGACGTCGGCGGGCGGGGAGCCGAGGGCGTTGGCGAGGAGCCGGATCGGATAGTCGAAGGCGACGTCCAGCTGGCTGCGGGCGACCTGCTCCATCCAGCCGGTGATGCGCCAGCCGGACGCCTCGTCCTGGGCGAGTTCGGGGACGCCGTGCCGGGCGAGGGTGTCGCGGACGAACTGCCGGTGCCCCTCGGGGATCATCGCCTCGACGTCCGCCTCGGTGACGCCCTCCACCTTCTTCGCCGGCATCACGACGTCCACCCCGTACGGCCTGCCGCCGACGTGTGCCTCGATCCAGTCCAGGTCGCGTTTGAGTTCGTCGGGGGCGGTGTAGCGGACCGCGCCGAGCACGCCGAAGCCGCCCGCCCGGCTGATGGCCGCGGCGACGGCGGGGAACGGTGTGAAGCCGAAGACGGCGTGCTCGATTCCCAGGGTCTGGCTCAGCTCCGTCTGCATGGGCGCAGGATGCCGGAGTCCTCCGGAGGACGGAAGGGGTTTCCTGATGCTCCGTCAGATTGTTGCCCCGGTCGGCCCCCGCGTGCGGTCTATGGGCGAAGGCGTGCGGCGGACATACTGCGGGGGACATGCGAGTCGGCAGAGGCGAAGGGGTACGCGGTGACCGACGAAGCGGCGAACAGCGGACCGACCCGGCGTCAACTGGGCAGAGCGGGACTGGCCCTGGGCGGTGCGCTGGCCCTCGCCCCGCTGCCCGCCGGACCCGCCGAGGCCGCCCCGGCGGCGGCCGGCCGCCGGCCCGTCCTGCGGCACGGCTCCGCCGCACGCGCCGGGCTGCTCCCCTCCCACCTGCGCCGGCTCGTCACCGACGCGGAGGCGTTCCTCGGCCCCTCCCCCAGGCATCCCTGGTACGCGGGCGCCGTCCTGCTCGCCGGCCGCGGCGGCACCGTCGCGCTGCACCGGCCCATCGGCATGGCGGTGCGCTACCGGGCCTACGACGAGAAGACCGACACCGGGGTCGAGTTCCCGCCGGACGAACAGATCCCGATGGCCGAGGACACGGTGTTCGACCTGGCGTCGGTGTCGAAGCTGTTCACCTCGATCCTGGCCGTGCAGCAGATCGAGCGGGGCGCGCTGGAACTGGAGGGCAAGGTCGCCTCCTACCTGCCGGATTTCGCACGCGCGGGCAAGCAGGACATCACGATCCGTCAGCTCCTCACCCACACCTCGGGGTTCCGCGCGTGGATCCCGCTGTACAGTGCGCCCACCCACGAGGACAAGCTCCAGCTCATCTGGAACGAGAAGCCGGTCAGCGCGCCCGGCACGGCGTACCTGTACTCGGACCTGAACCTCATCTCGCTGCAACTCGTGCTGGAACGGATCACCGGCCGCGCCCTGGACACCCTGCTGCGCGACGAGATCACCGGGCCGCTCGGCCTGCGCCGCACCCGGTACAACCCGCCCGCGTCCTGGCGGCCGAAGATCGCGGCCACGGAGGACGCACGCGCACCGTGGTCCGGGCTCGACCGCGGTCTGGTGTGGGGCGAGGTGCACGACGAGAACGCCTTCAGCCTGGGCGGCGTCGCCGGCCACGCGGGCGTCTTCTCCGACGCCTGGGACCTCGCCGTCCTCGGCCGCACGCTGCTCAACGGCGGTGCCTACGGACGAGCCCGGATCCTGCGACCGGAGTCGGTGGAGCGGATGTTCACCGACTTCAACACCGCCTTCCCCGGGGACGAGCACGGCCTCGGCTTCGAGCTCTACCAGCACTGGTACATGGGCGCGATGGCCACACCGCGCACGGCCGGGCACACCGGTTTCACGGGGACCTCGCTGGTACTCGACCCGACGACCGACTCGTTCCTCATCGTCCTCGGCAACTCCGTCCACCCGGTGCGGAGTTGGCGTTCCGGGTCGGCGCCCCGGGTCGCCGCGGCCAACACCATGGCGCGGGCCGTACCGGTCCGGCCCGCGCGGGGCCGCACGGCCTGGTTCTCCGGTATGGCCCTCTCCACGACGGCGACGCTCACGCTCCCCGCGCTCGACACGTCCGCCGGCCGGGCGCGGCTGCGCTGCGCGCTGTGGTGGGACACCGAGCCGACGGCCGACGCGCTGGCCCTGGAGGCCTCGGCCGACGGGGGCACGAACTGGCTGCCCGTGCCCTTCACGACGTCCCGCCGCGGCCAGGCGCCGAAGCAGCACCCGTCGGGCTCGGTCACCGGCTTCTCCGGCCGCGTCTGGCACGGGCTCACCGCCGGCCTCCCGGCCGCACCGGAGCTCGTCCTGCGCTGGCGGTACGCGACGGACCGGCTGTACGTCGGGCGCGGCTGCTTCGTGGACGGTCTGCGGGTGGAGAGCGCCGGGGACGTCCTGTTCGACGAGCGGCGCCCGTCGGACGCGGCGCGCCTGAAGGCGGTGGGATGGACGCCCGAGGCCGACTGACCGGTCACCCTCCGGTGTTCTCCAGCACCGCCATGGCCGCGTTGTGGCCCGGCACGCCGCTCACCCCGCCCCCGCGCACCGCGCCCGCCCCGCACAGCAGTACGTTCGCGTGCCCGGTCTCCACGCCCCAGCGGCCGGTGCCCTCCTGGGCGTAGGGCCAGCTCAGCTCACGGTGGAAGATGTTGCCGCCGGGCAGGCCGAGGTCCCGCTCCAGGTCCAGCGGCGTCCGGGCCTCGATGCAGGGGCGCCCGTCGGCGTCGGTGGCCAGGCAGTCGGCCAGGGGCTCGGCCAGGTGGGCGTCGAGCTGGGCGAGGGTGGACTTCAGCAGGTCCTCGCGCACGGCGTCGTTGTCCCGCTCGAACAGGCGGGCCGGGGTGTGCAGACCGAAGAGGGTGAGCGTCTGGTAGCCCCGCTCGGCAAGGCCGGGGCCGAGGATGGTCGGGTCGGTGAGGGAGTGGCAGTAGATCTCGGAGGGCGGCGCGGCGGGCAGGTGACCGGCGGCCGCCTGGGCGTGGGCGACGGCCAGTTGCTCGTATCCCTCCGCGATGTGGAAGGTGCCGGCGAAGGCCTCGCGCGGGTCGACGGCGCTGTCGCGCAGCCGCGGCAGCCGTTCGAGCAGCATGTTGACCTTCAGCTGGGCGCCCTCGGCCGGCGCGGGAGGCCGGTCGCCGGTCAGGTCCGCCAGGGCCTGCGGTGAGGCGTTCACCAGGACGTGCCGGGCGGCGACGGTGCCTTCTCCCTCCGCCGTGCGGTACGTGACCTCGGCCGTCCGGCCGTCCGTGGCGACGCGCAGGGCCTCGTGGCCGGTCGCCAGGACCGCGCCCGCCGCGCGTGCCGCGTCCGCGAGGGCATCCGTGAGGGCCCCCATGCCGCCGACCGGTACGTCCCAGTCGCCGGTGCCGCCGCCGATCACGTGGTAGAGGAAGCAACGGTTCTGCTTCAGTGCGGGGTCGTGGGCGTCGGCGAAGGTCCCGATGAGCGCGTCGGTGAGGACGACGCCGCGCACCAGGTCGTCGTCGAAGTGCTCCTCCACGGCGGCACCGATCGGCTCCTCGAACAGCATCCGCCAGGTGTCCTCGTCGTCGAGGCGGCGGCGCAGCTCGTCGCGCGCGGGCAGCGGCTCGGTGAGGGTCGGGAAGATCCTCTGGGCGGCGCGGCCCGTTCTGCCGTAGAACTCCTGCCAGGACCGGTATGCGCGGTCGGAGCCGGTGAGCCGGGCGAACGCCTCGCGGGTACGCCGTTCCCCGCCGCCGACGAGGAGCCCGGTGGCGCGGCCGTCGCGTTCGACGGGTGTGTAGGAGGACACGGTGCGGGTGCGGACCCGGAAGTCCAGTCCGAGGTCCCGGACGATCTTCTTCGGCAGCAGGCTGACCAGGTACGAGTAGCGGGACAGCCGGGCGTCGACCCCGGCGAAGGGCCGGGTGGACACCGCCGCGCCGCCCGTGTGGTCCAGCCGCTCCAGGACCAGCACGGAGCGGCCCGCCCGGGCCAGGTAGGCGGCGGCGACCAGGCCGTTGTGGCCACCGCCGACGATGACGGCGTCGTACGTCCGATTGGTGCGGGGTCCCTCGGGTGCGGTCATGGTTCTTCGTAACACGGGGTGATCCGGATCGGCCAGACGGCGCCCGCCCGTCCCGCCGGGGTCAGTGTCCGGCCGCGGCCCGCTGCTCCCGCAGGGCCGCGACTCTCCGGTACAGCGCCATGGCCTCGGTGCCGCGGCCGAGCTGTTCGAGGCAGTGGGCCTCGTCGTTGCGGCTGGCAAGGGTGTCGGGGTGGCCGGGGCCGAGGACGCGTTCGCGGGCGGCGGCCACGTGCCGGTACGCGGCGAGCGCGTCGGGCCAGCGGCCCAGCCAGCCGAGGCCGACGGCGACCTCGCGGCGGCTGACCAGGGTGTCGGGGTGGTCGGGGCCGAGGACCTGCTCACGGAGCCAGGCCACGTCGCGGGACTCGGCGAGGGCCTCCTCCCAGCGGCCGAGCCGGCCGAGGTTGACGCAGCGGCCGTGGCGGGCGCGCAGCGTCTCCGGGTGGGTGGCGCCCTGGCTGCGGGTGCGGTCCGCGACCAGGTCGTTGTAGAGGTCGAGGGCTTCGGCGCCGCGGCCCAGGCGGCCCAGGCTGATGCCGGTCTCGTGCCGGGCGGCGAGCGTGTCGGGGTGGTCCGGGCCGAGGGCGCGGGCACGGGCCTCGGCGACGTCGCGGTAGATCTCCAGGGCCTCGGACCAACGGCCCAGCTGCCCGAGGGTGTAGGCGACTTCGTACCGGGTGACGAGCGTGTCGGGGTGGTCCGGGCCGAGCACGCGGGCACGGGCGGCGGCCACCTCGCGGGCCATCCGGTACGAGTCCTCCAGGCGGCCGAGACGGCTGAGGTTGAAGGCGAGGTTGTGGCGGCAGCGCAGGGTGTCGGGGTGGTCGGGGCCCATGAGGTGCTCGCGGGCGGTGAGCACCGCCGTGTAGACGCGGTGGGCGTCGAAGGGGCGGCCCAGCTGGCCGAGCACGTACGCCATCTCCTGGCGGGCGGCGAGGGTGTCGGGGTGATCGGCGCCGAGGGCGCGGATCCTGGCGCCGGTGACGTGCTTGTACTCGCGCAGGGCGTCCGCGGCGCGGCCGGTGCGGCTGAGCGTGAAGGCGACCTCGTAGCGGCTGGCGAGGGTGTCGGGGTGGTCGGGCCCGAGGAGGTGTTCGCGTTCGGCGGCGACGGCCCGGTGCACCTCGCCCGCCTCCGTCCAGCGGCCGAGCCGGCCGAGGCTCAGGCCCGCGTTGTGCCGCCCGGCCAGGGCGGTCAGGACCTCGGTGGGCGGGGCGGGCCGCTCGGCCGCTGGACGGA
>NZ_JAKEIO010000157.1 GCF_021474405.1 [Streptosporangium] indianense
ATGGACCGGGTCGACTTCTGGTCCCGGCTCGCCTGGCTCACCGACGCCCAGCTGACGGCCGCGCAGCACGCCGGGCGGCAGGCCGTCCGCGTCGGTGCGGCTCTCGCCCTGCTCGGTGTCGATCCGCAGCCGGGTTCCCGCGGGGAGCGCGGTCAGGGCGGCCGGGGGGCCGCCGCCCCAGCCGACGACGGTCGGCGGCAGCAGCCGTTCGCCCAGTTCCCTCTCGCGGGACGCGAGCGCGGCGCGGACGGCGCCGGGCGTGCTCGCGTCCACGCCGAGGGCGGCCAGGGTCAGGGTGACCGCGGTGGCCGAGGCCGCGACCGAGCGGTCCGGGGACGGACTGTAGGAGGTGGCGACGCCGTGCAGGGCGGCGAGGCGGGACAGGTCCTCGGAGGGCGGGTCGGCCGGCCGGGGTGCGGTCATCTACATCCTCGTGAAGTCCGGGACGAAGGCCGGGGGCTCGCTGGTCAGGGGGGCGGCTTCGGCGAGCGGCGGCTCACTGGTGAGGGGCTCGGCGTCGGGCAGCGGGGGCTCGCTGGTCAGCGGCAGTTCGGTGTGGGTGCTCTCGGAGCTGAAGACGCAGTAGCGCGGGTCGGCGTGGTGGTGGTCGTCGAGGTCGGCGGACGGGTCCGCCACGGGTTTGGACGGGGCCGGGAGCGGAAGGAAAGTCATCGCAGCCACGGGGGCCTCCTTGTCGGGTGGGACTTCAACGGGTCATCGCAGCCCTACCCAGTCGACGCGAAGGCAGACGCCCTGGATCCCACATCGTGCTTCTGCTCACATTCCACTGTCCTCCACACAGTCAAGATTCCGGCATTTCAGTCACAAAGGCCACTCTCGTTGACACTCTCACCGGACGAGTGGTGGGCTCGTTCCCCCGGTCGAACGCATCTGGAGGGGGCCTGTGGGACTGCGGCGTGGGAAGCGGACCGTGGCCCTCGCGGTCGCCGTCGTCGCCGGGAGCCTCGTCGCCCCGCCCGCCGCCCTGGCGGCTCCCTCTCCCCCGGGCCCGGCCGCGACACCGGCCCCCGACACCGCCGGAGCGGACCTCTCCGTCTGGCCGCGCCCGCAGTCGCTGCGCGCGAACGGCGCCCCGGTCGCGGTGCCGGACGAGGTCGCCCTCGTCACCGACGCGCAGGCGGACCCCCGTGCAGTGGAAACCCTGCGCGAGCTGCTGCGGCGGGCCGGGGCCCGCCGGATCACGGACACCGCCGGACCGGAGACCGCCGGTCCGGGCGCCCTGGCCGTGCACGCGCGCACGGAGCCCGTACGCCCGGGCGACCGCCACGCCCTGCCCTCCGGCGGGTACGAGCTGACCGTCGGCCGGGCCGGCGTCCTCCTCACCGGCACCGGCGAGGACGGCCTCTTCCATGCCGTCCAGACCCTGCGGCAGCTCCTGCGCCCCGACGGGACGATCACGTCGGCCGTGGTCCGCGACTGGCCCGGCAGCGCCGTGCGCGGCATCACCGAGGGCTTCTACGGCACCGCGTGGACGCACGGGCAGCGGCTGGCGCAGCTAGACTTCATGGGGCGCACCAAGCAGAACCGCTACCTGTACGCCCCGGGGGACGACCTCTACCGGCAGGCCCGCTGGCGGGAGCCCTACCCGGCCGGGCAGCGGGCCCGGTTCCGGGAGCTGGCCGAGCGCGCGCGCCGCAACCACGTCACGCTCGGCTGGGCGGTGGCCCCGGGCCAAGCCATGTGCTTCGCCTCGGACGCCGACGTGCGGGCACTGACCCGCAAGCTGGACGCGATGTGGGCGCTGGGTTTCCGGGCGTTCCAGCTCCAGTTCCAGGACGTCAGCTACAGCGAGTGGCACTGCGGGGCGGACGCCGACCGGTTCGGCTCCGGCCCCGAGGCGGCGGCTCGGGCGCAGGCCCGGGTGGCGAACGCGGTGGCCCGGCACCTCGCGCAGCGCCACCCCGGCGCCGCCGGCCTGTCCCTGATGCCGACCGAGTACTACGAGGACGGCACGACCGACTACCGGCGCGCACTGGCGAGCGAGCTGGCCGCGCGCGTCGAGGTGGCGTGGACCGGCGTCGGGGTGGTGCCCCGCACCATCACGGGCGGCGAACTGGCCGAGGCGCGCAGGGCGTTCGGGCACCCGCTGGTCACCATGGACAACTACCCGGTCAACGACTACGCCCCCGGCCGTGTCTTCCTCGGCCCGTACCGCGGCCGTGAGCCGGCCGTCGCGACCGGCTCGGCCGGCCTGCTCGCCAACGCGATGCAGCAGCCCGAGGCCTCCCGCATCCCGCTGTTCACCAGCGCCGACTACGCCTGGAACCCGCGCGCCTACCGCCCCGGGGAGTCCTGGCGCGCGGCGATCGCCGACCTCGCGGGCGGGGACACGCGGCGGGAGCAGGCCCTGGCCGCCCTCGCCGGCAACGACGCCTCGTCGGTCCTGGACGACGGGGAGTCGGCGTATCTGCGCCCGCTGACCGAGGCGTACTGGGAGTCCCGCGCGGCGGGCGGCGCGGGCACCGGCGACGCCGCCGCGCGGCGGCTGCGCGAGGCCTTCACCGTGCTGCGCGAGCTGCCCCGGCGGCTGTCGGGGACCGGCCTCGGTGCCGAAGTGGCCCCCTGGTCCGAGCAGCTCGCCCGCTACGGCGAGGCGGGCACGGCCGCGCTCGGCATGCTGGAGGCGCAGCGCGCCGGGGACGCGGCGGCGGCCTGGAACGCGTACCGCAGGCTGGGCACGCTGCGGGCGCGGCTGGGGTCGGCGCCGGTCGAGGTCGGCACGGGCGTGCTGGACCCGTTCCTGCAGCGGGCGCAGAAGTCGTACGCGGCCTGGTCGGGCATCCACCACGAGCCGCCCCGCAACCCCGGTGACGGCCGCACCCTGCGCCTGGAGCGGGCGCGGGCGCTGACCGCCGTGACGGCCCTGACCGAGCCGGGCACGGAGGGAGCGGTCGAGGTGCACGTGCCAGGGCGGGGCTGGCATGAGGCGGGCCGGCTGGACGCGTCCGGTGCGACCGAGGTGCGGATCGCGGCACGGGCCGACGCCCTGCGGGTCACCGGCCCCGCCCCGTCGCGCGTCCACCACCTCATCCCCTGGTTCACCGGATCCCCCGCCACCTCCCTGGGCCTGCCTCGCGACCGGGCGGACGTCGAAACCGGGCGGACCGAGCGGCTGACCGCCCGGCTCGGGTCGCTGCGCCCCGCCGACGTGCGCGGCAGGCTGACCGCCGAGGCGCCCGACGGCGTCCGGGTCCGGGTACCGGAGGGCGAGCTGACCGTGCGGCGCGGCACGACGGTGGAGGTCCCCGTCGAGGTGACCGTGGAACGCGGCGCCCCGATGCGGTCGTACGAGGTCCGGCTGGCGTTCGCGGGGACGGACCGCACGCTCACCGTCCGGGCCGTCCCGCCCACCGGCGGCCCCGACCTGGCCCGCGACGGCACCGCCCGTTCCTCGGGCGACGAGACGCCCGACTTCCCCGCGTCGGCGGCGAACGACGGCGACCCGGAGACCCGCTGGTCGTCCCCGGTCGACGACGGCGCCTGGTGGCAGGTCGAACTGGCCCATCCGGCGCGGCTCGGCCGGGTCGCGCTGCACTGGCAGGACGCGCACCCCTCGGCGTACCGCGTCCAGGTCTCCCCGGACGGCCGCCGCTGGCGCACCGCCGCCACCGTGCGGGACGGCAGGGGCGGCCGGGAGAGCGTCCCGATGGACGAGCGGGACGTGCGCTTCGTGCGGGTGCAGGGCGATGAGCGGGCGACGCGGTACGGCTATTCGCTGTGGTCGGCGGAGGCGTACGCGGTCTCCGAGTGAACCTCGGCAGGTCGGGTCGCGAAGTTCCTCGCCGCCCACTATTCACTCAGTACATGTACTCAGTACATAATGATCTCCATGAGCACCCGCCACATCCTGCTGGGCCTGCTCGCGACAGGTCCGAGCCATGGCTACGACCTCAAGCGACGCCATGACGAACGCTTCCCGCAGGCCCGCCCGCTGGCCTACGGGCAGGTCTACACGACCCTGCAGCGCCTCGTACGGGACGGCCTCGCCGAGGTCGACGGCACCGGCTCGGACGGCGGTCCGGAGCGCACCGCGTACCGGACGACCGACGAGGGCACCGAGGAACTGGCCCGGTGGGCCGGGGAGATCGCACCGCCCGCGCCCTTCGTGGCCAACGAGATCTTCGCCAAGGTCGTGGTCGCGATCCTCTCGGGCGGCGACCCGGCCCGGTACCTGAGCGCCCAGCGCGCCGCGCACATGGAGCGGATGCGGGAACTCACGGCGGTCAAGGCCGCCAAGGGAGCCGACCTCGCGACCGTGCTCTCGGCGGACTACGCCCTCAACCACCTCGACGCCGACCTCCGCTGGATGAACACCACGGCGGCCCGGCTCACCACCCTGACCGCGGAGGTCGACGCAGCATGAGCAGACCCGTGCCCCTCCTCTCGGCCACCGGCCTCACCAAGGCGCACGGCCGGAGCCCGGCCCTGCGCGGCGCCTCGGTCGAGCTGCACGCGGGCGAGATCCTCGCCGTGACCGGGCCGAGCGGCAGCGGCAAGTCGACGCTGCTGCACTGCCTGGCCGGCATCGTCCGCCCGGACGCCGGCTCGGTGACCTACGACGGCCGGCGGCTCGAGGACCTGCCCGAGAAGCGGCTGAGCGAGCTGCGGCGCACCGAGTTCGGCGTGGTGTTCCAGTTCGGCCAGCTCATCCCAGAGCTGACGGTCCTGGACAACGCCGCCCTGCCGCTGCTGCTGGCGGGCACCGGCCGCGCCGAGGCCCGGGCCCGGGCCGGCGAGTGGCTGGAGCGGTTCGGGGTGCGGGGCCAGGAGGACCTGCGGCCCGGCGAGCTGAGCGGCGGTCAGGCACAGCGGGCGGCAATGGCCCGGGCCCTGGTCACCGGCCCGCGGGTGGTCTTCGCCGACGAGCCGACGGGCGCGCTGGACTCCCTGGCCGGCGAGCAGCTCATGACGGCCCTCGTCCACACGGCCCGCGACGCGGGCACGGCCGTCCTGCTGATCACGCATGACGCCCAGGTGGCCGCCTACGCGGACCGCGAGGTCCAGCTGCGGGACGGGGCCGTGGCGGCACTGGGGGTGACGGCGTGACGTCACTGAAGGCCGATCTGCGTCTCGCCTTCGAACTCACCCGCGGTTCCGACCGCGGCGAGTGGTGGCGCGTGACCCTCACGGCGACGGGGGCGGCGCTCGCGACCGGGTTCGCACTGACCGCCGTCGCCCTGGCATCGCTGCGCGGCGGTCACGACGTGCCCGTCGCCGCCGGGCTTCTGGACGAGCCGGGCACGCGGGCGGGCGTGATCGTCAGCCTGATGCTCCTGCTCGTGCCGGTGCTCGGGTTCCTCGGCCAGTGCGCCCGCATCGGGGCGGTGCACCGCGACCGGCGGCTGGCCGGGCTGCGGCTGGCCGGGGCGACGGCCTGGCAGGTGCGACGGATCGCCGCACTGGAGACCGGTCTGGCCTGTCTGCTGGGCTCGGCGGTCGCCACCGTCTTCTCGGTGCCGGTCCTGCTGCGCCTGTGGGACCGGCCGACCGTCCTGGCCTGGGTGGGGATCGCCCTGGTCGCGGCCGGCGTACCGCTGCTGGGCGCCGCGGCGGGCGCGCTGGCGCTGCGCCGGGTGGTCGCCTCGCCCCTGGGCTGGGTGCGCCGGCTCGGGCCGCGCACCGGGCGGGGGCCGGGGGTGTTGTTCCTGGCGGGGGTCGTGCTGGTCGGGGTGGTGACGCTGGTCGCCGTGCTCAGCACGTCCCCGGCCGCCCCCGACCGGCCGTACGCCGGGCCGCCACTGATGATGGTGGGCACGGTGCTCGCGGTCGGCGCGGGCGCGGTGTGGCTCTCCGGTGCCGCGGCCAGGGTGACCGGACGGATCCTTGCGGCCCGGGCCCGGTCGGCGGCGGCGCTGATCGCGGCGGAGCGGCTGCGCGACGACCCGTGGGCTGCGGCCCGTACCCACGCGGCGGTGCTGCTGGTGACGGTCGTCGGGGGCGGCTTCACGGGCGTGCGTGCGGTGCTCCTCGACGAGGTGCGCACCGGCAAGCAGCTCGCCGAGAGCCCCGACTACTACATCACCGGCCTCGATCTCACCGGCGTCGCCATCGCGGTCGCTCTCGCGATCACGCTGTCGGGCCTCGCCGTCGGCACGGCCGAGTCCCTCGCCACCCGCCGACGCGGTCTTGCCGCGCAGGTCGCCGCCGGCGTGCCGCGCGCGGTGCTCGGCCGGGCCCTGCTGCTGGAGACCGCGCTGCCGCTGGCACCGGCGGTGCTGCTCGCGGGCCTGGGCGGGACGGCCGTCGCCGCCGGTTACGCGCTGCTCACCGGTCACCCGTTCCCCTGGGCGGCGGCCCTGGTGCCCGTCGCCGTCTACGCCGCCTGTCTGCTCGCCGCGGCGACCTCGCTGCCCCTGCTGGGCCGCTCGGTGCGGCCGGCGGAGCTGCGGTACGCGTGAGCGCCACCGCGGCCGGCCCGTGACCGGCCGGCCCCGGGGGAACAGGGGACTCCCGGGGCCGGCTCACCGCACGCGGCAATACGAAGGCCCGGATCCTCGTCAGGCGGAAATGCCGTCGATCCGGGCCATGGCGTCGTCCGCGCCGTACGGCTGCAAGTACGGCAGCCAGCGCGGGTCCCTATGGCCGGTCCCGATGATGCGCCAGGCCAGGCCCGACGGCGGGGCGGGTTTGTGGCGCAGCCGCCAGCCGATCTCGAAGAGGTGCCGGTCGGCCTTCACGTGGTTGCAGCGGCGGCAGGACGCCACCACGTTGTCCCAGACGTGCTTGCCCCCGCGGCTGCGCGGGATGACGTGGTCGACGCTGGTTGCGACGCCACCGCAGTACATGCACCGGCCCCCGTCGCGGGCGAACAGCGCCCGGCGGGTGAGAGGAACGGGCCCCCGATAGGGAACCCGGACGAATCGCTTGAGCCGGACCACGCTGGGTGCGGGGACTGTGACGGTCGCGCTGTGCAGATAGGCGCCGGACTCCTCGAGGCAGACGGCCTTGTTCTCGAGGACGAGGACGAGCGCGCGGCGGAGCGGTACGACACCGAGTGGCTCGTACGACGCGTTGAGGACCAGGACATGCGGCACGGATGCCTCCTTGGACGCCGGCGGCGCGTGGCTCGCGCCGGGACGATTCGTAGCCAGTCTCCCCTCATGCCTGGTGGAAGCGCCACCATGTCCCCGTAACGGGCTGGGAGTGTTTTCGACCACATCCCATTCATCCCCCGGATCATGGCCTGTTCAAGCCCAGGTGAGCACGGTCTCTCCTTCACACAATCCGCGATAGCACACACAATGCCCCGTTAGTGTGGTGGTTCTGCCCCTTCGGTGACCCTGCCGTGACCTTGACCCCCTAGAACCACCGCACCGGGGCGGACCGCTGCACCTGGAGGTACCTGCCGTGTCCCTGTCCCTCGCGGACGCCGTCCTGATGGCCGCCGACCCGTCACCGTCGCCGACCCCCTCGGATACCCAGTCCCCGAGAGTGCCTTCACTCCAGGACGCCCAGGAGAGCGCGACGAACGCCGCGGGCTGGGTCGAGCAGAACTGGTCGACCTGGCTCGCGATCGGCCTGAGGGTCCTGCTCATCGTGGTGATCGCCGCGGTGCTGAGGGTCTTCGTGCGACGGGCGATCACCAAGCTGATCGACCGCATGAACCGGACCGTCCAGTCCGTGGACGGCAGCGCGCTCGGCGGGCTCCTCGTCAACGTCGAACGCCGACGGCAGCGCTCGCAGGCCATCGGCTCGGTGCTCCGCTCGGTGGCATCGTTCCTGATCATCGGCACCGCGGCGCTGATGATCCTCGGCACCTTCCAGATCAATCTCGCCCCGCTGCTGGCCTCGGCCGGTGTCGCCGGTGTCGCGATCGGCTTCGGAGCCCGCAACCTCGTCACGGACTTCCTGTCCGGCGTCTTCATGATCCTCGAGGACCAGTACGGCGTCGGCGACACGATCGACGCGGGCGTCGCCTCCGGCGAGGTGATCGAGGTCGGCCTGCGCGTGACCAAGCTGCGCGGCGACGGCGGTGAGATCTGGTACGTCCGCAACGGCGAGGTCAAGCGCATCGGCAATCTCTCGCAGGGCTGGGCCACCGCCAACGTCGACGTCACCGTGCACGCCGGCGAGGACCTGGACAAGGTGAAGGCCACCCTGGACGAGGTCGCCGGGAAGATGAGCGCCGAGGAGCCCTGGAACGAACTGCTGTGGGGCCCGATCGAGGTCCTCGGCCTGGACAGCGTGCTGCTGGACTCCATGGTCGTGCGCGTCACGGCCAAGACGATGCCCGGCAAGTCCCTGACCGTGGAGCGCGAGCTGCGCTGGCGCGTCAAGCGGGCCTTCGACGCGGCGAACATCCGGATCGTGGGCGGCGCCACGGCCTCGGTGGAGGAGCAGCCCGTCGACCCGACGGCGGGGATGGCCGCGCCGTCGGTGTACGCGAACTCGTCGTCCCCGCAGTCGGCGGCGGCGTCCCCGCTCACTCCTCCCACTCCGACGAGCACCACGAAGTAGCAGCCCCCGACGAAAGAGGGCGGTGTCCGGTTCTGCCGGACACCGCCCTCTCGGCATGTCCGGCAGGCATGCCGGGCAGGTGTGCCCGGCCCACGGCGGGCCGGCCCCTCTTGACGCCCGTGCGACGCCGGGCCTACCTTCCTCCCACCGATAGGAAACTTTCCTAACAATGATCTCCAGGGAACGGCCTCCGATGGACTTCCCCGCCTGATCACTGAGAAGCTGAGCAGCCGAAGGGCAGGTGTGGACACGCATGGCAGGAACCGCCGGCACGCCGGGCACCCCACGCGTCCTGCGCGCCATGAACGACCGCGCCGCCCTCGACCTGCTGCTGGAGCACGGACAGCTCTCCCGCACCAGGATCGGCAAGCTCACCGGCCTGTCCAAGCCGACCGCCTCCCAGCTGCTGGCCCGCCTGGAGGCGGCGGGCCTCGTCCTGGCCACCGGCACCACCGAAGGCCGGCCGGGGCCCAGCGCCCAGCTCTACGAGGTCAACCCGGCGGCCGGTCACGCCGCCGGGCTCGACGTCACCCCCCAGCGGATCCTCGCCGCCATCGCCGATATCACCGGCCGCACGGTCGGCCGCCACGAGCTGCCCACCCCCGGCCGGCGCACCGGCACCCCGGTCGTCCAGCAGGTCACCGACGCCCTGGACGGCGCGGTGAAGGCGGCAGGCCTCGCCCGGGACGACATCCACCGCCTGGTCATCGGCACCCCCGGCGCCTTCGACCCCGCCACCGGCCGCCTGCGCTACGCCTCCCACCTCCCGGGCTGGCACTCCCCCACCCTGCTGAACGAGCTCGCCGCCGCACTGCCGATGCCGTTCGAGTACGAGAACGACGTCAACCTGGTCGCGCTCGCCGAACAGCGCCTCGGCGCGGCCCGGGGCCACACGGACTTCGTGCTGCTGTGGAACGAGGAGGGCCTGGGCGCCGCCCTGGTGCTGGGCGGCCGGCTGCACCGCGGCTGGACGGGCGGCGCCGGCGAGGTCGGCTTCCTGCCGGTGCCGGGCACCCCCCTGGTCCGCCAGGTCACCAAGGCCAACAGCGGCGGCTACCAGGAACTCGCCGGTTCGCAGGCCGTTCCCCGGCTGGCCGCCGAGCTCGGCATCGAGGACATCCCTCAGGGCCCGTACGCCGAGGCCGCCGCCGAACTGCTCGCCAGGGCGGCCCGGTCGGACGACGACGCCCACCGGCGCCTGCTCGGGACCTACGCGACCCGGCTGGCCACCGGCCTGGCCTCGCTGGTCTCGGTCCTCGACCCCGAACTCGTCGTGCTGAGCGGCGCCTCCCTCACCTCGGGCGGCGAGCCGCTGCGCGCCCTCGTCCAGGCCGAGCTGGAAGAACTGGCCGCCTCGCGCCCTCGCCTGGTCGTGGGCGACGTGCGTGAACACCCCGTGCTGCGCGGCGCCCTGGAGAGCGCCCTCGCGACGACGCGCGACGAGGTCTTCGACACCTCCCGCTGATCCCGCCCCCCTCCCGCATTTCCCGTCTCCCCCTCTTTCCCGTCCTCAGGGAGTTCCGCCATGCCCGGAATGTCCAGAAATTCAGTCATCGCCCTCGCCGCCTCCGCATCCCTCGCCCTTCTCGCCACCGCGTGCACCGGTCAGTCCGGCGCCGGTGCCGGCGACGACGCGTCCAAGGAGACGACCCTCACCTTCTGGCACGCCTGGAGCGCGCCGTCGGAGGTGAAGGCCGTCCAGGACCTGGTCGCGGGGTTCGAGAAGGCGCACCCCAACATCCACGTCGACGTCGTCGGCAACATGACGGACGACAAGATGAACCAGGCCCTGCGCACCGGTGGCGCCAAGGCCCCGGACGTGATCTCGTCCTTCACCACGAACAGCGTCGGGAAGTTCTGCTCGTCGGGCGCCCTGGTGGACCTCAACCCGTTCTTCGAGAAGTCCGGCGTCGACCCGGGGAAGACCTTCCCGAAGGCGATGAACGAGTACACCCAGTTCGACGGCAACCGCTGCGCGGTCCCCCTCCTCGGGGACGCCTACGGCCTCTACTACAACAAGACGGCGTTCGAGAAGGCCGGCATCACCGCCCCGCCGAAGACCTGGTCGGAGTTCGAGAAGGACGCGAAGAAGCTGACGATCCGCCAGGGCGAGACGTACCGGCAGCTCGGCTTCATGCCGAACTACCACGGCTGGGAGACCACCACCGAGCACTACCTCGGCCAGTTCTCCCCGACGTACTTCGACAAGGACGGCAAGTCGAACGTCGGCAAGGACCCGGCGTTCGCCCAGGCCTTCACGGTCCAGAAGAAGCTCGTCGACGCGCTCGGCGGCTACCGCAGGCTGGAGACCTACCGCTCCGAGCTGGGCGACGAATGGGGCCCCAAGCACCCCTTCCACACCGGCCAGGTCGCCATGCAGCTCGACGGCGAGTGGCGCCTCGGCATGGCTCTGGACACCAAGCCGAAGTTCGACATCGGCGTGGCCCCGCTGCCCGTCCCCGACGACCGGGCCGACGAGTACGGCAAGGGATACATCACCGGCACCATCGCCGGCATCGCCGCGACCAGCCGGAAGCAGAACGCGGCCTGGGAGCTGGTGAAGTACATGACCAGGGACACGGACGCGGTGGTGGACTTCTCCAACGCCATCCACAACGTGCCCTCGACGCTGGCGGCCCTGAAGTCCCCGAAGCTGAAGTACGACCCCCGCTTCAAGACGTTCCTGGAGATCGCCGCGAACCCGGACTCCACCACGGCCCCCGCCTCCGTCAACGGCGGTGTCTACCTGACGACGATCCAGCAGTTCGGCTACGACTACGAGAGCGGCAAGGCGACCGACCTGAAGAAGGGCCTGCAGCAGACCGCCCGTCAGATCGACACGGACATCGCGCAGGCGAAGTAGGCCATGAGCACTCTCACGTTGCGCGCGAAGCACCGCCGCTCGGCCCTGCGCACCCTCGCCTTCCTGTCCCCCTGGCTGATCGGCTTCTCGGTCTTCTTCGCCTACCCCCTGATCTCCACCGTCTACTTCTCCTTCATGCGCTACGACGGCTTCAAGCCGCCGGCGTGGGTGGGCACGAAGAACTGGGCGTACGTCGTCGAGCACTACCCCCTCTTCTGGCCCGCCCTGCGCAACACCCTGTGGCTGGTCGTCGTGATGGTCACGCTCCGGGTCGCCTTCGGCTTGGGCGTGGGCCTGCTGATCACCAGGATCAAGACGGCCACGGGTGTCTTCCGCACCCTCTTCTACCTGCCCTACCTGGCCCCGCCGGTCGCGGCCACGATGGCCTTCGCCTTCCTCCTCAACCCCGGCACGGGCCCGGTCGACTCACTCCTCGACAGGGCCGGCCTGCCCACGCCCGGCTGGTTCAACGACCCCACCTGGTCGAAGCCGGCCCTGACCCTGCTGGCGCTGTGGGGCATCGGCGACCTGATGGTCATCTTCATGGCGGCCCTGCTCGACGTGCCGAAGGAGCAGTACGAGGCGGCGGAGCTGGACGGCGCGAGCCCCTGGCAGCGCTTCCGCTACGTCACGCTCCCGAACATCTCACCGATCGTCATGTTCGCCGTCGTCACGGGCGTGATCCAGACCATGCAGTACTACACCCAGCCGCTGATCGCCGGGAAGGTCGCCTCGGGCGTGATCCAGGGGGCGGGCACCCAGTTCGAGCCCGGCTACCCCGACAGGTCGACCCTCACCCTCCCCCAACTCGTCTACAACCTGGGGTTCCAGCGCTTCGACTACGGCTCGGCCTGTGTGGTGGCCCTGGTCCTCTTCGCCCTCTCCATGGCCTTCACGGCACTCCTGATGCGCCGCCGGGGCGGCCTGATCCAGGCAGGTGAACGATGACACAGCTGCTCGACAAGCCCCTGGAGCTGAAAGCCCCGCCCTCGCCCGCACAACGCACGGCCCACCGCAGGGCGTTGCTGGAATGGATCGCGATCCACTCATTCGGCGTCGCGGCGGCCCTGTTCTTCACGCTGCCCTTCGTCTTCGTCTTCCTCACCTCCCTGATGAGCGACAGCCAGGCGCTGAGCCGCGACCTGATCCCGCACACCTGGGAGTGGGGCAACTACGCCGAGGTCTTCGACACCCCCGGCTTCCTCACCTGGTGGAAGAACACCCTCGTCTACGCGGGCCTGGGCACGGTCCTCACGGTCGTCTCCTCGATCCCCGTCGCCTACGCCCTGGCCAAGTTCCGCTTCCGCGGCCGCAATCTCGCACTGATGCTGGTCATCTCGATGATGATGCTGCCGCCGCAGGTGATCGTCATCCCGATGTACCTGTTCTGGGCGAAGCAGCTGGACCTGTCCGGCACCCTGTGGCCGCTGATCATCCCCATGGCGTTCGGCGACGCGTTCTCCATCTTCCTGCTGCGCCAGTTCCTGACGACGATCCCCGACGAGTACGTGGACGCGGCCAGGGTGGACGGCTGCGGCGATCTGCGCACCCTGCTGAGGGTGGTGCTCCCGATGGCGAAACCGGGCGTAGCCGCAGTGGCGCTGTTCCAGTTCTTCTACGCGTGGAACGACTACTTCGGCCCCCAGATCTACGCCTCGGAGAACCCGGGCGCCTGGACGCTCTCCTACGGCCTGGAGTCGTTCAAGGGCGCGCACCACACCGACTGGAACCTCACCATGGCCGCAACCGTGCTGGTCATGGCCCCCGTGATCCTCGTGTTCTTCTTCGCCCAGAAGGCGTTCGTCGAGGGTGTCACGCTCACCGGAGTAAAGGGTTGAACACCATGAAACTCACCGTGGTCGGCGGAGGCTCGACCTACACCCCCGAACTCGTGGACGGCTTCGCCCGCCTGAGGGACACCCTGCCCGTCGAGGAACTGGTCCTGATGGACCCGGCCCAAGGCCGCCTCGACCTCGTCGGCGGCCTCGCCCGGCGTATCCTCGCCCGCCAGGACCACCCGGGCCGCGTCACCACGACCAGCGACCTGGACGAGGCGGTGGACGGCGCGGACGCGGTCCTGCTGCAACTGCGCGTGGGCGGCCAGGCGGCCCGCGAGCAGGACGAGACCTGGCCCCTGGAGTGCGGCTGCGTGGGCCAGGAGACCACCGGCGCCGGCGGCCTGGCGAAGGCCCTGCGCACGGTCCCGGTCGTCCTGGACATCGCGGACCGCGTCCGCCGCACCAACCCCGGGGCCTGGATCATCGACTTCACCAACCCGGTGGGCATCGTGACCCGCGCCCTGCTCCAGGCGGGCCACAAGGCGGTGGGCCTGTGCAACGTGGCGATCGGCCTCCAGCGCACGTTCGCCGCCCTGCTGAACGTGACGCCGCCGGACGTCCACCTCGACCACGTGGGCCTCAACCACCTCACCTGGGAGACGGCCGTACGCCTGGGCGGCCCGGAAGGCGAGGACGTCCTGCCGAAACTGCTGGGCGAGCACGGCGACACCATCGCCGCCGACCTCCGCCTGCCCCGCCCCCTGCTCGACACCCTGGGCGTGGTCCCCTCCTACTACCTGCGCTACTACTACGCGCACGACGAGGTCGTACGGGAACTGCGGACGAAACCGTCCCGAGCGGCCGAAGTGGCGGCGATGGAAAGCACACTGCTCGCGATGTACGCGGACCCGGCCCTGGACGAGAAGCCGGAGCTGCTCGCCCGGCGGGGCGGCGCCTTCTACTCGGAGGCCGCGGTGGACCTGGCGGCGGCCCTGCTGGGCGGCGGCGGCTCGCCGTACCAGGTGGTGAACACGTACAACCGGGGCACGCTCCCGTTCCTGCCCGACGACGCGGTGATCGAGGTGCAGGCGGCAGTGGGGTCCAAGGGCGCGTCCCCGCTGCCCGTGCACCCCGTGGACCCCCTCTTCGCCGGCCTGATGGCGAACGTGACGGCCTACGAGGACCTGGCCCTCCAGGCCGCCCTGCACGGCGGCAGGGACCGCGTCTTCCGCGCCCTGCTCTCCCATCCCCTCGTCGGCCAGTACGCGTACGCCGAGACGCTCACCGACCGGCTGATCGCACACAACCGGGAGCACCTCGCGTGGGCCTGAGCGCACGAGTCCTCGCCATCGACGCGGGCAACAGCAAGACGGACGTCGCGATCGTGACGGCGGACGGGGAGGTCCTCGCCACGGCACGCGGGGGCGGTTTCCGTCCGCCGGCCGTGGGAGTGGCCGCGGCGATGGACGACCTGGCCGGGACCGTCACCAAGGCCCTCACCACCGCAGGGCTCACCTCGGTCACGCACGTCTCGGCGTGCCTGGCGAACGCCGACTTCCCCGTGGAGGAGGAGCGGCTGGCCGCGGCGCTGCGGGCCCGCGCATGGGGCACGACGGTGACGGTCCGCAACGACACCTTCGCCATCCTGCGGGCAGGTGCGACCGAACCCCGGGGTGTGGCCGTCGTCTGCGGCGCGGGCATCAACTGCGTGGGCATGCGCCCCGACGGCCGCACGGCCCGCTTCCCGGCACTGGGCAGGGTCTCGGGCGACTGGGGCGGAGGCTGGGGCCTGTCCGAGGAGGCCCTGTGGCACGCCTCCCGGGCGGAGGACGGCCGCGGCGCCCCCACCGCCCTGTCCCACACCCTCCCCGCCCACTTCGGCCTGCCGTCCGTGTACGCCCTGGTCGAGGCACTGCACCTGGAGCACATCCCGGCGCTCCGGCGCCACGAACTGACCCCGGTCCTCTTCGCCACGGCCGCCGACGGCGACCCGATCGCCCGCACGATCGTGGAACGCCAGGCCGAGGAGGTGGTCGACATGGCGGTGGTCGCCCTGACTCGCCTGGACCTCCTGGACGAGCCGACACCGGTCCTCCTGGGCGGCGGCGTCCTGGCGGCCCGGCACGCCCAACTGAACGACCACGTCGAACACTTGCTGACGGCCCGCGCCCCGAAGGCGATGCCGCAGGTGGTGACGGCGAGCCCCGTGCTGGGGGCGGCGCTGCTGGGCCTGGACAGAGTGGGCGCGGACGAGGGAGCACAGGGACGGTTGCGGAGGCACTACGGCGTATGAACCGCAAGGGCGTTCGCCGCTGAGACCGGGCGGGCCCGCGGCCCGGCGGCACGCATGCCCGCAGCCAGGGGTGGCGAGCCACGACGCACCCGCAGCCGCTGTCAAGCGGAAGGGGACGTGTCGGGGGGTGTCCG